>JAICTV010000035.1 GCA_025936175.1 Phycisphaerae bacterium
ATGCTCGAGAAACTTCCCGGGCTGACGTTCAGGCTCACCTGGTGGCTGAACGTCGAGCCGTTGAACTCCTCGTCGGCGAACTGGATGAACTGACCGGTCGGCTGCGAGATCGCGACGAGCTTGATGAAGTTGTCCTGGTCCGGCCCGAACATCACACCCGCCTGCTCCGACGGCGCGGCGATGTAATTGAGCGGGCCTTTGAGTCGGACCGTGATCTTGAATCCGCTTGTCGTCGCGTTGAACTGTGTCTCGAGACCGTTGGCGAGCGTGTTGTCGTTGTTCGTGTTGCTGCCCGCGGTGGACGTGCCGGTGGTCGTGAGCTTCAGAACGCCGCTCGCGGTATCGAGATCGATAAGCGACGGCTGATACTCGTTCCCGTTCTTGTTCGCCTGCAGGCGCGTGAAGCCGGTGCCCTGGCCGTCGCCGTCGAGCAGCTCGCCGCGGTCGGAGCCGAAGTCGAGGTTGAACGGGAGCGGCTGGATCGTACTGGTCGAGAGGAGCTGGCGGCCCTCAAGCTGTTCGAGGACGGCGCGGCACGCGTGGGAGAGCCTTCGGCAGAGCTTTCGGCGACGTCCGGGCGGAGTCGGCGCAGGGGTAGAGACTGCGAGCGGCGAGTTCGGGTCGAACGTAAAAATCACAGTCGGCGCCTCCGAGACGAACAAGATGCCCGCGCTTGAGCCCGCGCGGGCCGACAACATGGTTATCGGCTCCGCCAAGGCGCGCGTTTGACGCGAATATGGCGAAAATGCGCCCGAATTTCGCGCCGCCCCGCATGTGTCAAGAGCGAGAGTCGCCGCGCCTGTGCGGCCGATTTCACGCACAACTTTTGCACCGTCGCGACCACCGCTAGACTGCGCCGCATGGACGCTACGGACGGCGCAGACGCACCTTCCGATAATCAACGCTCCGCCAGTGCAACCGCGGCCGCGATCGCCATCGCGGTCGCTTTCTTCGCCGCGATCGCGCCGACGCTCGCATGGATGGAGTTCTCATCGACGATGGAGAATCTGGTCGTCGCCACGGCGCTGGAAATCCATCGAACGGGGCATTGGCTGATTCCGGAACTGGAGGGGGAAGCGCGCGTCGCCAAGCCTCCGCTGGCGGCGTGGATCGCGGCGGCGACCATCCGGCCAAGCACATTTCGGGACCTTGATTCGCCGGATGCGACCATGCGCACCAGCGCCTATTACCGCCTCGCGTGGGACGTCCGCTGGCCGGCACTGGCGTCGTCCTGCTTGATGCTGATCGCGATCTTCGACTTCGGCCGCAACGTCGCCGGCGCCAAGTACGGCCTGATCGCGATGGTCGTGGCGGCGACGTCGATCTACTTCCTCCGCTTCGGCCGGCAAATGACGACGGACGTGCAACTGGCGCTGTGGGTGAGCGTCGCCGATGCGGCGATCGCGCGGCTTGCGCTGCGACGCGTGACGTGGGCCGCCTCGATCGTCGCGGGACTCGCGCTGGCGCTGGCGCTGATGAGCAAAGGCCCGGTCGCCCTGCTGATGGCGGTAGCGCCTGCTCTGCCGCTGCTGTGGCGACGAGCAGTGACCCGCTGGCTGCCGCTCATCGCCGCAATGTTCCTCGCCATCGTCGCAGGCGGCGCGTGGTACGCGTTGGTCGCGGCGCGAATGAACGTCTGGTCGCGCTGGGCGGTGGAACTGAGCCGCAGCGGCACCCTCAATCATGCCGGCAACGCGCTGAGTTACGCGTCGATCCTGCCCTACATGCTGCCATGGACGCCGGGGTTTCTGCTCGGGCTCGCGTGGACGATCGTGGAAGCCAAACGTCGCGCGGTTTCGCGCGCGTGGCTGCTCCCGCTGCTGCTCGTGATCGTGCCGGTGGTCGTCATGAACTTCTTCCCCGATCGGAAGGAGCGTTACCTGCTCCCCCTGCTCGGCCCCGCCGCGTTGCTGACGGCGCGCGGACTGTCCGAGATGTTCGATTCCGATCGGCCGGGCGTGCCGCGCTGGCTGCAATGGGCGACGCTGCTTGTCATCGCCGTCGCCCTCCCCGTCGCAGGCGCTACGAAGTGGCTCGTGCTCCTCGACGAGCGGCCGTGGTATTCGATTCCGCTGGCGATTGTGCTCGTACTGTGCCTCGGCAGCACGATCGCGGCGGCGTGGGTCGCGACGCGGCAATCCGCGACCGGCATCCTCATCGCCGCCTCGATCGTGATGCTGCTGCTCACGTACGTGTTCTTCCTCGCCTATCGCGACAGCCTCGCGGGCCGCAGCGATCTTCGCCCGCTGGCGGAAGTGATCCGCGAACGCTACCCGTCGGCGGAGATGTATTACTGGCGGCCGGAAGGGAAAAAGCGTGCGTCGGTGGATCTGTCGATTTACCTGAACCGCAGCACCGTTTGGACGGCCGACCCCGCGGCCCTGCCGCCGACATCGTCGCGGCCGCAGGTTTACATCGCTCTGCAGCATCGTGGCGAAGCGGAACCGCAGCCGAGGCGCGGATGGACGCGGTTCGCTTCGCTCACCCGCGATGAAGACCGATGGTTCGCGTTTGTCCGTGAACGGACATCCCAGTAATCTCCGCGACGTGGACGCGGCGGCGGTCGAGAAAACTTCAACGCGCGCGATGTCGCGGATGCCGCTCGCGCTTTTTGCGATCGCCACGCTCGCGATCATGCTGGCTTTTCTCGGCCGGCCGGCGGTGCAGCGCACGCAGGAGGCGCGCGTCCTCGAGACCGCGCGCGAGATGCTCGGCCGCGGGTGGCGCGACTGGCTCATCCCGCGTCTCAACGGCGGCTTGCGCTTGGAAAAACCGCCGCTGGCGTATTGGCTCGCCGCCGGGGCGTTCAAGGTCGGCGGCGTGAGTGAGGGCATCGGGCGCGTTCCTTTCGCGCTGAGCGGCTGGCTCACCGTGATGCTCGTCGCGGCCGCCGCCGAATGGATGTTCGATCGCGCCGCCGCGCTCTTCGCCGGCGCCGCGCTGCTCGGCTTCATGATGTTCGCCCGGCACGCGCGGCTCGCCGAGACCGACATCCTCGCCACCTTCTTCGTCACCGCCGCCATCGCGTGCGTGCTGCGCGCGATGCACGGCAGCGGGAAGATGAACTGGTATCGCCTCAGCGGCGTGATGATCGGCCTGGCCGTGATGGGAAAGGGCCTTCCCGCGCTGTTCGCGCTGGCGTTTCTGCTCGCCCTGCCGCTGGCGCGGCCGCGGCAGGACTGGCGCGTGCTGTGGGACTGGACGCGAAGCGGCGCGCCGCTGCTCACCGCGATCATCGCGGTGCCGTGGTTCGCGTACGTGCAGGCGACGGTCGGATTATCCAAGCTGCAGGAGGAGGCGGAGATCGGCGTGAAGGGCGCGGAGCATGCCGCGTCGCTCCTTCAGTACTTCCCCGACCTGCTGCGCGCCCTCGCCCCGTGGACGGCGATCGTCGTGCTCGCGCTGATCGTCGCCGGTTATCATTGGCGGCGCGACTGGCGGGCGCGCTCACTGCTGCTCTGGTTCGGCGCGATCTTCATCCCGCTGCTCTGCGCCAAACAGCGGCAGTTTCATTACCTGCTCCCCGCCCTTCCGCCGCTGGCGATTCTCGGCGGGTGGTTGATCAGCCAATCGCTCGATCGGGCCTTTGAGCATCATCGGCTCGTGCGCGCACTGCTGTTGTGGACACTGATCGTCGCGGCGTTGGGATTGCTGACGCTTCCCACGGTCGCCGGCAAACTCCGCGGCGGGCGGATGACAACCGATTGGATTGGTGTGGCCGTCGGTGTCGGTGTGTGCTTTCTCGCATCGCTCTTCTACCGCGACGTGCGACGCCTCGCGGCGAGCTTTGCGCTCGCCGGCATCATCGCCGTCACTTTTCTGGTGCAGGTGTGGATGCCTTCGCTCCGCGCGAACGACCCGCGCGAGATTGCGGTGCAGATCCGCGCGCTCGGCGATGGGCCGTATTACTTCTACGGAAGCAACATCAGCCTGCCGCTCGTGTTTCACATGCGCCAGACGATGCCGCAGCTCGCGACGCCGCAGGAACTCTCCGCGGCGGCGGCATCGCATCCCACGATGATCGTGGTGGCAGAAACGAAGTCCCGCACGACGCCGCCGCCCGTCCCGGCTGGCTTTTCGCGCGCGGCGGAAATCCGGTCAGACGAGCAGACGTTCGAGATCTATCGCGTCGCTGACGCGACGACTGCGGGCGCGGCCGCTTCACCACCCGCCTCCCAGGCCTCGATATCGCCGACGAAGTAGCGAACGCGCACCTTCTTGTATTCGACCGTCGAATAGAGGGACGTGTAGTCCGCGATTCCCGTGGCGGCGGAGATCGATCTCAGCGTCGCTTCGCAGTCGTCGCGCGTCTTCCCGTGCACCATTGTGAAGAGCGAGTACGGCCAATCCGGAAAGCTCGGCCGCAGATAGCAGTGGCTGACGGCGGAGAAGCTCGCGGCTGTTTCGCCGAACGCATCCTGCTGCTCCGGCGGGACGACCCACACGCCCATGGCGTTGGCACAGACGCCGACTTCGCGATGACGCAGCACCGCGCTGAATCGCCGCATCAAACCTGATTCGAGATACTCGTGCGCCGCAGCGAGAAGGCAGCGAACAGTGACGCCAGCTTCGCACGCGAGCTCGTCGAACGGACGACCGACGGGCTCGAGATGTTTTTGCAGAGCGCGGATCATCCGCTTATCGAGCTCCGTCAGTTGCGCCTTTGCCAAGCCGCCCGCTTCAGCGGGTGGTGCAGTCGGTGAAGCGTCGCCCTCACCCGACAAATCAAACCGCACCCCGATCTTGTACAGCTTCAGCGACGGGAGCAGCCGCATCTGCAACGCCCCGCTTTGCTCCTGCAACCGATCGATCGTCCCCTGCAATCCCAGCTTCGAATCCGGCGGCACCGCCAGCGTGAACCACAGGTTGTACGCGTGCTCGCGCCTGTAGTTGTGCGACACGCCCGGGTGGCCGCCGATGATCGCCGCCGCGTCCGCCAGTCTCCCGGGCTCGACCTTCGACGCGACCAGACAGCTTTGATAGCCGAGCGCGCGGCTGTCGAAGATCGCGCCGATCTGGCGGATCGGAGATTTGGGCGTGCCGCTCAGCTCGCGCACGCGCGAGAGCACCTGGCCCTCGTCGAGTTCCATCCTGCGGGCGATCTCCGCGAACGGCTCTTCGACCAGCGGGATCCCGCGCTGGAGCTGATCAAGCAGGCGGCGATCAATTTCGGTCAGATCAGTGGACATGGGTCAGCTTCCAGGCGCCGCTGGGGGCGCGGCCGTCGAGCAGCTCGCGGGCGCCTTGCTCTTCCAGCAAGTGCATGACATCCCGCAGCGCGGCAACCGGATCGTTGAGATCTGAGACGGCCTCGGCGCGAGCGATGGGCGGCTCGCCGCCGCATGCGCCCACCGCCGCACGGAGACGGATGTTGTGATCCTCGATCGTCGCCAGCGCCGCGATCGGAGACTTGCAGTCACCGTCCAGGTCCATCACCACCGCGCGCTCGAGTTCGACGCGGAGGCGGCTGTGCGCGTCGTCGATGGCGGCGACGAACGAGCGCGTGGTCATGTCGTTGGCGCGGCACTGAACGCCCAGCGCGCCCTGCCCGGCCGCGGGGAGCATCAGGGCCGTCGGGATCGCTTCCATGTCGTCGGCGTTGTACAAGCCGCTGCGGTGCAGCCCGGCCATCGCGAGGACGATGGCGTCATATTTTCGGGCACGATGTTTGGCCAGGCGCGTGTCGATGTTCCCGCGGATCATGTCGACGCGAACGTCCGGTCGTACGGCCAGGATCTGGCAGCGACGTCGCAGGCTGCCGGTCCCGACGCGCGCCCCGATCGCCAGGTCCATCAACGTCCTCCCGTGTATCGAAACCAGCACATCGCGCGGGTCCGCGCGGCGCGGGATCGCCGCGATCGTCAGACTTGATTGATCGACCAGCGGCATCGTCACCGGCACGTCCTTCATGCTGTGCACGACCAGATCGACGCGGCCGTCGAGCAGCGACTCTTCGAGTTCTTTGGTGAAGAGTCCCTTTCCGCCGATCGCGTGCAGCGGACGGTCCTGCACGAGATCGCCGGTCGTGCGACAGATCACCAGTTCGACCTTGAGCCCCGGATGGAGCATCTCAAGCTTGTCGGCGACCCACTGGCTCTGGATCCGCGCCAGAAGGCTTCCGCGTGTGCCCAGGCGAAGCGTCGGATGTTGTGTGCTGGCTCGCATGACTTGACCTACCCTGCCTTTCGTTCGCTCAGTTCACGCGATGCCGCGGCGCGAAAAGCGCCGGCGAGCAGCGTCGTGGTTGATTCGGTTCGCGACGTGGAATTGCCCGTGCCGCTGCCGTGTCGCCGAAGGACGCTGACGCACGGGTGCATGAACTTGTTCACCAGCCGATCGACCAATTGCGTCACCGCTTCGCGCTCCGCGTCGTTCAGATCCGGGCAGCGGCGGAGCAGGCGATGCAGCTCGATCTCGCTCACATCGCGCGCGTCACGGTACATCTGCTCGATGACGGGATTCAGCTTGGTCTGATCCAGCCACTGCATGAACGCCGCCACCTCGTCGTCCAGAATCTTCTCCGCCACTTCAAGCCGGGCCGTCCGCTGCTGCTGGTTCTCGGCAACGATGCGGCCAAGGGCGTCTACGTCGTAGACGTACGTGTGGTTCAGCTTGCCCACTTCGGAATCGACGTTTCGCGGGACGGCGAGATCGATGAAGAAGAGCAACCGCCCGCCGCGCCGCTTTTGCGCTTCGCGGATGCGCTCGACCGTGAGGAACGGCATCGGGCAGCTCGTGGCGGCGATGACGATGTCCGCCTCCGCAAGCTGCGCGTCGAGCTGATCAAACGGCACCGCCGTGCCCTTGCACGCTTCGGCCAAAGCCTTGGCGTTGTTGAGCGTTCGCGTGGTAACGACGAACCGGCTGGCGTTGTGCTCGCGGAGATGCTCGCACACAAGCTGCGCCATCTCGCCGGCGCCGATCACCAGCGTCTGCTTGCTGGAAAAGTCTTCGAAGATGCGGCTGGCGATATCGACGGCGACGGACGAGACGCTCACCTTGCCCACGCTGATCTTCGTCTCCGTGCGCACGCGCTTGGAAACCTCGAACGCATGATGGAACATCCGGTTGAGCGTCCGCCCGGTCGTCCCCTGTTCGCTCGCCGATGCGAACGCCTGCTTCACCTGGTTCACGATCTGATTCTCGCCCAGCACCATCGAATCCAGCCCGCTGGCGACGCGGAAGAAGTGCCGGCACGCCTGCTCTTCGCTCAGCGTGTAGAGATAAGGCTTGAACTGCGCCACCGGCAGATCGCGCGACTGCGCGATGAAGCTGAGCACATCGTTGATCGTCGGCTTCTCGCTGTCGCTGGCGATGATCATCTCCACCCGGTTGCAGGTGCTGATGATCGCCGCTTCGGCGGTCGGGAACTGATTCCGGAAGAGCAACAGCGCCGTCGCCACGCCGTCGCGGCTGAAGGCGAGCTGCTCGCGGATTTCCACCGGAGCGGTGCGATGATTCAGGCCGATCAGCAGGATGCTCATGACTTACCTCCGTCGCATTGCTCGCGGCGGCCGATTGATCGGCCCGCGAAGAAGAGCATGACGGCATAGCCCCACAACAACCCCAGGCCCAGCGCATAGGCGAGGATGACGAAACCGTTGCTGCTCACATGACCTCCCCGACCCAGGTAAATCGTCCCGGCGCGGCGGCGGCTGCTTCATCGACCGGCGTCTGCGCATCCGTCTGCGTTTCGATTGCGTAACGCGTCGCGATCAGGCCGGCGGTCAGCATCAGCACCGGCACGAACCACGCCGCCAGCGTCAGCCGCATCTCAGGCGCCAGCGACACCGACCCCGGATGAATGTCGGGAAGCATTCGCACCGAGAGGTAGACCAGCGGCACATCGAGGAACGCGATGATGCCGTACACGGCGCTGATGACCGCCCGCCGCTGCGGCGACTCGATCGACATCCGCACCATCAGGTAGACGACGTACAGCAGCCAGAGCACGAGGCTGAACGTGAGCCGCGGGCTCCACGTCCACCACTGCCCCCAGGCGCTGCGGCCCCAGATCATGCCGGTCAGCAGCACGACCGAACAGAGGATGACGGCGACGCGCGCCGCGGACGCGGCGAGCCGGTCCCACCGCGCATCATGCTTCATCGCGTAGCCGACGCTCCCGATGAAGCAGACCAGGCACGCGAGAAACGTCGAGATCGCGACCGGCAGATGCAGGTAGAAGATCTTCTGGATCGGCCCCATCGTCGCTTCGGTCGGCGTGTAGGTGCAGACGGTCGCAATGGCGAGGCCAAAGAGCACGAACGTCGCGAGCCAGTAGAAGCGAGTGAAGATTGTTTTCGTACTGCACATGTGCAATCGCTCCTAGGGTTCGAGCACCCATTCGAAGACGAGCCAACTGACGGTCAGGAAGATCAGGTCGAACGCGATCAGCACGCCAAGTCCCGTCCCGCCGGGCGCGACGTGATCGCGAAACGTCAGCAGCATCAATTGCGTCGAGACGAGCACCAGCGGGAGCGTGATCGGGAAGACCATCATCGCCAGCAGCCCGCCCTGCAGCCGGCTCGAGCTGACCATCGCGCTGAAGAGCGTGCCGACGGCGGCGAAGCCGACGATGCTCAGGATCATCACCACCGCAAACGCGACGGGCGCGGCGGTGAGATCGAAGCCGAAGAAGAGCACGCCGACCGGCGTAACGATCGCGGCCACGGCGAGGATCAGCACGAGGTTGCTCGCCAGCTTCGCCAGGTAGATCACGCCGCGGTCGATCGGCGCCATCAGCAGCGCGGCCAGCACGGCATCATTCCGCTCGACCGCCATCGTTTTCTCAAAGCACAACACGCCGCTGAAGAGGTACGCAACCCACAGCACCGCGGTGGCGCTGAACGCGGTCATCGCGTTCTGCGCGCCCAGGCCCAGACCAAGCACGGTGACGATCAACACGCCCAGCACCGTCACGAGCCCGAGGGTCTGGCGGCTGCGCGATTCGATCCGCAGGTCCTTCTCGACCAGGAACGCGATCTGTCGCAGGCTCGCAAGCGGGAGCGCGAGGCCGCTGCCGAGTCGCTGAGTGTTCGTCGTCACGACAGCACCTCCGAGAGCACTTCGCGTGCGTAGAGGCGGGTCGTCGATTGATCGACAGCGACGCGGCCGCCGCGGAGAACGATCGCCCGCTCGGCCAGGCGGAGGCTTTGTTCGATGTCGTGGTTGACCAGCACGATCGTCTTGCCGGCATCGTTCAGGTGAGCGAGCAGGTGTTCGAGCGAAGCGATCGACGGCGCGTCGAGTCCCGTGAAGGGCTCGTCGGCAAGCAGCAATTCCGGATCATGCACCAGCGCCCGCGCGATGGCGACGCGCTGGAGCATCCCGCGGCTGAAGTTGCGGACCGGATCGGCCGCGCGAGCCGACAAGCCGCTCATCTCGAGCATCCGCGACGCGCGGGCGATGGGATCTTTCAGGCCGTACAGCTTGGCGAAGAACTCGAGGTTTTCGCGCGCCGACAGGTCGCGGTAGAGCATGACCTGGTGGCCGATCAGACCGATGCGCTTGCGAAGATCGACCGATGCCGCCGTCGCCGTGTCGCCGAACAGCTCAATTCGACCGCTCGACGGCGGGACGAGGGTGGAGAGGATGCGCAGCAGCGTGCTCTTGCCGGCGCCGTTCCCGCCGAGGATCGCGACGTAGCCGCCGGCGGCGATCTCGACGTTGAGATCGCACAGGATCGCCCGGCCGTCGATCGACTTGCTCAGGCTAACCGTCTTCACGACGGCGCCGCGCTCGATCGCTTCGGCTTTCGGCTGCGTCACGGGATGGGTCGCCACCTGAGTCACGACGTTTACGCCCTCGCGCGCTTGGGCTGTGCCTTTGGAGATTTCACGAACAGGAAGAATCCGCCGACGACGAAGATGACCAATCCACCCGCACCGACGACAGCCTTTGCGAGCTGCGCCGACATGGGATTGACCGCCGGCGTTGCGGCGGCAGCGGAACCTTCGGCCCCGCTTTCATCCGTCGCCGATGCCGTCGCGGTCTCCGCGGTCGCCGCCGCCTGGCTCGTCGCCGCGGTGATGCCGCTCAGGCTGATCTTCACTTCGGCGCCCTGCTTCAAATCTGCGCCTTTGAAGAAGCGCGTCTTGCCGTTGCCCATGTTCGCGACGCCGCCGGCGACCAGGCCGTCCACCTTCACGGTCGTGCCGTCGTCCGGGACGAACATCATGAGGTTCTTCACCGGCGCCGGCGCGGAAAACGCGAATTGCGATGAGCCGTTGGTCACCGGCACCGTGTAGATCACGCGATACTGCGACGTGCCCGGCTGGAGCGGAGCGGATTCGATCACCTGATCGTTCTCCACTTTCGCTTCGCTGCTCGCGTCGCCGCCCGCGAACTGGACGTTCTGCGCGCCCTTGGGCAGCGAGAAGGTGATGGTCGTGCGCTTGTTGTCGGCGCCGGCCTTGCCGACCCACGCGCGGTCGCTCGGGTTCTCGATCGCCATCATCTCCATCACCTGCACGCCTTCGACGGTCGGCTGCACGATGATGTGCTGCATGTGGATGGCCCAGGCCGGCTGCTGGTCGGTCGTCTCGTAGACTTTGACCTGCAGCTTTTGGTCCGGGTGCTGCGCGTCCATCTGCTCGCCCATGATCTGATAGGAGACGCCGTTGTAGTTGACCTTCGCGACCGGCTGCACGCCGACGGCGAGTGCGACGTCCTTGAGAGACGCGACGCCGTTGGCATCAAGCGTGGTCTCGACTTTGTCGAAGAGCTGTTCGCCCTGATAGAACTCGATTGTGACCGGAGCCGCGGCGATGGCGGGCGCGTTGGCGGTGCCTTGGACGGCTTTGACGGAGAGCGAGCCGATGAGCGACTGCTGCGTCGTCGGCTTCTGCGCCGCCGCGCGGAGCTGATTGATGTCGGGATGGCCCGACGGCAGCTTTCCGCCGCCCATCGCACCCGCACCCGCGCCGCCGTCCGCGCCGCCGCCCTGCATCTTCGAGATGTCGGGATGGCCCGACGGCAACTGCGGAGCATCTGAAGGTGCGGGAGCCGGCGCGGGAGCCGCTTGATCGCCCTGGGCCTTCCGTCCGGCAAGGATCTGTTCGATGCTCGGATGCCCGGAAGGGAGCGTCGTCGGCGTCGCCGCTTCAGGCGCTGCTTCGGGCGCGTTCGCCGCCGCCAGGACGAGCGGCGTCGACTGGACGACGGACGCCGCGACCGGCGCCACTGCGCTGCCGCGATGCGCACACGCCGCGATGCTGAGCGAGGCCGCCAGCGCGATCACAGTTTGTGGGGTTCGTTTCATGGTCTTCTCCGTCTCGCTACGCAGATTTCAGGTTCACCTTCGCCATCTTCGGAATCGCCCTTGCCTTCAACGGCTGCGGCACGCGGAGCGGGATCAGTCGCGGCAGCAGGCAGAGCACCGCGCCGGCGGCCATCACGATCCCGCCGATCCAGATCCAACCCACCAGCGGGTTCACGATCGCCTGGATGCCGGCGACGTCGTTCTCGAATCCCGCGAGCGTCAGGTACAGATCGCCGCGCCAGCTCGACTGGATGGCGACCTCGCTGTTGTTCTGCTCGGCCTTGTCGTACTTGCGGATCTGCGGGCGGAGCGTCGAGACGCCGCCGTCGCGATCGGTCACGTTCACGAGCGCCTGGTAGCCCACGAAGTTCGCCTGCTGCACCACCTCGAGCTTCTCGAAGCGGAGCGTGAAGCCGCCGATCTGCGCGGTTTGGTTCTCCTTCAGCTCGAAGTTTTCCTTCTGATTGAAGAGGCTCGAGCCGACGATGCCGACGAGGATCATCAGCATGCCGACGTGAGCGAGCTGCCCGCCGTAGCGGCGGTGGTTGCCGTCGATGATGTGAACGATCGCGTTGATCGGGTTCTCGCCGTTGCGGAGGTGATGGGCGATCTGCGTGAGGAGGTCCGCGAAGACGCAAGCGGCGCCCAGGGCGGCGATCGCGGTGGCGAGCAACGCCCAGCCGTTGTGCAGACCGCGGAAAAACGCGAAGGCGGTGACCACGAGCGCGATGAGCGCCGGGACGATCAGTCCGCGCGCCAGGCGCTTCGCGGCGTCGCCGCCGTAGACCAGCATCGGTCCCAGCGCCATCAGCGCGACCAGCAGCATCCCCATCGGTCCGACGACTTTGTTGTAGAACGACTGGTTGACCGTGACTTCGTGCCCGCTGACGGCGCGCGAGATGATCGGGAAGATCGTGCCGACGAGCGTCACGACCATCATGCCGACCAGGAGGACGTTGGTCGCCAGAAACGCGCCCTCGCGGGCGACGAGGCCTTCCAGCTCATGCTCGCTCGTCAATGCCCCCCGCCGAACGAACATCAGGATGCCGCTGGCGAGCACGATGATCACCATGAAAGTGAGGAAGAACGTGCCGATGGCGGATTCGCCGAAGGCGTGCACCGATTGAATCACGCCGCTGCGCGTGAGGTAGGTGCCGAAGATGCAGAGCACGAAGCTCAGAATGATCAAGGACGCATTCCACCTCTTGAACATGCCGCGGTGCTGCTGGGCCATCACCGAGTGCATCAGCGCGGTGCCGGTCAGCCAGGGCAGCAGCGATGCGTTCTCGACCGGATCCCACGCCCAGTACCCGCCCCACCCGAGCTCCACGTAAGCCCACTGCGCGCCCAGGATGATGCCTGCGGTGAGGAAGAGCCACGAGGCGATGATCCATCGTCGGGCGCCGGCGAGCCATTCGTTGTCGCGGCGGTTCGCCACCAGCGCGCCGATCAGCAGAGCGAAGGGAATCGTGAACCCCGCGTAGCCGAGGAACAGCACCGGCGGGTGCGCGATCATCGCGGGATCCTGCAGGAAGGGGTTCAATCCGTGTCCGTCTTGCGGCACGATCGCGATCGGCTTGAAGGGGTTGGCGGCGAAGAGGAGCAGCGCCGCGAAGAAGCCGCAGACGACCGCCAGCGTGATCACGACCGCCGCCCCTTCGCTGCCCTTGAGATAGTTGCGGCGGGCGACGACCATCGCGGCGCACATCACTGCCAGCAGCCACGCCCACAGAAGGATGCTTCCTTCCTGCCCGGCCCACAGTGCGGCGAGCTTGTATCCGATCGGAAGCGCCTTCTCACTGTAATGAGCGACGTACTCGAGGCGCAGATCGCAGTTGATCATCGCGACCGCCAGCGCCGCCACGCTGATGCTCACCGCCGCCGCGAAGGCGACGAGCAGCTTGCGGCCGACGCCGAGCAACACGTCCGACTCAAACCGCGCCGACGCGATCGCCATCAGCACGGCGCCCATCGCGAGAAGGATCGCCAGACCGAGCGAAAGATCTCCCACGCCGGCGGTCATCATGACTGCTTCTCCGCCTTTGCCGCGTGCGGCGAGCCGGGTTCGTACTTGGAGGCGCACTTGGTCATCAGCACGTCCGCCTGGAACACGCCGGCGTCATCACGATGACCTTCGACGACGACATCGCGCCCGGCCTGGAACATGTCCGGGATCGCGCCGCGATAAACGACGGGGAGCTGGTGAGCCGCGCCGGCCAGGTTGAACTTCGCGCTCAGCGCCGCCGCGCTGGAGTCGAAGCCTTCGGTCGCGACCTTGCCGTGCAGGCGGATGCGCGCCTGCGACGTGGCGTACTGCTGATCGCCCATGAACTGATCGACGCCGACGAAGTAGACCCAGCCCTTCTGCATCCCCGCGAATGCGAGGTAGCCGAAGGCGCCCAGGAGGATCACGCCGGCGACGGAGAGTTTGATTTTGATATTCGACCGCATTGTCTTTTCGCGCTTCTCCGATGAGGTGCCAAGACAAGCGCGATGCCGCGCGGCAGAAAAATCGGATTTGGGAGTCGTTTTTATAAACCTTGTATGGAATTGGGTTTAGACGTTCGGCAGGAAAGCCGAGGGATTGCAATCCGTGGGCGTTCTCTCACCGCTGAGATTCCCCCTCAACAAGCTTCTCCTACCGACGGGATTACGGGCATTTCGACTGCTCAACAGGATCGCAGCAGCGGTGCGCACCCCGCGCGCGACGGCATTTCCCGCTTCAGGAACTTCAAAGGACATTTCATTCCTATTTGTGGGAGTCGCGATCGATTCGCAGTCGAAAAACCGGCACTGGCGCTAGCGCCAATGCCGTTTCCCCGCTTCAGCGCGCTGGCACTGCGCCTGCTTTTGACGTCGGTCAGCTTGGTGCAACGGTCGGACGGGACGGGTGGCGGGTACCTGTCTGCGGTCCGCTCCCAAAAGCTCGGACCCGCCCATCTCTAGAAGGGAGATGTTTATGCGATCAATGAAACTGTTACCGGCCGCTATGGTGCTGGTGACCTGTATCCTGGCCGGAAACGCCCAGGCGTCAATCAGCGGCTCGAAGCACGACTTCGGGACGTTTGGTTGGTCGAAAAACCAAATCTGTCTGCCCTGCCACGCGCCGCACAACACCATCGTCAAAGATGCGAACGGCGCCGTGGTCGGTGGCCCGCTCTGGAACCACACGCTCTCGACGGCGACGTACACGCTGTACCTCGACGACACGGGCAAGCCGGTGACCGGCGCGGTGGACACCAACTCCACGCTGTGCCTCTCGTGCCATGACGGCACGGTCGCCGTCGACAGCTTCGGCGGTGGCGCGGGCACTCAGCAAATGACCGGCGGCGTCCTGGGGACCGATCTGTCGAACGATCACCCGATGGGCGAAAACGCGGTGTGGACGTTCCCCAATCCGTCCTACATGGTTGACCCGGCACTCCGTGATGCGCAAGGCATCATGCCGCTGCGCCAGCTCGCGGACGGGCGCAAGGTCGTCGGCTGCACGAGCTGCCACGAGCCGCACAACCGCAAGAGCCAGACTCACATGCTGTGGGTCAACAACCAGAACGCCGCCACCACCGTGGACGGCCGTGCCATCAGCGGCAGCTTGCTGTGCATGAATTGCCACAAGAAGTAACGCGAGCCTGAGAGGACCGACGCCGGGCCGGCGGGTGTTCCGCCGGTCCCCGGCGCCGGCCAACGGACTCTCAGGTACTCCGCGCCCGCGAGCCGCCCGTTCCGTCCGACCGTTTCATCCTAGCTACCCCGGACGCTCGCAGAAAGGCAAGGGAAGAGAACGACGCACAGACCCGCGCGTGAAGCAATCACGCCGCGAATCACGCACGACGGACAAATTCGATCCCTCTCCGAGAAGGTGCAGTATGAACCCCAAGACTCTCAGGACCTTCAAGTTCCTCGCGGCCGGACTGGTCGCACTCGCCATCGGCGCCGGATGCGCCAGCAAGCCCAAGGTCGTCCAACAAAAAGCCGCGTTCTGGCCGCAGTACCCGGACGAGCCGCGCATTCAGTTCCTCACGTCCTTCCAGCGCAGCACCGACGTCGAACCGGCCAAGACCAAGCTCGACGAGCTGGTCATGGGCAAGGAGACGCAGCAGGTGCTGCCGATCGTCAAGCCCTACGGCCTGGACATGTGGAACGGCCGCATCTACGTCTGCGACATCCGCCAGAACGACGTCACCATCCTCGACGTCCGCAACAAGCAGACGCTGGTGATGGGCAAGGCGGGCACCGATCCGCTCGAACGCCCTACCGACATTGCCATCGCGCCCGACGGCTACAAGTACGTGACGGACCTGGGCAAGGGCCGCGTCTTCGTCTTCGACCCGCAGGACCGCCAGGTCGGAAGCATCGGCAGCCAGAACATGAAGCCGATGGCCGCCGCGGTGTTTCAGACCGAGCTTTACGTCTGCGATCGTCAGACGCAGTCGGTTCTCTGCTTCGACCGCTTCCGCGGGACGTACCTCCGGCAGATCGGTCGCGGCGGCCCGAACGACGGGCAGTTCATCATGCCGATCGGCATCGACATCGATCCGCAGGGCTTCATCTACGTGATCGACGTGATGAAGTGCCAGCTCCAGAAGTTCGATCGCGCGGGGAAACTGATCTCCAAGTTCGGCACGACGTCCGCAAACGCCGGCGGATTCGTCCGGCCGAAGCAGATGTCGGTCGACAAGGACGGGCAGATCTACGTCGTCGATGCCGCGTTCTCGAACGTGCAGATCTTCGATCAGCAAGGCCGCCCGCTGACGTTCTTCGGCTCGACGGGACAGCACCCCGGTGCGATGTACCTGCCGGCCGGCGTGTGCGTGCACGAGGGCGACCTGGATCTCTTCAAGCAGTACATCCATCCGGCCTTTCAGGCCGAGCGGCTGATCCTGGTCACCAACCAGTTCGGCGACAACAAGATTTCTGTCTACGCTTTTGGCAAGCTCGCGCCGGGCAAGACGATTGCCGACGTGGCACAGAGCCAGGGCGTGGTGCCGAGCGGCGTGGGGGACAAGCGCAACGGACCGGCGCCGCTGGCGCCTGCAACGACCGCACCGTCCGATCCGGAGCTAGAGCCCGCGAAATCTCCGATTGCCGGAGCACTGCCCGCGTCGCCCGCGACCGCATCGCCCGCGCCGACCACGCCGCTGGCGCCGCGATCACTAACGCCCGCTCAGCAGCAGCCGCAGCCCGCGGGAAGCGCGTCGAACGTTCCGTCGCTCTCCAACAACGCCACCAACCCGCCGCAGAGCGCGGCGCCGCAGTGGCAGAAGAAGTAAGGGGACGAGAGTGAGCTCGACCCGCCCCATCGCGTCGAGAAGTTCAAGACGATGGGAAGCGGCGGTTTTGTGGGTCGGCGCCTGGAGCGGCCTGGCGGTCTTCATCCTGATCGTCGCCGCAGGGTGCTCTTCCTCCCAGCGAAGCTACCGCGTCCTGAGCTTCTTCTTCGACGGCGTCCCGAACCCCAGCGCGCGACACGGCGGCGCCGCGGGTTCGGGCGGGGAGTCAGAGTTCGGACCCGTCGGCGCCGCGCCCAAGCTCGTCGGCTCCGTTCATCCGCCGTTCAAGGATGAAAAACAGTGCAGCCAATGCCACGGCAACGCCGCCGGCGGGAGCTTCGAATCATTCCAGACGACCAAGATCACCTCCGACGTGTGCCTCAAGTGTCACAAGGACAAGCTCACGCAGTTCACCTGGATGCACGGACCTGTCACGGCGGTCGAGTGCCTGCTGTGCCATCAACCGCACGAATCGTCGCTCCCCTGGCTGCTGAAGGACTCGACGCCACAGGTGTGCGTGCAGTGCCACGATCGCGACCTGCTTAGCGCGAGTCCGCGCGAGCATCAGTTGCCCGATTCGCAGTGCCTCAAGTGCCACACCGGTCATGGCGGGCCGAAGCACAACTTCCTCCGCGTTGACGCGACGATCCCGAAACTTCGAATTCCCGCAACGCTGCCGTCGTCACAACCACCCGCGGCGGCATTGGCAACACCGACTGACGGGCCTTCGCCTGGGCCTGCCGGCCAAAAGGCGGGCGCATGACCCGCCGCTGCCATCAACGATGTGCGATGGCAGCGGCCGCAGCGTTGGCAGCCGCGATGACGGGCGCGTTTGCTGCCCCCGCCGCCGCACAGCAAGGACCGACCGTGTTCACGCAGCAGCAGCAGCACGACTGGCTCTCACTCACCCCCACCCGCGGCGAATTGGGTGCGCTCTACCGCGGCCAGCGCGATGACAACAATCCGGGCAACGGCTCCAGCACGCACTTCAGCGAAGACCGGTTTGAAGAAGCCCTCACCCTTCAAGGCATCGGCTCGATCTACCACCCCAACCTCGTCTACCTGGATATGACCGGCACCTTCGGCCTGTTCCAGGACCAGTTGGACAACAACGGAGAGAGTGATAACGAGAACGGCACGCTTTACGAATGGGATCTCAACGCGACGCTGCTCCGCAAGGAAGACATCGTCCCCACGCTCTATAGCCGACGCACGCGCCAGGTCGTCAGCCGAACCTTCGGCGCCAACTTCGAAGAGACCATCACGCAGACCGGCGTGATCCTGGACATCCGCAGCAAAGCGGTCCCCACCCGCATCGAAGCGTATCACAGCGATCAGGACCAGACCTCTCCCGGCGACCAGACCGGCGACTTTCATCTCTCGCAGGACGCCGTCGTCTGGCACAGCGAGTACCGCCCGGATACCCACCAGGTCCTCACCTGGGACTACACGTACAACAACGTCAGCCAGAGCACCGGCGACATCCATTCCAACTTCCAGACCAGCGACGCCACGCTCTCGCACAGCATCGATTTCGGCCCGAAGGACAAGAACAACCTCAGCTCGACCCTCCACTACTTCAACCAGACCGGCGATTTCGCCATTCAGCAATTCCACTGGGACGAGCTGCTCCGCCTGCGGCACACCGATAACTTCGAGACCCATTACGAGTACACGCTCGATCAGCAGAACAGCAGCAACGTCGACCAGACGACCCAGCGCGCCACCGCCGGCTTCACCCACCAGCTCTACCAGAGCCTCGTCACGAATTTTACGCTGGGCGTCGAGGACGAGCAGCTTTCCGGCGGGGAGGACAGCTTTCAATACTTCGCCAACCTCGAATTCGATTATCAGAAGAAAGTGCCTCTCGGACGCTTCACCGCCGGGCTCGCGCTGGGCTGGAACCAGGAAGACAACTCCGCGCGGAAGACCCAGACGCAGGTCATCGATCAGCCGCGCACGTTCGGCGACGTGCAACCGATCGTCATCGTCGCCCCCGGGATCCAGGCCAATTCCATCGTCGTCACCGATCCGTCAGGCCTGCTGATCTACCTGCCGGGCGTCGACTACACCGTCACTCCCATCCCCGGCGCGGTGCAGCTCGACCGCGTCATCGGCGGGCGCATCAATCCGGGGCAGCAGGTTCTGATCGATTACACCTTGGCGGCGCAGCCGTCGAACGTGACGACGACCAGCTACTTCAGCCTCGGCGGGCGCTACGACATCCAGCGCGGCCCGCTCCGCGGCCTCGGCATTTATGCGCGATACACGCGGCAGAACCAGGACATCTCCAGCGACAATCCTCTCGCCTTCGTCCCCAACTCGTATACTGACACGCTCGTCGGCGGCGACTACACCTTCTGGCTGATGCAGGTGGGCGCGGAGCAGGAATGGCACGACAGCACGATCATCCCCTTCGACGCCACGCGCTTCTTCGCACGCCTCAACAGCCCGATCAACTCCGCAATGACGCTCTCGCTCAACAGCGCGTATGACATCATCGACTACAAGGACCAGGACAATCACGTCCAGCTCTGGACCGTCTCCGCGCAGTTGCAGTACCGCTTCACCCGAAACCTCTTCGGCTTTGCCACCGTCCTTTGGCGCGACGAACAGAATCAGCTCAACGGCGACAGCACCGGCTGGGAGGAACAACTCGAAATCCAGTGGCATCACCGTCAGACTTACTTCTACGGCCGCCTCCGCAACTCCGACCTGAGCAGCGGCTTCCAGGACAACCACTTTCAGTTCTTCGAAGTCGGCGTGAAGAGGCAATTTTGAGATGACGCGGCAACGCACAACTTTTCGCAGGTCGTGGACGATCCGCGCGTGTCATGCTGAGGCACACCAAAGCATCCGGGGCAGACTGCGCAGATGCTTGGGAGTACCTCAGCATGGCATGATGCTCGCTCTCGTGGTCGCGACGCTGGCCATGGCCGGCTGCGCGAGCAAGCCCGGGCCGCTCTTCCCGCCGCCCGCCAGGCCGATCGTCTGGCCCGGCGGCAGCGAGCCGACGCGCGTCCGCTGGGTCGGACAGCTCTCGACCAGCGCCGATCTCAAACCCTCGATCGGCTTCGGCGAGAAGATGGGGCAGACGCTGTTCGGCAAGAAGCCGACTTACGCGATGCTCTCCCCTTACGCGGTGTGCAGCGACGGCGTGAACCGCCTCTTCGTCGCCGACTCCAACGCCCAGTTCGTCCACGTCTTCGACACCAAGACGCGCAAGTACGAGCGCTGGACGCCCAAGACCGGCGAAAAACGTTTCGCCCAGCCGGTCGGCATCACCTACGACACGGTCAACAATCACCTCATCGTCGCCGACTCCGTTGCCGCGCGACTCTTCGTCTTCGACACCAGGGGCAATCAGATCGGCGAGTACGGCGCGGGCGTACTGACCCGGCCGGCGGGGCTCGCGTTCGACGAGCGCACCCGCCGCATCTACGTCGCCGATCCCGGTGCACATCGCGTCATGATCTTCGGGGCCGACGGGAAGGCGCAGGCGTATTTCGGCTCGCGCGGGACGGCGCTGGGCCAGTTCAATTTTCCAACGAACGTCGCCGTCGATAGCTGGGGCCGGATCTACGTCAGCGATTCGCTCAACTTCCGTGTGCAGCAGTTCGATTCGAGCTTCCGCCCGACGCTGCAGATCGGCCGCAAGGGCGATTCGCCCGGTTATTTCTCCCAGCCCAAGGGGATCGCCGTCGATTCGGACGATCATCTTTATGTCGTGGACGCGAACTTCGAGAACGTCCAGATCTTCGACAACCGCGGGCAGCTCCTGCTCGATTTCGGGGTCGAAGGCGGCGGGCCGGGGGAGTTCTGGATCCCTGCCGGCATCTACATCGACGCGACCAACCGCATCTGGGTCGCCGACGTTTACAACCGCCGCGTCCAGGTGTTTCAGTACGTAGCCGAAGGTGGTGCATCATGACGCGCCTCCGTCTCCTCATCGTCCTCGTGATATCGCTGTCGCTCGCGTCGATCGCACGGGCGCAGCAGTCGAGCATCCAGCACAGCCCGCACAACCTTTCCGCCTCCGGTCCCGGGCAGATCCGGGCGACGAGCGAGCAGGAGATCTGCGTCTTCTGCCACACCCCGCACAACGCCGCGCCGATCACGCCGCTGTGGAACCGCAGCATGCCGGTCCAGGCGTACACGGTCTACAGCAGCAACTCGCTGGTCGCGCAGCCGGGCCAGCCGACGGGATCCTCCAAACTCTGTCTCTCCTGTCATGACGGCACAATTGCACTGGGCAGCGTGCTGTCGCGCAGCCAGGGGATCGAGATGGTCGGCGGAATGACCACGCTCCCGCCGGGGCACAAGGCGAATCTCGGCACGGATCTCTCGGACGACCACCCGATCAGCTTCCGCTACGACAATTACCTCGCGACCCGCAACCCCAAGCTCCGCCCGCCGCAGCAGCTTCCCTTGCAGGTTCATCTCGATCGCAACTCGGAGCTTCAGTGCACGAGCTGTCACGATGCGCACAACGATCAGTGGGGAAAATTCCTCGTGATGGACAACAGCCATTCGCAATTGTGCAACTCGTGCCACAACCAGGGCACGACGACGATCGCCGGGCACGTCGAGTGCGCTTCATGCCATCAACAGCACACCGCGCCGAGCGGGCCGTACCTCCTGACCGGAAAGACGGTGACCGAGACGTGCCTGCCGTGTCACAACGGCGGAAATCCGCCGCAGGGGAAGAACGTGCAACTGGCGATGCGGACGATCAGCATGCACAACACCAACCCGCCGGTGAACCTCAAGAGCAACGCGCCCGCCAACGTCGCGTGCAACGACTGTCACGAGCCGCACACGATAGCCGCGGACGCGGCGGTCGCGCCGAACATCTCGCCCAAGCTCGGCGCCGTCGCCGGCGTCAACGCCGCGGGCGCAACCGTCCCCAAAGCGCAGTACGAGTACGAGGTCTGCTTCAAGTGCCACAGCGCGCCCAACGCGTCACAGCCGACGATCACCCGGCAGATCGTGCAGAACGACGTGCGCCTGCAGTTCGCCGCCGCCGCCGTGTCGTTCCATCCGATTGAAGTCGCCGGGAAAAACCCGAACGTCCCGAGCCTCAAGCCGGGCCTCTCGACCGGCAGCATGATCTACTGCACGGACTGCCACTCCTCCGACACCGGCGCCGTCGCCGGCGGCGCGGGCGCGAACGGCCCGCACGGATCGAACAACGCGCCGCTGCTGGTCGCGCCGTACACGACGTTCGACAACTCCGCCGAGAGCGCTGTCGCTTACGCGCTGTGCTATCGCTGCCACGAGCGCAGCAGCATCATCGGCAACCAGTCGTTCCCGGCACACTCGCTGCACGTGGTGGAGAAGCAGACCCCCTGCTCCGTCTGCCACGACTCGCACGGCATCTCGTCGGCGCAAGGCACGTCCACGAACCACGCGCACCTGGTCAACTTCGACATCAACATCGTGCAGCGCGATCCGGTGACGGGACTGCTCGAGTATCGAATGACCGGCAATGGCGCCGGGCAGTGCTTCCTGACGTGTCATGGCGTCGCGCACTCGCCCAGGAGCTACGCCGTCGGCACGCCGCTCACCGGCGGCAGCGTCGGCGCGGCGATCGCGCCGCTCGGCGCGCCGAAAATCGCGGCGCCGAAGATCGCAGCGCCGAAGAAGTCCGTGCGGCATTGACGAGGAGTTATTTCTTGCCCGCGACGTTCACCTGCCACGTCGAGCCCGACTGCTGATGCTTCGCCTCGAGCGTCGTCCCGCGCACATTGAGATCGAAGCGATCCTCGTCGCGCGGGAACGTCAGATATGCCGCCGGCACGTCTTTGCCGCCCTGCGGGTTGCGCTGGCGGTAAAGCCGCTTGTTGTAGTCGCGATAGGCGGCCAGCGCCTTGTGATCGTCGTGCCCGAGTTTCCACACCGGCCTGCCGTTGACGTACTGCAGCGCCGCCAGGCGGATCTGCTGCACCTTCATCGCTTTGACCAGTCCGACCAGGTAGACGAAGGTTGGCTGGTTGTTGACGACGCGGCTGCCGAGCAGCAGCGCGTTGGCATCGCTCGATTTTTTCGGGTCGTCCTCCCCGATCACGCCGAAGCCGGGACGATCCCCGCTGAGCGTCACGTCGCGCAGCACGTTCGGATCGCCGTTGCCCTTCTGCGCGACGTACTGCTCGACCGCGTGCTGCCAGGAGGAAATCGACGCCGACGTCGCGCATCCGCCGGCGCAGAGGACGACGGCCAGGAGAAGGACGCGATGGGATTTTGATTGCATAGCCGAGGATTATGGGCGAATGGTGGCCGAGACGGTTTGCGCTTCGTTCGCCGGCACATTCGCGGGCTGGAGGACGCGCGCGACCGAGCCGTAGCGCAGCTTCTCCGCCGCCGCCAGCGCCGTCGCGCCGAAGTTGTCCGTCGCGTTCGGATCGGCACCGCGACGGAGCAATGCGGCGACGGTGCTCGGCTGGCCGTTCATCGCCGCCGCGTGCAGTGGCGTGCAGCCGAACTCGTCACGCTCGTTCACCCGCGCGCCCGCCTGCACCAGCAGATCCGAAACGATCGCGCCGCTGTGCGCCGCCGCCAGGTGCAGCGGCGTGAAGCCGAAATGGTCCTTCTGGTTCACGTCCGCCCCGCCGCTGATCAGGGCCACGATCGCCTGGGCGTGCGATGCCCTGGCGGCATCGTGCAGCGGCGTGCGGCCGTCGCGATCTTCCGGGGCCGGGCGCGCGCCGTTGTCGAGCAGGATGTGCAGGGTTGACGTGCCGCGCGTGTCGGCCGACGCCCAGTGCAGCGGCGTGCGACCGACGTAATCCGCCGCGTCCACGTCCGCGCGGGCCGCGATCAATGCCTGCGCCACCTGCGGGTACGGCACGGCCATGTGCAGCGGCGTGTCGCCGCGCGCGTTTGTCGCGTTCACTTTCGCCCCGCGCGAGAGCAGGAATCGAACCGCATCGAGCTTCCCGTTGCGTGCCGCGCAGTGCAGCGGCGTATCCCCATCGACAGCCGGCGCATTCACGTCCGACACGACGCGGACATTCACATCGCCGCCCTTCTCGACCAGCAATCGCCGCAGCGCCGCCAGGTCTCCCGCCGCCGCGGCACAGTGGATGCTCGTGAGGCCGTCCGCATTCCGCGCGGACGGATCGCTCATGTCCGGCATCGGCGCGAAGCACGTGCGCGCGATCGTCATGAGCTTGTCGCCGCCCGCGTGGCCGTAATCGACGCCCCAGTACGTGAAGAGTTCCTTCGTCCGGGCGTCGAACTTTTCCTGCGACCAGCAGTTCCCGTTCGGATCGGCGTAACGCACCAGGACGTTCTTGCGGCTCTCGACGATCGCCTTCTTGATCTTGTCGCGGATGTCGTCGCGATACCAGCCGGGGTTGAGCGCTTCGTTGAGATGATCCGAAACGTAGTAGGAGAAAAAGTCGGAATCCGGCCGCACGTGATCGGCGATCTTCCAGTATTCGCCGTCGCGCACGAGCATCGGCGGACGCAGCTCTCCCTTGAGCATGATCGGCTGACTCAGGTTCTCGTAGAAGCAGAACCCCATGAAGTTGGCGACGAGGTCCGCATTGGAGTAATCGCCCGCCGTCGCCAGTCCGAGCAGGCCGCTCTCGGAATAGACCGGGTCGTCCGTGCCGAGCTTCAACATCGCTTCGTGCGCCTGCTGATCGTTCTTCCCCTTCGCCAGTGCAGCGTGGTAGGCGTCGAAGTAGTGCTTGCCCATGTCCGTGAAGTGCCCGATTTTGTCGTTGCCCATGTAGACGCCGAACGCCTTGATGCAGGCGGAGTTCCAGGCGTTGAACGGGCTCAGCGGGATATCGACGTAGCGGCGCAGGCCGTGATCAGATTTGTATCCCACGATCCGCCCGGGATTTCGGGCCCTGGCGGCGGCGGTCGGGTCGTAATCGTCCAGCGAGTTGATCAGGAAGAGGGCCACCGGGAATTCGTGATTCACCGTGTCCGCGATCGCTTCGCCCGATTGAAGGCTTTTGAGCTCTTTTGCGTTGGCTTTGTGCTCGACGGCGTCCTTGATCCGGCCGTTCTGCTTCTCAACGCCGCGGGAAATGACGTCGTACATGAAACGGGTGAGATAATCCCCTTGATCGGCGAACTCGCGGCCGATCGGAAGTGTATATTGATCTGTCTCGTGCCCGCTCGCCGGGAGGGCGATGGACGCGAGCAACGCGAGCAAAAGCGTCGGAATCAGGCAGTTTCGGCGGTTCATACGGAAAAACCTGCGGTTTAACCTGATTGAGCAATGGCCGTACCACCGTAACAAACGGGGTTCAGGGCGTCACGCGGACGTGGGTTGAAGTAACCGTTCCTGCCACATTCAACCGAAAGAACACCTAAGGCGAGGAGTGTCGCTTCGCCTTCTGAGCAGCACCTTCGAACTGGAGCTTCACTGATGTTGTTTGGACATCGCGCGGGCATTTGGGCACTCTCCGCTGTCTCTGTCATTTTGGCCGGATGCTCGGCGGCAAGCACGCCGATGGGCACGAGCGCGTTCATCGCGCCCACGCCGACGGCAACCGCAATCACGGCGCTGCCGGCCCCGACGGCGCCGGTTTCAATGTCGATCCAGCCCGTCAACAACTATAGCGCATCGCGCGCGATGACCTCGTTCGATCCCACGTCCGAAGTCGCTCCCTCCGCCGTGAAAAACCTCCAGCAATCGCTCGCCTCTGCGCCACAGGACCTCCGCGTGATGACGTTCAACCTCCGCGTCGCCACCGCGATCGACGGTTTGAACACCTGGGAGTTCCGCAAGGGCCAGGTCGTCCAGCGCGTCCGCGATCACGATCCGGATTTGCTTGGCACGCAGGAAGGTTTGAATGGCATGGAGAAGTATCTCCGCGAGAAATTGACCGACTACACCTTCTTCGGCGTCGGCCGGGATGACGGGAAGACCGGCGGCGAATTCTGCGGGATGTTCTTCAAGACCGCCAAGTTCGCAAAAATAGACAGCGGCAACTTCTGGCTCAGCACGCATCCGGAGAAGCCCGGCTCACACGGCTGGGGCGCGTGGTTCCCGCGCATGGTCTCGTGGGTCAAGCTTCAGCCCATGGACGGCTCCCCCGCCTTCTACTGGTTCAACACCCACTTCGATGCCTTCGCCTCCAGGGCCCGCACCGAATCGGCCAAGCTGCTGCTGACGCGAATGGCCACGCTCGCGACGGGCGCCCCGTGCATCGTCACCGGCGACTTCAACGCCGACGCCAGTGCTCGTTCAGCGCCGTACAACCTGCTGCTCGCCGGACAGTTGACCGATGCCTTCCGCGCCGCCAACCCGATCAAGATCCGCGACGAAGGCACACGCCACGACTTCAACGGCCACAAGGACGGCGACCGAATCGACTGGATCATGACCACGCCACAGTTCAAGGCGCTGACCGTCGAGATCGACCGCACCCGCGGCGTGCTCGGATACCCGTCCGATCACTTCCCCGTCAGCGCGACGCTTCGCCTGAACGCGACGCCGTCGAAGACGGTGGTTGCCTCCCCGGTCGCGCGGATCGAATAAGCGGGCGATCACATAGCCCGCCGTTTACGGCCGGGTGTTTCGCGGCAGCGAAACACGAACCGCCCCGCCGCAAGCGGCGGGCTATGTGCTTGACCTTCCCCACTCGCCGCGTACAACGCGCGGCATGAAAGACCCGCGCTACACCGATCTGGCCAAGCTTCTCGTCCGTCGCTCGTGCGATCTTCAGCCGGGCGAGAAGATCCTGATCGAGACCTACGACATCCCACCCGAGTTCACGATTGAGCTGATCCGCCAGGTTTCCGCGGCCGGCGGCCTGCCGTTTCTCAGCAGCTACAACAACCAGATCCAGCGCGCGCTCTACCAGGCGGCCAGCGAAGCGCAGATGAAACTCTGGAGCGAGATCGACGCCAACCGCATGCGCCAGATGGACGCTTACATCGGCGTGCGCGGCTCGCACAACATCTCCGAGACCGCCGACATCCCGCGCGAGCGCATGGACCTTTACGAGAAGCACTACTGGCACGGCGTGCACAGCGAGATCCGCGTGCCCAAAACCAAGTGGGTCGTCCTCCGCTGGCCGCACAGCGCGATGGCGCAGGCGGCCGGCATGAGCACCGAGGCGTTCGAAGATTTCTACTTCCGCGTCTGCGCCGGCGTCGATTACGCGAAGATGGCCAAGGCGGCCGAGCCACTGGTCGAGCTGATGGACAAGACCGATCGCGTCCGCATCGCGAGCCCCGGCGGCACCGATCTTCGCTTCAGCAAGAAAGGCATCCCCACCAAGCCGTGCACCGGCGATCGCAACATCCCCGACGGCGAATGCTTCTCCTGTCCCACCAAGGACAGCGTCGAAGGAACGATTCAGTTCAACTGCGAAACGCTCTACCGCGGCACCGTCTTCAACAACATCAAGATGACCTTTAAGAACGGAAGAGTCGTCGACGCCAAAGCCGACAGCGAGACGAACACGAAGAAGGTTAACGAGATCCTCGACGCCGATTCGGGCTCGCGCTACATCGGCGAGTTCGCCATCGCCTTCAACCCCTTCATCCTCAAGCCGATGAAGGACATCCTCTTCGACGAGAAGATCGCCGGCTCCTTCCACTTCACGCCCGGGCAGGCGTACGACGTCTACGGCAACGGCAACAAGAGCCAGATCCACTGGGACATGGTTTGCATCCAGCGAAGCGATTATGGCGGCGGCGAGATCTACTTCGACGACAAGCTGATTCGCAAGGACGGACTGTTCGTTCTGCCGGAACTGATGGACCTCAATCCCGATCGCCTCGGCGCGAAATGATCCGCGCGCACAGGCGAGGGCACCATCGCCAAGTCACTGCGACTGCACGACATTAATCATCGCCGTCACTTCGCCCTTCGCGTCGCGCGTGTCGTCCCGCAGCACGAGGACGCTGAGCTCCTTCACATCTGGCACCCGCGCCGGCGCACGCAGCGAGATCACGTAGTAGCAGCCCTCCGGCGTGACCGCCGTCAGTGTGTAATCGAGCGTCGCCAAAACCTCCGCGTGCACCGGGTCGGTGATGTTGTTGACGAGCTGTGCCTTCAGCACGTGCGCGCCGGCGGGGATGAAGATGTAGCCGGAGACGGATTCGACCATCGCCGCGCCGCTGACGATCTGCCGCGGCTCGCGATTGGTCTCGCTGACGCCGCGCGTCGGCTGCGCGAATGCCGTGTCACCGTTGAAGCGGGCGACTACCGACAATTGACTGATCACCTCAGCGCACAGCGGCTGCGCCAAGCCTGCGATCACAGCGATCAGGACAATGTTTGCCATCCAACGCGATCTCATCTGGAATTTCCTTTCTCTGTGATGCTGAGAACCGGCAGACGCGGTGACGTTAGCATCACCGGTTCCGATAAGTCGCTTCGCGCAGCCGCATCAGCGCCCGATTGACCGTTGATACCGTTTGTATCGTCGATGCCGCCGCTGCCGCTTCACGGCGCTGGAGTTTCGCGTCCGAACGCATCGTCTCTATAATCGCGCGACTCCGATGGACCGCCCGCGTCGCCCGATCGCTCAGCTTTCGCAATCCCTCGTCAACCGCATCGCAGCCGGTGAGGTGATCGAGCGGCCGGCGTCGGTCGTGAAAGAGCTGGTTGAGAACGCGCTCGACGCCGGCGCGGAGGAGATTTCAATCGAGATCGAGGACGGCGGTCGCGAGCTGATCCGCGTGATCGACAACGGCGGCGGGATTCCACCCGCCGATCTCGGGCTCGCCTTCGCATCGCACGCGACCAGCAAGCTGCTCAGCGACGAAGACCTGTTTCAGATCGCCACCAAAGGATTCCGCGGCGAAGCGCTCGCGTCGATCGGATCGGTTTCGCACTCCAGGATTATCAGCCGGACCGCGGAAGCTCCGGATTCGTGCGCCTATGAGATCGCGAACCGCGGAGGCGCGATCTCCGACACGCAAGCGGCGTCGGGAAATGTCGGGACGACCGTCGAGGTCCGCAACCTTTTCTTCAACGTCCCCGCGCGGCGGAAGTTCCTCAAGGGAACGCAGACGGAATTCGGCCACATCAGCGAGATGGTGCTCAAGCTCGCGTTGCCGCACCCGAACGTCGCGTTCAAGCTCGCGCACAACGGCCGGCAGGTGCTCGATGTGCCGCGCACGAACGCGGAGGATCGTTATCTCGCCGCCTGGCCGAAGGAATTTCACGAGCAGCGGCTGACGATCGACCTGCGTGACGCGGAGATCACCCTTCGCGGCATCGTCGGCACGCCGGAGATCGCCCGGCCGACGCCGAAGTATCAGCAGCTCTACCTCAACAACCGTCCGATCCGCGATCGCTTCGTCCAGCACGCGCTGCGCGAGGCGTACCGCGGGCTCACCGAGCCCGGTCGCTATCCCGCCGCCGTGCTGCTGATCGACATGCCGCCGGCGGACGTCGATGTGAACGTGCACCCGACGAAGGTGGAGGTTCGCTTCCGCGACAGCGGGAGGATTCACGGGCTGGTGATGGCCGCCGTGCGCGAGCGGCTGCTGGGGAGCGATCTGACGCCGCTGGCGCAGCCGCGTGGAGATGACGCGACGCCGTTCCGCGCGGACATGCGGGAGAAGCTGGCGACGTTCTTCCGCGCGATGCCTTCGGAGGTCGTCGCGCCCGCGCCCGCGACTTCGTCCGATCCAACGCTCGCCAGGTTTGAGCTTCACGCTCAACCCGCTCCGCAAACGAGCATCGATTTCACGTCGCGCGCTTTGCGCGAAGACGATGCGAGCGCGCGCGTCGCAGCCCCGAACGCAAGTTCGGGGACGAATGACCGCTCGCAAGACCACGGACTTGCGTCCGTGGCTACCACGGATAACACGACCCCAGTCGCATCTGCTCCACATGCGACGCAACCGAACGCTCCCGCGATCCAGCTTCACAACAGCTACCTCGTCGCGCAGAGCGACGACGGGATGATCATCATCGACCAGCACGCGCTGCACGAGCGGATCATGTACGAGGAGCTGCACGCGCGGCTCACGCGCGGACCGCTCGAATCGCAGCGATTGCTCATCCCGCAGACGCTGCCCGTCTCCTCGCGGCAGATGGCGATGCTCGAGCAGATCCAGCCGCTGCTGGCGCGCCTCGGCATTGAAGTCTCCTCGTTCGGGCCGAACACCGTTGCCGTGCAGGCGTTCCCGTCGTTCCTCGAGCGGCTGGAGCCGGCGGTATTCGTCAACGAGCTGCTCGAGCGCGGCGAGCAGGAGCTGCTCGACCTGCACGAGGAAGAGCTGCTGCATGAGATCCTCGACATGATGGCGTGCAAGGCGGCGGTGAAAGCGGGCGACCCGCTCTCGGCCGCCGAGATCGAGGCGCTGCTGGCGCGGCGCGAGCTGGTCGAGCGCTCGAGCAACTGCCCGCACGGCCGCCCGACGACGCTGCGGCTGTCGCTGCGCGATCTCGAGAAGCAGTTCAAGCGGACGGGATTCTGACCCGGCGATCCATTGCCAATTGACAATTGTCAATTTCCAATTGGCAATTCGAAGCCGCCAGGTCCCGCGTACGTCGCGCTCCTGGCAATCGCGGCGATCCTCGGCTTCGCGCTGGTCGTCTACTCCACCCGCTTGGGCATCGCCACCTCCTCCGACTCCGCCCGCTACATCCGCTCCGCGCGGCACGTGCTGGGGCGCGAGGCGGAGACGCCGTCGCCGATCGAAGCGCCGGCGGAGCAGGCGCACTACCCGCCGCTGTATCCGACCGTCCTCGCCGCCGCCTCGCTCGGCGGGGCCGATCCGCTGGATGCGGCGCGATGGGCGGCGGCGCTGCTGATGGCGGCGAACGTGGTCGTCGCGGGCGAGATCGTCCGCCGATCCACCGCGGGCTCGCGCGCGGCCGCCCTCTTCGTCGCCGCGATGATCGCGCTGTCGCCGTCGTCGCTGTTCGTCCACACCTGGGCATTGTCGGAGCCGCTGTATCTCCTGCTGACGCTCCTGTCGCTCGGCTCCCTCGCCGCACACGTGCGCGAGCCGCGACGAAGAACCCTCATCGCCGCCGGCGTCTTCGCGGGCTTGAGCGTCCTGACGCGCTACGCCGGCGCGGCGATCCTCCCTTGCGGCGCGATCGCCGTCTTGCTGATCCGAGCGCGATCGTGGCGACAGCGGCTCATCGACGCCGCGATCTTCCTCGCGTGCGGCGCGGTCGCGCCGGCGGCGTGGTCGATCCGCAACCGCATCGTCCTGGGCAGCTCGACCAACCGGGTCATCGCGTTTCATCCGATCAACAGCGAGCACCTGATCGACGCGGCAAAGACGTTCTGCGCGTGGTTCGTCACCAGCAACCCGCCGGCGTTCGCCCCGCGCGCGCTGCCGGCGCTGGCGGGCGTGATCGTGCTCGTGGTCATCGTCGCGGCCGCGGTCATCGCGCGGCGATCCGCGCTCGCCGTCGTGTCGCTCCTCTTCATCGCCGCGTTCGCCGTGACGCTCGCGGGCTCGATCTCCTTCGTCGACTTTCACACGCCGGTGGATGAGCGGATTCTCTCGCCGGTCTATTACGCGTGGATGTTGCTCGCTGGCGTGCTGCTGTCCGGGAGGGCGAGGCTCCTGCCGAGCCGCGACCCCGG
>JAICTV010000126.1 GCA_025936175.1 Phycisphaerae bacterium
AGGGCCGTGGCGATGGTGACGTAGTCATCGACTGATGACGCGATCAACGCGGGGAGATTCAGGCTGGAATTGATCGACACGCCCGGCCGCCCGACGGCGGTTTGGCCGGCCAGCGTCACCGTCGGCACGCCCATCCACGCGGCGTCGAGGGTGGTCGTGTAGCCGGCATAGGGAAAGGGATCGAGGCAGATGTCGGCGCGATGAAACAGGCGCAGGTAGTCCGCGCGGGGTAGGACGGGGATGAACTCGACGCGCGCGGGATCGATGCCGCGCTCGCGGAACCATGCCGGAGCGTGCGCGTTGTTCGCGGCGCCACCGTCGAGACGCACCAGCAGCCGCGCGCGCGGCGTCGCCTCCATGATCCGCGACCACGCCTTCAGCACGTCCTGGTTCAACTTCGCAAACGCGTTGGGCGAGATGAAGGTGACGAAGCCGTTGTCTTTCGAGGGCGGCGGTTGCACGTCGATGGTTTCCGCCGGCGGGGAATACGCCAGGTAGGTCTCGCCGAGGCTCAGCGGCGCTTCGACGGATGTCGGGTCCGCCGCCGGCTCGAGATAGCGGTCGGTGAGCCGGTAATCCATCGCCGCCATTCCCGTGCTCGCCGGATGCGCGAGGTAGGTGATCTGCACGGGGGCCGGCTTGCGCGCGAAGACGCCCAGTCGGTTGTCGGCCAGGTGATTGGCCAGGTCCACGAGGATGTCAATGCGATCGGCGCGGATCTGCTCGGCGACGTGCGCATCGGCCACTCCGGCGATGTTGCGCCAGGCGTCCGCGTAACGTTGGAAACGCGCGGTCGTCGCGTCGGGCCGCGTCACGGCCGAATAGCAGACGACCTCGAAACGCGCGTGGTCGTGGTTGGCAAGCAGTGGCTCGACGTAATGCCCGATGACGTGATCGCGAAAATCGGGCGAGACGTAGCCGATCCGCAGGCGGCGATCGGGATCGCGCGAGTTTTCGAACGGTCGCGGGTCGCGCAGCGGCGTGGCATGGCGGTCATTCCATTCGTCCAGGCGCCGCCGCATTTCGCTCGCAGTGAGCCGCGGGTCGAACCAGAGCGCGTACAGGAGGTTGGACCCGAAGGACGCACTGTTCGGCCGCAGCTCGACCGCCCGGCGGTAATGCGCGATCGCCTCGTCAAGCTTCCCCTGGTCGCGAAGGGTGTTGGCGAGGTTGACGTGGGGCTCGGGCACGTCAGGTGCGAGCGCGAGCAGGCGGCGGAGCGTCGCCGCCGCCTCGTCGAGCCGGCCCGCGACGCGCAACGCGTGGCCGAGGTTGTTAAGCGTCTCGACGGAGTGCGGGCGGAGGCGAAGGACCGACTGATAGGCCGCGATCGCGCCGCTCACGTCGTTCTTCGCCGCCAGCGCTTGTGCCAGGTTGCCAAGTCCTTCGACGAAGTCCGGCTTCAGTCGCAGCGCCGCGCCGGCCGCGGCGACCGCTTCATCCACACGGCCGGTCGCGAGCAAAGCGGCGGCGAGATTGGCGTGATAGGCGGGAACGCTCGGATCAAGCCGGATGGCACGCCGCACCAGTTCGATCGCCGGCTGGGGGTGACCGGTGTGGTGCGCGATCAGCCCGAGCAGCGCCAGCGCCTTGGGATGATCCGGGTTCGCCGCGAGGATCTCACGAGAGAGATTTTCCGCGTGGACGAGATCGCCGGCGTCGTACGCGGTGACGGCGGCGCGGAAGCGATCTTGTCCCGCGGGCGGCGTGGTCACAACGGCGGCGCAGCTTATCTCGTATCATCAGCATATGCGACGACATCTCGCGATCACCGTGATCCTGATCCTGTTGCCGGCCGTCCGATCTCTCGCGGCGGAGCCGGCGCCGAAACTGGAAGTGAAGCCGGATCGCCCCGACGCGATGTACCACGTCCGCGAGACGGTGACGTTCAACATCCTGCTTCGCGACGGCAACTCGCCGCTGGAAGGGAAAGAGCTGACGTACAAGCTCTCCAAGGACGGCTTTACGCCGCTGGCGAGCGGAACGATCACGTCGGCGGCGGGGGTGGTCACGGTGAAGCAGTCACTCGATGAGCCGGGCGTGATTCACTGTGATGTCACGTACGCGGCGCCGACGACGAGGCCGGTGATCGCGACCGCTGGGGCCGCGTTCGACCCGGAGAAGATCGAGGCGAGTCTTCCGCCTCCGGATGATTTCGACGCGTTTTGGGAGAAGGAAAGGCGCCGGCTCGAGGACGAACCGGCTCACCCGGTGCTCACGCCGGTTGAGTCGCACGATGCGAACGTCGATGCGTTTGACGTGCAGATCAATTGCCCGGGCGGCGCGCCGGTGTCCGCTTACCTGGCGATCCCGAAGCACGCGAAACCGAAGTCGCTGGGCGCGATTCTCTACCCGCACTCGGCGGGCGTGCGCAGCAGCGATCTGCCGCACGCCGTCAGAGGCGCGAAGCTGGGTCTGATGGCGCTCGACATCAACGCGCACGGCATCGTCAACGGGAAGCCGGACAAGTTTTACCTGGACCTCTACAACAACGAGCTGCGCGGCTATTCGGCGCGCGGCGCCGACGACCTGGAGAAGGTCTACTTCAAAGGCATGTTCCTCCGTCTGCTCCGAGCGCTCGATTATTTGACCACGCGGCCGGAATGGGACGGCAGGGTGCTGATCGTGGAAGGCTCGAGCCAGGGAGGCGGGCAGGCGCTGGTGGCCGCCGGGCTCGATCATCGCGTGACGCTGTGTCTCGCCGCCGTGCCGGCGCTGTGCGATCACACGGGTTTCGTCGCCAATCGCGCCAGCGGCTGGCCGCGCATCGTGCCGAAGGACGCCGGCGGCAAGTACAACGAGAAGGCGACGCAGGTCGCGCGCTACATTGATGCGATGAACTTCGCTACGCGGATCCAGTGTCCGACGTGGGTAACCGTCGGATTCATCGACAAGACCTGTGCCGCGACGAGTGTGTACGCCGGCTACAACGCCATTCCCGCCGGCGTCGAGAAGCACATCCTCCCGCAGCCGGCGATGGGCCACGCGTTCCCGACAGAGCTGATCGCGAAGTACGACGACATCATCCGCCAGCACCTCGCGCAGCACCCGTAGGTTGAAGAGGGCGAGGCAGGCCTCGCCCCTGCAAAGCGCGGTGATTCGAGGATCGAGACAGAGCCTGTCCGATGTACGAAGCAGGCTGTCGGTCCTACGGATTCAGCCCGGCGCGAATCGCGTTGAGCATCGACGACTGCTCGTCGTCCTCGCTCAGTTCCCAGATCATTACGCCGCCGAGGTGGTGGTCGCGGACGTACTCGGCTTTGCCGCGGATGGATCCGGGATCGTCGTAGCTGACGAAGAGGCCGGTGTCGGCGTTGAAGAGCCAGGGGACTTTCGCGTCGTCGTTCCAGAAGCGTTTGTTGCCGGATTTGTCGATCGAGTTGGCGGCGAGGCCGCGGTAGGACCAGTCGCCGTAGGTCCCGGGCGCGCGCGGCGGCTTGCCGTGATGGGGTTGAAAGACGCCGTGGTTGACGTCCTTCACGCCGCTCCACGCGCGGCCGTAGAACGGGACGCCGACGCACAACTTTTGCGGCGGGACGCCGGCCTTCAGATACGTCTCGACGGATGACGCGGTGTTCTCGCGCGGGTTGGGATCATCCTTGGCGGCGAAGAGCGGGGAGTTGAAGGCGGTGACCTTGCTCCACTCGCCGGCGAAGTCGTAGGTCATGAGGTTGATGAAGTCGAGGATCTGCGCGACCTTCGCCAGCTCGATGCGCGAGGATGCGCCGCCCGCGGGCGCGGCGATCGTGAGCAGGTAGTGCTTGCCGCCCGTCTTGCCGATCGCATCGAGCTGCGCGCGCAGTTCTGTCAGGAGCGACGTCAAATTCTTCGTGTCCTCAGGCCGGCCCTTGGTTTTATCCATCCCGCCGCCGCCGGGGTATTCCCAGTCGATATCGACGCCGTCGAAACCGTGCCTGGTGACGAAGTCCGCGCACGATTTGGCGAACTTGGCGCGCGACTCGGGCGTCAGCGCGGCGTCGGAAAAGGGGCCGGAATCGGTCCATCCGCCGACCGAGACCAGCGTCTTCACGTTCGGATGCTTTTGCTTCAACTCGCGCAGACCGGCGAACTTTTTCAGCGCTTTCTCTTCGTTCTGGATCGAGCACTCGCCGTTCTTGATCACGCCGAAGGCGTAGTTGATGTGCGTGAGCTTGTCGGCGGGGATTTGATCGGCCGTGTAGTCGGTCCACTCGGCGAAGTAACCGACGACGCGCGGCGGCGTCTTCTCCGCGGCGCGAACGGTTTCTGCAACGAGCGACGCTGTCACGACAAGCAATAAAAAGTTGACTGGAATTTTCATGGGAGTTCCACTGCCGCCACCATGTCAAACCACCACTGTCCCTTCATCTGCCTCATCGTCGCCGGCGCTTTCCTATTCTGCTCCGCGGCGATGGCTCAGTCCAACGACAACTCCCCGGTCGCGGTCGAGTTGCTGATCCGCGCCGATCAACCGGGTGCGACGATCCGCCCGGAGCTCTACGGCCAATTCGCCGAGCACCTCGGCCGCTGCATCTATGAAGGCGTGTGGGTCGGCACGGATTCGACGATCCCCAACACGCGCGGGATTCGCAGCGACGTCGTCGCGGCCTTGAAGAAGATCCACGTCCCGGTCGTCCGCTGGCCCGGCGGATGTTTCGCGGATGAATACCACTGGCGCGACGGAATCGGCCCGCGCGAAAAGCGCCCGAAACGAATCAACACCCACTGGGGCATGGTGATCGAGGACAACTCGTTCGGCACGCACGAGTTTCTCGACTTCTGCGAGCAGATCGGCTGCGAACCCTACATCTCCGCCAACGTCGGCTCCGGGACCCCTCAGGAGATGATGGATTGGATCGAGTACATGACGAGCGATTCGCAGTCCACGCTCGCGGACGAGCGCCGCGCCAACGGCCGCGAGAAGCCGTGGAAGATCAAGTACCTCGGTGTCGGCAACGAGAGCTGGGGCTGCGGCGGAAACATGCGGCCCGAGTTCTACAGCGACGAGTACCGCCGATTCGCGACGTTCGTGAAGAACTACCCCGGCAACCGGATCGAGAAAATCGCCTGCGGCTCCAACGGGGAAGACTTCAACTGGACCGACGTCGTGATGGATCGCGTGGGCGCGCGGAACATGACCGGCATCTCGCTGCACTACTACACGCTGCCGACCGGAAACTGGGACCACAAAGGGAAAGCCACCGGCTTCCCGCAATCGGAGTGGGACAGCACGATCTCACGCACCCTTCACCTGCAAGCGCTGCTCGACAAGCACCTGGCGATCATGGCCAACCGCGACCCGCAGCATCGCGTCAGGCTCGTCGTGGACGAGTGGGGCACGTGGTACGACCAGGAGGAAGGCTCGCACCCCGGCTTCCTCTACCAGCAGAATTCGATTCGCGACGCGGTGGCGGCCGGCATCAACCTCAACATCATCAACAACCACGCCGACGGCATCATGATGGCCAACATCGCGCAGATGGTGAACGTCCTGCAGGCGATGATCCTGACCGAGAAGGAAAAGATGGTGCTCACGCCGACGTATCACGTCTTCGACCTGTACCAGGTGCACCAGGGTGCGGCGCTGCTGCCGAGCGAGGTGACGGCGGGAAAGGAATCCGTGTACGTCTCGGCGTCGAAGGACAAGGAGGGCGCCATCCACGTCTCACTGGTGAATGCGCGAGCGGATCGCGCGGCGAAGGTGACGGCGAAGCTCAGCGGGCCGGTCGTCAAGAGCGTGAGTGGTCACATCATCACTGCGGAGAAGCTGGACGCGCACAACACCTTCGATCAGCCGGACGCGGTCAAGCCGATGCCTTTCGACGGCGCGGAAGTGAAAGGCGATCAACTCACCGCGACGCTGCCGGCAAAGTCGGTCGTGGTGCTGGAATTGAAGTGATGCCAGCTCTGGCCATGCTACGAAACGAATCGCCGCAGGTGATCAAACGCCCCCTTCGCCACGCCGGCGGCGGTGGTTTCGTAGGGATAGAGCTCGACGGTTGTCCAACCGCTGTAATGGATGTCGTCCAGTGCCCGGAAGATTGAAGCGAAATCGATCACGCCTCTGCCGGGCATGAGGTGTTGGTGCACGCGGTTCTTGCCGATGTCTTCGACGTGGACGTGGGCAATCTGATCCGCGTGGCGCCGGATCACATCGGCGGGATCATCGCCGACGCAGAAAAGGTGGCCGACGTCGCAGTTCATCAGGACGGTCAGCTCGTTCTTGAAGAAGCGGTTCTTAAACTCGAGGTACTCCGCGGCGTTTTCGATGAAGAGGCCCGGCTCGGGTTCGATGGCCAGAATGACGTTTCGCTCTTTTGCGCGCGGCAAGACGCGCGAGATGCCTTCAGCAAAACGCTCGCTCGCCTCTTCGCGGGCCAGAGCGCTCCCGATCAGCGGTCCGCCGGGTTGGAGGCTGACCGTCCTGGCCCGGAAATCGGCGGCGAGATCGATGCAGCGCAAGGTGTGGGCGATGCGCCGCTCGCGCTGGGCCGGGTCCGATTCGATCCACGTGGGGTGATACGTGTCGCCGCAGGCAAACAGGGTGAAGGCGTTGACGTTGCTGACCGGCAATTTTCGCTCCGCCAGGTGGTGTTGCGTCGCCGCGGTGCGGGCGGCGTTCATCGCGGGAGGGTAGGCGTGATGGAGGTCGGCCATCAGCTCGACGCCCGTGTAGCCGATGTCACCGATCGTGTCGATCGCCTCGTCCAGCGTGTTTTTCTTGAAGGCGTTGGTGGAAAAAGCCAGACGGATCATGATGTTCGCATTGTAGGGCGATTGAGATCGGCGGATTATGCCGATAAATAAGCGGTTAGCATCAGCAAAGGATCGTCATGACACGACGTCTTCTCACCTCCGCCATCGTGCCGTCTCTCGCGCTGCTCCTGGTCATCGGTTGCGGCGGGAAGAACAAGGACAAGACGGCGGCGGCAAAATCGAAGAACCAGCAGTTGTCCAAGACCGAGAGCGCCAGCCACGAGCGCGACCCGTTCGAGCAGATGGAGGATCCGCCGATCAGCGCGAACACGCGCGTGGCGGCGGGGCAGCTCGCCGAAGCGCAAGGCGATTTCGCGCGCGCGATCTCACAATACAACGAGGCGCTGAAGCTCGATCCGAGTCATCGCGATGCGCTGTTCCATCTCGGGCAGGCCTACACGCTGCAGAAGCGCTTCGACGAGGCGATCGCGACGTGGCAGAAGTACCTGCAGGTGACGAAGAATTCCGTGCAGGGGTACAACAACCTCGCGCTGACCTACGAAGTCGCCGGTCATTGGGCTGAGGCGGAGTCGGCGTTCAAGCAGGGCATCGCCAAGGATCCGGACGACGCGTCCTGCCGCATCAATTACGGGCTGCTGCTGGCGCGGCGCGATCAGACCGAGGACGCCAAGGCGCAGCTCTCGGCGGTGCTTTCGCCCGCGGAGGTCAGCTACAACCTTGGCTCGATCTGCGAGCAGAAGGGCAAGCGCGATGAGGCCAGGGCGTATTACCAGCGCGCTCTGGAACTGGATCCCAAGCTTCGGGACGCGCGCATCCGCCTGGCGATTCTGAACGATCCGAAGGCGGCGCGATCGACATCACCCGCGACCCCCGGCGGCGCGCCGGCGGCGACCCAACCCAGTGCAGACAATGCAGTCGGCCAGTGAAGTCAGTCTGTGTGGCGCGTGACACGCGGCCCGACGCGCCAGGCGAGCGTTCTTGCCCAGTTTGAAGACAGTCTCATCCGCTTCTCAAATTCTTTCTTGACACGTCATACCCTCCGAGCGATGCTTCCCGCCGGTCGTCTGACCGCTGTGGGCTGCGGATTTTGCGCGAAATTCACATCGGTTAGGCAGTTTCGGAGAGATGGCGAATTCATTGGAGGAATTGGCCGTTTGATACGCGCCTCAATCGCCGGCGTCGGCGACTCAAGACGCGGGGCCGGGTCCAGTGGGTTGGACATCCTTAGCCGTCGTTTGCGTGGCGGCCAAGCTCTCCTGCAACGCTCGAAGATGAAATAAAATTCATCGGCCGTGATTGGATTGTCACGGCCTGGACCACATCGTTGTGGCTTTCTGACATAGTCATCAGTTCGGCAAAGGCGTGGCCGGCGCGTGGGAGCCGGCGGACTTGCGCCGGCGGTGTTGCGTTAGAGAGTGATGTACCTAAGTCGCACGCGGTCGTGCGACGAGCGTCTGGCTGCGAGAGAGCGAGGACTGCTATGAAACTGTTTCGGCAGTTGTGGATGGATCTGCTGAGCGACGAGCGCGGCACCGAAACCCTGGAATGGGGCCTGGTCTGCGGGCTCATCGTCGTCGGCGCGATCACGGCGATCACGCTGATCGGACCGAAGATCAGCGGGATGTGGAACAACTTGAATAACGAAATCCCCGCTCAGCCGTAGCTCGCACACGTCAGTCGCGATGCTCGGGGTGCTGAGACGAACCGTTTGGGGCAAAGCTTGTTCGGGCGGAACAGATTGGGTGGTGGCGCGTGCCACGGCTCTCAAGCCGTTGCGGTGGGTCCGCGTCGGCTGTGTTTGAGTAGGAAGGATTTTGGTCTTTTTACCTCTAAGGAGGAAGTCGCAATGAAGAACTTCAAGAGCATCATCGGCCGTTTCGTTCGTGACGAGAACGGCACCGAGACCCTGGAATGGGGTCTGGTCTGCGGTCTTCTGGTTATCGGCGCGATCACCGCGATCACGTTAATCGGCCCGAAGGTCACGGCCATGTGGAACAACGTCAACAATCAGATCCCGGCGCAGCCGTAGATGCGCTGCAGGGAACTGGGATGTCATCCCGAGCGGTACTCCGCGAGGGATCTCGGATGTGTAAGGGCAAACGAGATCCCTCGGAGTACCTCGGGATGACCGTGTTGCTCATCGGCAATCGGAAGAGCGATGCACGTTTCGCCGTCATCATTACTGATGTATCTGCCCCTGCTGGGATTGCTCGCGGTGGCCGCGGTGACGGACTTCCGTGCCCGCCGCATCCCCAACTGGCTGACATTAACGGTGGCCTTGGCAGGAATTGCCCAGAGCCTCACCCCGATCGCCACAACGAGCCTTTTTCAGAGCCTTGCGGGGCTCGCCGTCGGGTTCGTGCTCACCTTCGTGGTGTATGCTGTCGGCGGCCGGGGCGCGGGGGACGTGAAGCTGATGGCGGGGATCGGCGCGTGGCTCGGGATCTGGCCTGTCGTGTGGGTGTTCGCGGCAGCGGCGATCGTCTCGATGGTCGTCGCGGTCGTGCAGTCGGTTGTCACCGGTAAGTTTTCGGCGCTCGTGCACAACACGGGCGTGATGCTCCTGGGTGTGCTCAACGCGAGAACGCTGGGCAAGGAGCACGTGATCGAGACGGGCAGGGGCTGTCGCAGCATCGACAAGCCGATGCCCAACGCCGTCAACGTCCTCTTTGCGACGGTGGCGGTGGTGATGTGGGTGGCGGCGCGCTAGTCGTGGGTGAGTTCGTCCAAACGAGCGCGGCCGCGGTGAGTGTGTGAAGGAGTGAAGCACAATGAAGACGCAGACATCACATCGACGCGTTTGGCGCGGCGGATCGCTGCGCGGGCGGAGCGGGACGGAAGTGCTCGAGATGGCACTGATCCTTCCGCTGCTGCTGCTGCTCGCCTTCGGCACCGTCGAGTTCGGGTACTGGTTCTACCTCGAGCACAACTTCCAAGCCGCCGCACGCGACGGCGTACGCGCGGGGATCGTGGCCAATCCGAACTGGGGCGATGACGATCGCAACGCCGCCGCGCAGGCGGCCGTCGATGCCCTGATGGCGAACATCAAGGTTCCTTCCGGCAAGTACGCGACGACATTCGAGTATCCGACGATCAACGGGGTCCGCTACATGACGGTGAAGGTGACGGCGAACTGGAAAGACATCGGCGTCGATACGGGGTTGATCATCAAGACCGACGGCAAGCAAACGGACCTGGTGCACGACAACTCCGTGATGCAGGGCATCGCGACCATGCGAATCGAGTCTTAAGGAAGGCGACCTCACGCGTCGTACCGAGGGAAAGAAAATGAAGCTCAAGACATCCGTTTCGCTGATGGTCGCCCTGGTGCTGGGCCTGGTCACCGCCAAGGTCGGCGTGGACATGCTGCACAAGTACGGCAGCGCGCCGCGCGCCAGCCTCGGCGTGGTGATGGCCAAGACCGATCTGGAGCCGGGCAAGGTCATCACCGATCAGGACGTGACGCTGGTCGAGATGCCGGCGACGCTCGTGCCCGCCAAGGCGCTGCGCGACACGAAAGATGCGATCGGACGAACGGTTCTCAGCTCGCTGGTGACCGGCTCGTACGTCGCGGACAACGCGCTGGCGGCCAAGGGTTCGGGCAGCGGTCTGGAAGCGATGGTCCCCAAAGGCATGCGCGCGGTCTCGATCGACGTGAGCGATTCCAGCAGCGTCGCCAACATGCTGACGCCCGGTGTCGCGGTGGATGTCATCGCCACCCTCCGCAAGAACGACACCACCATCGCCAAGACCATCGTCGAGAACGTGAAGGTTCAGTACCTGCAGCGGCAGCGGACGAGCACGACGTATCGCGACGGGCAGGTGACCGGCGTGGACAACGGGCCGATCAAGACCGTGACGCTGCTGGTGACCGCCAAGCAGGCGGCGACGATCGACCTGGCCAGCTCGATGGGCGGCAAGCCGCGCCTGGTGTTGCGCGGCAATTCCGACGCGACGGCGCTGGGCGAGAGCGGCTCGATCAGCGAGAACGAGCTGATGGGCCTGCCGGATGCGCCCAAGGCCGACGAGCCGGCGCCGAAGGCGCAGCCGGACGACAGCACGTTCGCCAACGTCCCGCCCGCCGCCGAGCCGGACAATCGCCGGCCGGTGCAAATCATCCGCGGCGGGCAGGAAAGCACGATCTATTACGACAAAGACGGCAAGGAACAGGAAGCAGGGCACGAGACGACGCCGACGACGCGCAAGAGCGAGGGCGTAAAAGCCACCGCCAATCAGCGCAGCGGCGATGATTCACGGACAGCTTCGGGCAAATAAGTAAGCCCGAAGGACATCCGGGCAAGCGCCCGGTTTGTTCACTCGTCTCGTTGCACGGAGGATTGTTTCAGGCAGTGGGTTCGCTCGCTAATCGCGAAGGGTTGAGAGGCCATGATTCACTCTCGGGCAAATCGGGGCAAGCAAGGGTTGTGGTGCATCGCCGTGGCGGCGTCTCTGGCCGTTGCGGGTTTGAGCGCTAAACCGCAGGCGGCTGGCGCGGCGCCGGCGCCGACGACGATGCGATCGGTGGCTTCCACGCCGCTGATCACCGGCGGCATCGACGAGAAGGCGGGCAACGTCCGCCTGCTGGTCAACAAGTCCGTCACGCTCACCACCAGCCGGCCGTACAAGCGCATCAGCGTCGGTCAGCCGGACATCGCGGAAGTGAACGGCATCGGGCCGACCCGCATTCTGGTGACGGCCAAGAAGGCCGGCACCACGCAGATCATCGTCTGGGACGAGGACGACAACTCGCAGACGGTTGACGTGCTGGTGCAGGCGAACCTGCTGGCGTTGCGCTCGCTCTACGAGCGGCTGATGCCGGACGCGAAGATCGACGTCATCGACAACGAAGGCACGATCGCGCTGACCGGCACCGTCCCGAACGTCATCTCCTCCGATCAGGCGGTGCAACTGGCGAGCGGTTACGGCAACAAAGTGCTGAACATGCTCGAGGTGTCTGGCGGGCAGCAGGTGCAGCTCCAGGTGCGCTTCGCGGAGGTCTCCAAAACGGCGACCAACGCGCTGGGCGTCAACCTGGGATTCATCGACAGCCGCGGCTCCTTCGGCGCCAGCACCATCGGCCTCAACGCCTTCACGCTCAAGGACGTGCAGGGCCTCTCTCAGTTTGCCGAGCTCGCCCCGGGCGCTGACATCACGCAGTTCGGCCGCGCGTTCGTCGGGAATACCGCGATCGACGGGTTCGTCTCGGCGCTGCGGCAGAACAACCTGCTCCGCGTCCTGGCCGAACCCAACCTGACCGCCGTCAGCGGACAGGAAGCCGACTTCCTCGCCGGCGGCGAGTTCCCCATCCCGATCGTGCAGGGCGGTAACGACTCGGGCACGTCGATCACGGTGGAGTTCAAGCCGTTCGGCGTGCGCCTGCTGTTCACGCCGGTGGTGCTGGGCGAAGGCAAGGTCCGGCTGAAGATCGCACCGGAAGTGAGCGACGTGGACTTCACCTTCGCGGTGAACGCGCAGGGGTTCCGCATCCCCGGCACGCGCACGCGTCGGATGTCGACGACGGTGGAGATGACCGAAGGTCAGACGCTGGCGATCGCGGGGCTGCTGGACAATCGCGTCGCGTCGAACAAGGACGTGACGCCGCTGCTCGGCGATCTCCCGGTCATCGGCGCGCTCTTCCGCTCGGTGCGCTACCAGCGCAGCGAGACGGAACTGGTGGTGATGGTGACGCCGCGGCTCGTGCGGGCATTGAATCCCGGCGAAGTCCCGCCGCTGCCGGGTGAGAACTGGCGCCATCCGACCGAAGCCGACCTGTACCTCAACCAGGACGGGGGCGGGCCGATCGATGACGCCAAGCTCCGCAAGATGCCGGTGCGCCCGTTCATCGGGACGTACGGCTTCGTCCCGGCGGACGGGAGCGAGATCAAGTAGTCGCACAGCGCGCGGCCGAGTGAAGTTGGAAATGGAGTAGCCGAACGTGTCGTTGAACTGCTGCATCGTCGACGCTGACGCCGCCAACCGGCAGGAGATGGCTCATTTCCTCTCCGGACACGGGGTGGCGGCGGTGACGCAGATCCAGCGGATCGATCAGCTCCCGGCGGTGCTGAACGCCTCCGATCCGCCGCGGCTGGTGGTCGTGCACATCGACCCCAATCCGGCGGACCAGCTCCAGCGTCTCGAGCCGCTCATCCGCTCGCATCCGAACAGCGCGTTCTTCGTGATGACCAACGTGCTGGAGACGTCGCTGGTGCTGGACGCGATGCACGCGGGCGTCAAGGAGTTCGTCCCGCTGCCGGTGAACCAGCAGAAGTTCCTGGTGGCGATCGAGCGGATCGCGCAGCTCGGGCGTGAGGAGAAGCGCGCCAAGGTGCTTCACTTCATCCCGACGACCGGCGGGTGCGGTTCGACCACCGTCGCCTGCAACATCGCCGCGTCGCTGGCCAAGAACGCCAAGGTGTTGCTGATCGATCTCGACCTGGTGCGCGGCACGGCCGCCAGCGCATTCGACGTCCGGCCCAGGTATTCGATCGCCGATCTGATGGACCCGACGACGGAGCTGGATTCGGCGCTGCTGGACAACGCGCTGACGATCCACCGCAACAGCGGGCTGGCCATCCTCAGCCGCCCGGAGCTGTGCGAGGACGCGCAGCGCATCAACCGGCAGGGGTTGATCCGGCTGCTGGGCGTGGTGTCGCGCATGTTCGACTACGTCGTGCTCGACTCGCTGATGAGCACCGAGCAGACGTACCAGGCGGCGATCCAGCAGGCGGACTTGAACATCCTCGTCATGCAGCTCAACGTTCCCTCGACCAAGAACACCGAGCGGTTCATGGGAACGCTGCGACGGATGGGCGAGGACATGGCCAAGGTCAAGGTGATCGTCAACCGCTCGACCAAGCGCGGATACGACATCGACGCCGACGAGGTCGAGCGGGCGCTGGGCGTCAAGATCGCCTGGAGCGTGCCCAACGATTTCAAGAACGCGATCGCCGCGATCAACTACGGCGAGCCGGTCATCCTCCGCTCGCCACGCGCCGACATGAGCGACAGCCTGCAAGGGCTGGTGCAGATGCTGAACGGGAGGACGGCCGGGAAGAAGTAAGTTCGTCGCGAATCCGCGGGAGATGTCATCCCGAGGTACTCCGAGGGATCTAGGCGGACGAAAATCGTTCGACTCCGAGATCCTTCGCGGAGTACCGCTCGGGCTGACAGTCGCGTCGGTTGCGAATGTCGCGAGCACGCACCGCCCGGTCGGTGTAGGAACTTAGGACGGAGGGAAGGTGAAGAGGAGAAGCTGCGCTCCGCGCGTCGCGGAGCGGGTGGGTGTCTGGGGGGAATTGTTGCAGGACTGAGTCATGGCTCTGTTCTCGTTCGATCGAAATCGGGATAACGCAAACGGCAACGGCAACGGTAACGGCGCCAAGCCGCAAGCGGACGGCGTCGGATCCGGAAGCGGGCTGGCGACGATGGTGGCGCCGCCGGCGATTCCGTCGTCCGGCGTCACGCCCGAGCGCCAGCAGTACCTCGTGCAGATGCGCGTGAAGATCCACCAGAAGCTGGTGGAGCGGCTCAACGTGCAGAACCTCCGCTCGATGCCGATCAACGTGGTGCGGCAGGAAGTCCGCACGCTGATCCGCGAGCTGTACCAGAGCGAAAAAGGGCTCCTCAGCTCCGCCGAGCAGGCCAAGCTGATGGACGACGTGATGGACGAGACGTTCGGTCTCGGCCCGCTCGAAGGTCTGCTGAAAGATCCGACGATCACCGACATCCTGGTCAACAAGTTCGATCGCGTGTACGTCGAGCGCACCGGGCAGCTCGAGCTGACGGACGTGAGCTTCCGCGACAACGCGCACCTGCGGCAGATCATCGACCGCATCGTGGTGCAGGTCGGCCGCCGCGTGGACGAGATCAGCCCGATGGTGGACGCGCGTCTGCCGGACGGCAGCCGCGTGAACGCGATCATCCCGCCGCTGGCGCTGGACGGCCCGGCGATGTCGATCCGCCGCTTCGGCCACAACCCGCTGACGATCGAAGATCTGGTTCGCCACGGCTCGATCCCCGCGATGATCGTCGAATTCCTCTCCGCCGCCGTCGTCTCGCGCTGCAACATCCTGATCTCGGGCGGCACGGGCTCCGGTAAGACGACGCTGCTGAACTGCATGTCGCGATACGTCCCGGTGCACGAGCGCGTGATCACGATCGAGGACGCGGCGGAACTTCAGCTCCAGCAGCCGCACGTGGTGCGGCTGGAGACACGGCCGCCCAATATCGAAGGCGCGGGCGAGGTGACGCAGCGCGACTTGGTGCGCAACGCCCTGCGTATGCGGCCGGACCGGATCATCATCGGCGAAGTGCGCTCGGCCGAGGCGCTGGACATGCTCCAGGCGATGAACACCGGCCACGAGGGCTCGATGACCACCATCCACGCCAACAGCGCGCGCGACGCGCTGAGCCGCCTGGAGGTGACGGTGAGCATGGCCGGGTTCGACATTCCGATCCGCGCGCTGCGGCAGCAGATCAGCAGCGCGCTGAACCTGGTGGTGCAGGCGCAGCGGCTGATGGGCGGGCGGCGGAAGATCACCTCCATTTCGGAAATCACCGGCATGGAGGGCGAGCAAATTCAGATGCACGACCTGTTCCTGTACGAGCAGACCGGCGTGGACGAGAACGGGCAGGCGGTGGGGCGGTTCGTCGCCACCGGCATCCGCCCGCGGCTGGTGACCAAGATCGAGCACGCCGGCATGAAGCTGCCGACCGACTGGTTCGCGCGGCGCGTCATCGGCTAACGCATTGGACGTAAGGCGAGAGTGCTGTCATGCCTGAAGGTTATCTGTTCGTCGTGCTGCTGGCCCTGACCATCGCCACCGTGGCGCTGGTCATGGGGCAGGTG
>JAICTV010000070.1 GCA_025936175.1 Phycisphaerae bacterium
ACTGCCCTTCGTTTTGTTAAAGCTGACCGCTGGAAGCCTGGAAAGAGATGAGCCCTTTGTCGCGCCGCAGGCGCAGGCACCGGTCGACGTCTTCTAACTCACCATCGACGAAACACCCGGCGACGCCGCCGACGGCGTCGAAGTCTTTTCGATCGATCATCATGCAGGCGGACGACACGGCGTCGATCGGCGTTGGCGCGAGCGGCATATCCTTGTGGAGGCCTTTGCCCGGTTGCTCGACCGTTCCATCGGCGGCGACGCGAAAGCCGGCGTGCTGGATCGAGTCGTCCGCGTAGAGCAGCGTCGCGCCGACGATTCCGGCCGCGTGCTTCTGAAGACCGGAAAGCCAGCCGGGCTTTGCGGTAACGACATCCGAATGCATGAACACGATCCGTCGCCCGCGTGATCGAGCGACGCCGACGTTACACCCGTTGGCGAAGCCGCAGTTGCGCTCCATGACCACGACGCGCGACCCGACGTGGAAAAGATCCTGAAGCTGTGTGAGCTTCGCACGCAGCTCGTCCGCCAGCTCCGGCGAGTCGAGCACGTACATCAGCTCCGCCTGCCGCACCTCCGGATCGCGCGCCATCGCCGCGAGCTGGTTCTCGACCAGATCGATCCGACCGAACAGCGGGATGATGATCGAGACCCCTGGCGATGTCGGTACCGCTCCGAGTTCGTACGTTTCATGCCCCGCCGCATCCGCCTTGAGCCGGGCCTGCAATCGCTCGATCGCGGGATGCGCGTGATCGCGCAGCAGCTTGGCGTCGTGATCGAAGCGCAGGTGCGTCAGGATCGCCTGTCTCGCGAGGTTCACTTCATCGATCGCCGTCGCCGACCGCGCTTCGAGCCCCTCGCCCGCTTCGTTTTCCATCACGGCGAGCCAGCCGTCGGAGAGTTGTTCTCGATCCGTCGCGATATACGCGATAAAGCCAGACTCGCGGCGGCGGAAATCGCTCTGATAGAAGCCGTCGGCGTCGCCGTGCGGATGTCGAAATGCCCGTTCCGCCAGCTCGATCTCACTCCCGTCGGGGGCGATGATTCGCAGCGATTCAATCGGCGACGCGTTGTCGCAGGCGAAACCGTGTACGTAGAACGATCGCGAATCCACGCGCACCAGTCCGTCGACGCGCAAGCCGCGCGGCGCGTTGCGCACGTCCTCGCACACAGGCCAGCGCTCGCGCAGCGCCTCGCGGATCAGGTACATCTGAGTCGGCCGTGTGCAGCCGGATGGCATGGCGCCAGCGATCGCCGCCCCGCGCGCCTCCCGCGGCAATCTCGCGGCTTCGAGCAGCTCATTGCGGTTCACGCCACACCTCCCGCCACCGCCGTTCGCTCCAACAGCTCGTGATAGATCGATTCCATCACACGCACCTGCTCATTGACGTCATAGATCGGCTGGATGCCGCGCGACAGCTTCTGCCATAGCCCCGGCTCATGCGCCGCGCGGCGGATGATATCGGCGAGGCTCTGCGCGTCACCGGCGCGGAAATGCAGTCCGTCCACGCCGTCGGTCACCTTCTCCGCCATCCCGCCGATGTCGCTGCAGACGACCGGCCGCCCGTGCATGAACGCCTCCTGGATCACCAGCGGCGAATTTTCCCACCAGATCGACGGGACGATCACCCAATCGACGTCCGCCATCAGTCGCGGCAGTTGATCGTGCGCATACTTCCCGACGAGCGTCACGTTCCCCGCCGCCCGCTCAAGCAGCGCGTGAAACCGCTTCTGAAACGCCTGCGGCTGATACTCCAGGTTCGCGCCGTGCATCCGCAGATGCACATCTGCGTGTGACAGCAAACTCATCGCCTCCAGCAGCACATCCGCCCCCTTGAACGGCGTGAATTGTCCGAAGAATGCGAACCGATTGCGTTTGCGGCGCTCACCTTCTTCGCCGGCCCGGGCGAGCGGCCGGCGTCCGTAGTCCTCAAGCCGGATCTTCTCGCGGGGAATGCCCCACTCGACGTATTTCTCCAGGAGAAACTCGCTCGGCGCGAGGAACAGATCCACATGCGCGAAGTGAGCCTGCACGATCTGCTTCCGCAGGAAAAACTGCTCCGGCGCGATCTTCGGATAACACTCATGACAGCGTTTTGGCGACGCGTGCGTGCACGGCGAGCGGTCGAACGTCCGGCTCATCTGCCCGTGGTGATGACAGATCGGCAGGTACTCGTGCAGCGTGTACAGGATCGGCGCGTCAGGCCCGAGCACGTCCCGCGCGACGGTGATCAGGTCGTAGCCGAGGAAGAGCGTGTGCTGAAAGTGCACGACGTCCGGCCGCGTCGCGAGCAGGAAATCGCGGAACGATTTGGTGGCGACGTCCTTGTTCTTCGCGGTACAGAAGAACCAGTCGACGTTGACCGGATCGTTGATGAAGAAGTACTGCCGCGGATCGCCCTTCACCGCGGGCGCGAACGCCGTCTCCCGCCGCGGCGGCACGCCCTCGACCGGCGGACGCGCGGCGGCGAGGAAGATCGGCTCGAACTGCTCCGACCGATCGCGCATCGCCTCGTACAGTTCCAGCGCGTACGCCTCCGCGCCGCCCGGCCGAAGCTTCGGGTGGTTGTGGCAGACGTAAAGGACGCGCCGCTTGCTCATCGAACGATCTCGTAAATCCGACCGACGTGTCTGCGATCGGCGATCAGCCGACCCTTCACGTCGTCCCGCTGCCCGAGCCATTCCAGTCGATCCGCCGGAATGACGAAGAAATCCGCGTCGTCAGGCTTCGTTCGCGTCGATTCGATGACGACCACCTTCGCCCCCGCCGGCAACAGCGCCGCGCACAGCTCGCGAATGTGTCGCTGCTGCCACGTCTCTTGCGGCTGCTCGTTTTTCAAATCGCGGCGCGACAAATCGAAGATCAGGCAGCAATCGCTGTCGATCTTCACACGGCTGCAGGTTTGATCAAGGTGCTGCGCCAGCGGCGGATAATGATCGAGCCACCACGCGCTGGTGCGCGGGATGAGCAGATATTCCGCCCCCTTCTCGCGCAGCGCTTCCAGGTGCGCCACCGCCGCCGTGCCGTCGGCGGGATAGTGACCGGAGTACTGCCCGTCCTCCTGTCGCGGAAAATGCCAGCCGCGCATGCCTTCCAGCTTCAGCAGTTGCTCGTCGCCCTTGTTGATGACGGCGATGGTGCTGCCTTTCGGAATGATCGCAGCCACGGCGGCACGGATGGCATCAAGAAGCTGGTCGTAGTCCGGCTTGCGCCGTCCGCCGTGCGAGCGCCACGTCACGCCCCACTTCTTCTCGAACAGCTCGCGGTTGGCGCGGAACAACTTTCCGTGCTCGCCGGAGGCGATGAGATTGCCGAAGCTCGCGCCGCCGAAGTGGTGAACGAAGACGTCGTCGGCGCAGCAGACGCGATAGCCGGCGGCGCGGACGCGCATCGCGTAGTCATCGTCCTCGAACATGCCGGCGCCGAACTGCTCGTCGAGCGGGCCGACTTTCTCGAGGACCTCCCGCCGCATCGCCATGCAGAACATCGGCGCCATCGGCAGGTCGAAAGTCGTCCCAGCCAACTCGCGCATCCGCCGGGCCGCGAAATCGCAGAACTCCCCGAAGGTGCGGCAGGACGTGTCGATCTCCGCCTCGTTGCCGATGCGGTTGGTGCAGGCGCAGATCGAGCCGACCGTCGGATCATTCGTGAGATGATCGATCAGCCGCTCCAGCCAGCCCCGCGGCACGATTGTGTCATTGTTGAGGAGGACGAGGAAGTGGCCCCGCGCGATCGCGAGCGCTTGGTTGTTCGCTGCGGGAAAGCCGCGATTGCCTTCGTTGGCGATGAGCGTGATCGTCGGCGACATTGAGCGGAGAAACTCCGTCGTGCCGTCAGTCGAGGCGTTGTCGACGACGATGATTTCGAGGTCGTTTCGCTCCGCGTGGCCGAGCAGAGCGCCGAGACAAAGCCTGGTGAACGCGAGATTGTTGTGCGTGACGAGGATGATGCTCGCGCGGGGCGAATCGAGCTCGATGCAAGGGATGCTGATCCCGTTGACGATCTCGATCGTCGCGTCGCTCAATCGCGTCGGATTGCGCGAGACAACGGTGAGATCCATGTCGCGCGGGAAGATCTCCGCGGCGCCGGCGAGCGGCGAAGATGTCGATGCCACCGCCGCCGTCACATCCCCACCTCCTTCAGGAGCCTGGGCAGCACGACGTCGTAGTTGAAGCAGCTCCGCGCGATCTCGCTCGCCGCCTTGCTGTGCCGTGCGTAATCCGCGTTGATCCGATCGACCGCCTTGACGATCTCGCGCATCGAATTGAACTCGAACAAACCGTTGCCGGTCGGGAAGATGTTGCCAAAGCCGGTGTCCTGCGTGATGACCGGCCTTCCCGCGGCCAGGTACGTCGCGCTGCGATCGCTGAACCAGCCGCTGCGCAATCGCACGTTCTGGTCCTTGGCGACCGTAAACTCGCCGCGCGACTGACAGATGTAATCGCGGTACGGATCCTCGTCGGTCGAGATATCGAGAGCGTGGCGGACGCGCCAACCCTTCTGCTCCAGCATCCGCTTGTCGCCGTCGCTGTAGCTGCTCAGCGCCAGCTCGAAGGGCTGCTTGGTTTTCTTCGGCAGGTCGATGATCTTCAAAAACTCGTAGTGCTTGCTCCAGTGGTACGTCTCGCCGCGGAAGTGCACCTCCCGGAACGGCTGCTGCCAGTTGCCGATCGTCGTGAAGCACTCGCCATCGCCGTTGGATCGGAACGGCTCCCACAGCTCCATCACCACCGGCTGGCGCGTGGGATGAAACTTGAACCGTTTATCAACGGGCAGGCGGCAGTCCTTGCTGCCCCAGTTCTCGCCGAAGGTGAAGAACGCGCAGTGCGGCTTCAAAAACTCCAGCGCCTCCGGCTTGTCGTGATACAGCTCGATCTGCAGCTCGACGGGATCGGTTTCGAGGAACACCAGCCGATTGGTCGCGTAATGCTCCGCGCGCGGGATCGTCCCGCCGTGCAGGTTGATGATCAGGTGGGCGGATTTGTAGAGATCGAGGAGCTGCGACTCGCTCATGCCGAAGCAGCGCGGCTTCGCCTCGTGCAGCGCGCGAAAGCACCAGCGGTCGCCCAGGTCATACCGCCGCATCGTCCGCTCGATGTAGGCGGCGGCCTTGGGCGTCGGGTCGTCGGTTTCGCTCGTCATGAAGCTCGTCGGCGTGCGCGCGTGGTCCTCGACGTAGTACGTCTCGTACCCGAGCTTCTCGAAGCCGAGGATGTAATGCACGTTCTGCCAGACGACGCCGGCGACCGGCATCTTGGTCATCATCCCCAGCAGAACGATCTTCTTCTTTCCCGCGATGTTCATGTTGCCCGCTACAAATCCCGGCGAACGAATCAGACGTGATGATTTGTGCAGGGGCGACACTTGTGTCGCCCTCTTCGATGTCCGCGGAAGGCGACACAAGTGTCGCCCCTGCAATCACGGGACGGGATCGAGCACGCGCCGACGGCGCGTGCTGTTCGCGCCGATCTGCACATCGTGCAACTGCTTGTACAGCCCGCCCAGCTCGATCAGCTCCTCGTGCCGGCCCTGCTCGATCAGCTTGCCCTGCTCCATCACCAGGATCTTGTCCGCCCGACGAACGGTGCTGAGACGGTGCGCGATCATGAAGGTCGTGCGCCCCTCCATCAGCTTGTCGAGCGCGTCCAGGATCACCGCTTCGGTCTTGGAGTCGATGGAGCTGGTCGGCTCATCGAGGATCAGGATCGGCGCGTCCTTCAAGAACGCGCGGGCGACGCAGACGCGCTGACGTTCGCCGCCCGAAAGCTGCGCGCCGCGCTCGCCGATCTGCGTGTCGTACCCCTGCGGCAGGCGCGAGATGAAATCGTGCGCGTTGGCGTTTTTCGCCGCCTCGATGATCTGCTCGGTCGTCGCGGCCAGGTTGCCGTAACGGATGTTCTCGGCGATCGATCCGCTGAACAGCAGCGGCTCCTGCAGCACCATGCTGATCTGGTCGCGCAGCGATTTGAGCGTGATGTCGGTGACGTCGCGTCCGTCGATTGAAATCTTGCCGCTGCTCGCGGCATAAAAGCGCGGGATCAGGCTGATGAGCGTCGTCTTGCCGGCGCCGGTCGGGCCGACGATCGCCACCACCTGCCCGGCCTCCGCGACGAAGTTGATCTCCCTGAGCGTGTCCGTTCGGCCGGTGTAGCTGAAGCAGACGTCGCGGAACTCCACCTTGCCGTGGGCACGCGGCATGTCCACCGCGCCGCGCTTGTCCTGAATCTCCGGCTGCAGGTCGAGCAGCTCGCTGGCCATCTGGAGATTGATCTTGTTGTTCTGCAGCGACCCGAGCGTGAAGCTGATCGCCTCCAGCGGCTTATAGACCATGCCGATGTACGCAATCACCATGACCATGTCGCCGATGGTGATCCGCCCGGCGCGAACTTCGTGCGCCCCGACGCCGACGATCAGCGCGATGCCCACGCCGGTGATCAGCTTCACCGCCAGCGAGAACATCGTCTGCCAGACCGTGATGTTCACCCGCGCATCGACCGCCGTCTCACCCTGCTTGCGGAAGCGGGTGTATTCATACCCCTCGCGGCCGAAGGCGACGATCACCCGCAGCATCGAGATCGCTTCGTGGATGATCGAGAGCGAGACCTCCTCCATCTCCTTCACGCGCCGCAGCCGCCCTTCGATCACCCGCGCGTACAGCTTGACCGACAGCCACAGCGGCGGGAGCACCAGCAGCGAGAGGCCAAAGAGCTTCCGGTCGATCGAGTAGGTGATGATCATCATCCCGATCAGCGTGAGGAAGCTCTCGAGCAGCGGCGGGATGGCGATGACGATGCCGGCGGCGGCGTCGGCCTGGAAGTTGATCGCGTAGATCAGCGGGCCCGAGCGCTTCTGGTCGTGGAACGCGAGCGAGAGGCGCTGGGCGTGCGAGAACAGATCGCTCCGGAAGTCGAGCACCATCTTCTGGTTCAGCTTCGTGCTGACGTAGTTGTTGATCACCGCCAGGACGTTCTCGGTCAGCACGACCAGCACCATCGCCACCGCCGTGGCGATGAGCAGATGCCCCTGGTTGTCGGTGACATTACCGAAGACCGCGCGCAGCCACGCGGGCGGCGGGCCCGGGTTCTTCGGGATGACGTAATCGAGCATGATCTTCATCGGCAGCGGCGAGGCGAGGCCGAAGAGCGTGCCGAGCACGATGATCACGAGCGTCATCGCCGCGAGCCCGCTGTACGGGCGCACGTAAGACAGGATCCGCGCGACGTAGCGGATCCTGGGCGCGGGTCGAGCGCCGCTTGTCATGATGTTCGTCTGCTCGTGCATCATCGAAACCGAAGGTTCATCCACGCCGGGGTTGAGCGACAGCGAGACCCCGGATTTCGCTTCACAGGACGGGGCAGTATACCCGCCCCGCTCCTTCCATTTGTGATCGCAGTTTAGAACGTGCTACGACGCGGCCACAACCAGGACGAAACTGACCTAAATCACCCTTCCGGCGCGAGTTGCGCGTCATCCGCAAGCAACGCTTCGCTGACCGTCACGACCACCTTGGGTCGCTGCGGCGTCGGGGGCGAAATCGGGATGGTCGTTGCGTGCGGCACCGGCACCCCAAGCTCCGCCGGCGTTACCTTCGGCAGGATCTGCTGCACCTTCTTCGTCGCCCCTTCCAGCGACGCGATGGCGCTCTTCACCGCCGCCATGCCGGCGGCACATTCCTGCATCGTCCGCAGCGCCAGCAGCATCGCGGGCACCAGGCAGATCATCGCGCCCTGCACGCTGGCGACGCTCGCATCGACCAGCGACACCAGCAGCAGCGCGAACATCAGCGCCAGGCCGATGCCGGTGCAGCGCGGCCAGGCGCGATAGCGGGCGAGCTGCTTGCCCTGTCCGTGCTCTTCGACGACCAGGTCCATGCGGACCGCGCCGAGCAGTCCGGCGCGAAGTTCGAGATCCCAACGATCGAAGTCCCCGCCGCGACGAACAACCGCGCCGCGGTTGCGGAGCTGCGATTCGAGGCCGCGCAGACGCGCATCCGGCGCGTGCCACCTTTCCGTCCAGTGCGTCCACTTGCGACGCCAGGGGAAAGTGAACCCGTCCACGCCGCGCTTGCGCCACGGCGTGAGCCCGCGGCCGATGCGGCCGCTGAGGCGGGCGATCGGCTGGATCAGGTGCAGCAGCGACGTGACGGCCCAGTACTTGATCCAGTTGCGACGGCGCTGTCCGAACTGCCGGCGAATCGCAAAGCCCGCGAGCAGCGCCTGCACGATCGGGATGAGGATCGCCAGTTGCAGCAGCGGCACGGCGAGCAGCATCGGCCGCCAGACGACGCCGGCGAACGACGCCATGAACAGGCAGATCACCAGGATCCACCACTCCGGCATCGAAGGGAGCGAGCGCCAGAGGCTCGGCGGATCGTGCAGCGCCGACTGGAACAGAGCACATCCCCACGTGCCGTGATAGATCCGCGTCGCCGAGAAGAAGCCCAGCCGCCGCATCATCGATTTGCTGTAGAGCCGACCGGCCCAGGTGAGATGCCCGACGGCGTTGTACTTCTGCGGCCACTTGCGCTCGAGGTCCGCTTCGGCCTTGCCGTAGTTGAGCTGCTGCCGCCAGAAGGTGCGGACGGAATTGCGGCGGTGGTGCCAGACGACGGCGCCGGCGTGGAAGCCGAGCGTCCAGCCCTGCTCCTGCAAGCGCCAGCAGACGTCGACGTCGTCGCCGGCGATTCGGAACTGCGTGTCGAACCCGCCGATCGCTTGCAACGCCGACCTGCGAAACGCCATGTTGCAGCCGGGCAGGTGCTCGGCTTCGTGATCGCTCAGTAGCACGTGAATGGGCCCGCCCGGCGCGTGTGCGACGCACCTGGCAATCGGCCCATCCTCCTGCGGCGCGAGGTTCGGCCCGCCGACGCCCACGTGCGACGTGTTCATGAACGTCGCCGCGAGGTAGTGCAGCCAGTGCGGATCAGGATACGCGTCGTCGTCGATGTACGCGACGATCTCGCCGACCGCTGCTTCCATGCCGGTGTTGCGGGCCGCGCTCAGACCGCGGTTTTCCGTGCGGATCAGGCGGCAATCGAAGCGGGATGCGATCTCGGAGCAGTTGTCCTTCGATCCGTCATCGACCACGATAATTTCGTAATCCGGATATTCGAGCTTCCGCAGTGCCTCGAGCGTCTCGCCGAGCGTGCGGCTGCCGTTGTACGTGCAGACCACGACCGAGATGCGCGGCCAATCGGTCTGCGAATCAAACGGGATCTTCGCGAAGGCCTTCTTCACGGCGGCGTGCGCCGGCTTGGGCGACCGATCGCGTCTGGTGAGGCCGAAATCCCAGTCGAGGATCGCCTCGCCGCCGCGATGCCACTCGTCGGTCCAACTGAAGACGAACGCCCCGCAGCAGCCCGAGCCGAAGATCGTCGAAAGCTGCCACTCGATCGTCTCCGCCTGTTTCGCTTCGCCGTTGCGGAGGCTGTCGAGCCCGATCTCCGCCATCAGCAGCGGCCGATCGCCGGCGACGTTTTGCAGCCGCGCGAGATAGCCGGCCAGCTTCTCCTGCGTCTCGAGGTAGACGTTGAAGCAAACCACATCGACGAACGGCAGCTCGAGGTATTCGGTCGAAGGATAGTTGACGTAGGTGACCAGCGCCCCCGCATCCTCGCGCTTCACCGCCTTGTAGAGCCGATGCAGAAACTTCTCGACGCGGCGGTGGCCATACCAGCGCACGATGTGCGCAGGCACCTCGTTCCCGATCGCGTAACACAGCACCGCCGGGTGTCCGGCGCAGCTCCGCACCATCTTCCGCACGCGGCGGACGATGTCGCGGGCATGCTTGCGCTCGTCGAGAAACGCGACGTGCTGCTCCCACGGCAGACCCACCATCACGTACAGCCCGTGGTGATGCGCCGCATCGAGCAGCCAGCGCGGCGGAAGCGTGTAGGTCCGCACGCAATTGGCGCCCGCCGCCGCCATCGCGGCGAAATCGCGCTCGACGGACGCTTGGTCGTGATATTCGGTGGTCGAGCCGTCGGAGTTAAACGGCCCGTACGTCACGCCGCGGGCATAAAACTTGCGCCCGTTAACGCAGATAAACTTTCCCGAAACGGACGGCCGATCGGCGGGCGCCGCCGGCGCGGACTTACCCTTCGCCGTGAGCGATGCGGATTGGCGCACCGCCGGCGCAGCAACGATCCCCGCAGTGGCGGATCTTGTCAGAACATCCGTACTCAATGCCTATCCCTGCCGCGCGAACCGGTCGCGCCTCCTCTACAGCACTGTCGCGGACACTTCTTTTTAGGGCACGCCTTGGTTTCCGGCGTCGATGTGTCGCTAACCCACTAGCCCGCAGCTTATATGAACTACCCCGCGGCGTTGTCAAAGGATTATTCACGATTCTGCTTGACCGAAGGCAGTACGGCGGGCATGATTTTTCGCTTCCGCCGCGGGAGTGGGTTCGCGCGACGGGGTGGCTGCTCGTCACGTTTGAAGTTTCTCACAATCGCACGATTCAACGCGGTTCTGGCAGGAAAACGGGAGTGCATCATGCGCGACGTTCGTCGCCACGCTGGCGAGCTGCGTCCTCATCGGGGCTTTACGCTGACCGAGCTGCTGGTCGTCATTGGCGTCATCGCCCTGCTGATCGGCATCCTCTTGCCCACCTTATCGCGCGCCCGCGAGGCGAGCCGAAAGACACAGTGTCTGGCGAATCTGAAAACGCTTGGGGAGGCGCATCACATGTACGCGCAGGCGTGGAACGGAAAGCTGCCCGATGGCAATCCCTACTGGCAAGATCCGACGACGAAGCTGTGGGTTTCAAAATGGGATGATGCACAAGGCCAGAACGACGTGCTGGCCTACTTTGCCAACCAATTCGTCAAAGCGCCAGCGACTTTTCACTGCCCCTCCGACATTTCGCCGCAACCCGCGAAGATCGTTACCGCCGATTATGAGCTGGACGATTCGGCTCACGTCAGCTTCGAGTTCTACAGCATTTGGTTTCCGGGAGATCGCCCCGCGATTCTTAGCAAATTGAAGGGACGCGCGCCGCTCGTCTGGGATCAGGACGCCGGGGAGCCGGTTAGCCCTGTAAGCGGCAACCCGCTGAAGCCGAACAACAGCCCACTTCGCAACCACAAAGGCGGTGGAAACGTCGTCTACTCCGATGGGCACGCCGAATGGCTCGATAGACGATTGTGGGAAGACCAGAGTTGGCCAAAGGGCGCGAGCGAGTTCTATCCGACTCCGTAAATCGCTTTTCGTTCGTTTCGTTGTGAGGGCGTCGCGCGGAGCAACTCCGCGCGGCTGCGTTTGAGAGAGAAACTTTTCATGCCGTTTGCCACGAGCACCCGCCGTCAACGTGCCCGCGCTCTTCGATCGCGCATGGCGGATGCCATTCGCTATCAGGTCGACCGGCTCGAATCTCGACTCCTGCTCTCGACATGGACGAACGCCGCCGGCGGCGACTGGAACGATCCCAACAACTGGGACACCCACGCCGTCCCCGCCAGCGGCGACGACGTCTTCATCAACCTCGCCGGCACGTACACCGTCACGCTCAGCGCCACGACGACGACGGTGAACAGCCTCACGCTCGGCGACAACGCGTCGAGCTCGCCGACCTTCATCGTGCAGTCGTCGAACCTCACGCTCAACAACGCCAGCACGATCAACTCGCTCGGCACGCTGTCGCTGAAGACGACGACGCTCAACGGCGCCGGCACGATCGCCAACAGCGGGCAGATCCTCGGCCGCGGGACCGACACGATCAACAACGCCGTCACCACGACCGCGACCTCGACGCTCCGCGCGCAGGGCAACTCGACCGACGGCGCATCAAACCTGATCGTCGCCAGCGGCTTCACCAACAACGGCACGATCGAGCTGACGTCGGTCGGCGCGTCGGCCAACGCGACCTTCGCCGTCACGGCCGGCACGCTCACCAACGCCGCCGGCGCGAACCTCACCTTCACCGCCGGCGCGGGCGGGCAGCGCACGCTCGGCGCGGTGCTCAACAACCAGGGGACGCTCAACGCCAACAGCGGCGCGTCCTTCGCCAAGGGCAGCGCGGCGCACACCAACAGCGGCACGATCAACGTCAACAGCGGCAACCTGACGATCTTCCAGACCGGCACGACGCCGAGTTTTACGAACACCGGCACGCTCAACATCTCCAATGCCGCCTCCGTGCTGACAATCAGCACCGGGACGTTCAATCAGAATGCCGGCTCGATCACCGGGCCGGGCACTTTCAACCTCTCCAACGCCACCGCCAGTTTTGCCGTCAGTTTTTCCAACGCCACCACGGCCCTGGCCGTCGCCGGCTCGACCATCAACGGCGCCGGCACGATCACCAACGCTGCCAACCGTCAGCTCACGCTGTCCAATACGATCATCAACGCGCCGCTTTCGAACAGCGGCCTGCTGCTGTCGCGCGGGACGAGCGACGCGATCAACGGGACGCTCACGACCACCGCCGGCTCGATCATCCGCGTGCAGGGGAACTCGACCTTCGGCGGCGCGATGCTGACGATCGCCAACGGGTTCACGAACAACGACACGATCGACCTGACGTCCGCGGACAACGCACAGAGCGCGACGCTCAGCGTCGTCGGCGGGCCGCTCACCAACGCGGCGGGCGCGACGGTCAGCGCCAGCGCCGGCACCGGCGGATCGCGCACGCTCACCGCGCGCCTGCTCAACTCCGGCACCGTCAGCATCAACGCGCCGCTGACGATCAACAAATCCTCCGCCGCACATCAGAACAGCGGCACCATCGCGGTGCTCGGCGGCAGCCTCACCGTCACGCAGAGCGGCACCACGCCGAGCTTCACCAACAACGGGGCGATCACCGTCGCGTCGGGTCAGACGCTCAGCGTCACCGGCGCGCCGCTCACCAACGGCGCGCAAGGCGTGCTCAAAGGCGGCGGCGCGATTGCCGCGGACATCAGCAACACCAACGGCACCGTCAATCCCAACAAGACCGGCACCGGCTCGCTCGTCTACTCCGAGCCCTTCAACTACACCGCCGGCTCACAGCTTCAGAACCAGGGCGGCTGGACGGAGCCGGGATTCAGCGACCCGTTCAGCAGCGACTTCAACACGCCGGAGATCATCCAGTCGGCGAGCCTGAGCTATCCGAACCTCGAGACGTCCGGCCGATCGGTGCAGACGTCCGGCACGTACTCCTTCGACCAGTACCTCTCGCCTGCGTCCATCGGCGGCGCGGGGAACACGTTCTGGTTCAGCTTCCTGATCCGCCAGGACACGACCGGGGGCGGCGGGATGCTCGGGAACGACTACGGCGGGCTGGTCATCGGCCAGCTCAACTCCCCGGCTTCGACGCTGTTCATCGGCAAGCCGGGCGACAACAACCTTTATTCGCTGCAGGTGACCGACGGCAGCCAGCTCGCGTCGTCGGCGGTGAGCGAGACGGTCGGTTCGACGGCGCTGCTGGTGGCGAAGGTGCAGTTCGCCAACGGCGCGGACACGGTGACGCTGTATGTGAATCCCACCGTCGGCGCGACCGAAGCGTCGCTCACCCCCGCCGCTACGCTGAGCGCGGAACTGTTCAACATCAGCCTGCTGGCAATTTCGACCGGAGCCAACGCACATTGGACGGTGGACGAGCTGCGCGTCGCCACGACCTACAACGACGTCGCCCCGCGCGCGACGGCGCAGCTCACCGAGACCGGCAACTACGCGCAGAGCTCCACCGCGACCTTGGCCGGCGACATCAACGGCACCACCCCGGGATCGCTGTACGACCAGCTCATCGTCAACGGCACGGTCTCGCTCAACGGCACGCTCAGCGTCAACCCGAACTTCACTTCCGCCAGCCAGCAGACCTTCACGATCATCGACAACGACGGCGCCGACGCCGTGACCGGCACGTTCACCGGCCTGGCGGAAGGCGCGATCTTCCAGGCGGGCGGAAAGACCTTCCGCATCAGCTACACCGGCGGGACCGGGAACGACGTCACGCTCACGTACCTGCCGGGCCTGTACATCAGCGCCGATCAGACGACCGCCGAGGGCAACAGCGGCACGCACGCGGTGACGTACACCGTGTACATGTCCGACCTCGGCAGCGGCAGCGTGACGGTCAACTACGCTACGTCCAACGCCACCGCCACCGCCGGCAGCGACTACGTCGCGGCCAGCGGCACGTTGACCTTCTCCGGCGGCGTGTCGACGCGGACGATCAACGTCACCGTCAACAGCGACACGGCGGACGAGAACGACGAAACGTTTAACCTCGCTCTGTCGAGCGCGAGCGGCGGGACGACGATTACCCGCGGCACCGCCATCACGACGATCACCGACGACGACCCGCCGCCGACGATTTCGATCAGCGACGTCTCCGTGACCGAGGGCAACAGTGGGACGATTAACGCCGGCTTCACCGTCAGCCTCTCAGCCGTCAGCGGCAAGGCGATCACGGTGCTCGCGACAACGTCGAATGGAACCGCGATCGCGCCGGGGGATTACACCGCGCTGACCAACCAGCTCGTCACCATTCCTGTCGGCTCCTCCAGCGTCACGCTCAACGTCCCGATCGTCGGCGACACGACCGACGAGAACGACGAGACCTTCAACGTCACGCTCACCGCCCCGACCAACGCGACAATCAACGACGGCCTGGGCATCGGCACGATCCTCGACGACGATCCGCTGCCGACGATCTCGATCAACGACGCGAGCGTGGTCGAAGGCAACAGCGGGACGACCAGCGCCGTCTTCAACGTCAGCCTCTCCGCCGCCAGCGCCAAGACCATCACCGTGCTCGCTTCGACCGCGGACGGGACGGCGACGGCGCCGAGCGACTACACGGCGATCAGCAACCTGCTCGTCACGTTCAACCCGGGACAGACGAGTCAGACGGTGACGGTGCTGATCAACGGCGACACCACGGCGGAGGCGAACGAGACGTACACCGTCAATCTCTCCAGCCCGAGCAACGCGACGATCGCCGGCTCGGTGGGCAGCGGGACGATCGCCGACGACGACACCGTGCTGTCGGCGACGGTCGCGTCGGTCGTGCCCGACCCTCACACGACGTCGCTGTCGTCGATCGACATCGCGTTCAGCGAGCCGGTGACGGGTTTCGACATCGGCGATCTGGCGCTGACGCGCGACGGCAACGCCGTCTCGCTCTCCGGGGCGTCGCTGGGCACGTCCGACAACATCCACTTCACGCTCAGCGGCCTTACCAACGCAACGACCGCGATGGGGATCTACCTGCTGACACTCCGCCATACCGGCACCGGCATCGCGGGCAACCCCAGCGGCCGGCCGCTCGCGACCGACGCGACGCGGTCGTGGGAGATGAACACCGTCACCGGCGACAGCGCCGCGCAGTTCGTCCGCATCATCAAGAACGCCGTCTCCGGCCTGAGCGACGTCTTCATCAATAACGTCACCGCCACGCCGAACTACTCCGTCAACGTCGCCAATACCGGGCAGCTCAACTTCAACCTGCTCGGCGGGGACGACACGCTGCTGATCGATTACACCAACGGCTCGCCGCTGCCGGCCAACGGCTTTTCGTACGACGGCGGCGCGAACGACACGCCGGCGGGCGACATGCTGCAGATCATCGGCGCCAGCGCCGCCGACGCGTTTAGCTTCAGCGAGACGCAGATCACGCGCACGACGCGCACGACCACGTACACGAACGTGGAGACGCTGTCGCTGAACACCGGAGCGTACAGCACCAGCGCGGATCTCGGCTCGGTCGCGGTCGTCGCAGCCGGGAGCGGCACGACCGTCAACTTCAACGGCACGGAAAACCTGGCGAACCTGACGGTCAACAGCGGCGCGGCGGTCAACTTCAACGCCGCCGATCACCTGACCAACGTCACCATCAACTCCGGCAGCATCACGCTCGCGGGGAGCGGCGACGTCGCGAGCCTGACCCTCGGCAGCGCCTCGGCGACGGCAACCGTCAACGCAAACCAGACGATCGGCACGATCACGGTCAGCGGTGGAAGCGCAACGTTCAGCGGCGGCGACTCGATCACCACGCTGAACCTCAACGGCGGGTCCCTGACGTTCAACACCGCCGCCGCGGAAACGATCGGCACGATGACCATCGTCGCCGGCAGCGCCAGCTTCAATGGCGGCGCGACGATCACGACGCTCAACCTCAGCGGCGGCGCGGTCACCTTCGCTACCGCTGCCGAGACGATCGGAACGCTGGCCGTCACCAGCGGCACCGCCAGTCTCAACGCGCCGTCGGGCGCGGTCACGAGCCTGACGCTCTCGGGCGGGACCGCCAACTTCAACGGCGCCGGCGGGACGGTCGGAACTCTCGCCGTTTCCGGCGGCGCGACCGCCAACGTCAACGCTTCGCAGAACATCGCCACGCTCAACCTCGGCGCCGGCACGGTCAACTTCGCCGGCAGCCAGACCGTCGGCACGATCACGATCACCTCCGGCGGCGTGGCGAACTTCGGCTCGGTGCAGACGGTGACGAATCTGACGATCGGCGACGGTGGCGTTGCGAACCTGCCGGCGGGCGGGAACAGCGTGCTGGTGCTCTCGTCCATGCCGACGCTCAGCGGCAGCGGCTTGCTCGACGTCCACGATAACGACGTCATCGTTGACTACACGCCCGGCAACAGCCCGATCGGAACGTGGAACGGCTCGGCTTACGACGGTCTGACCGGACTGATCGCGCAGGGGTGCAACGGCGGGACGTGGGACGGCGTCGGCGGGATCAAGACGTCCTCCGCCGGCAGCTCGATGACAACTCTCGCCATCGGCGAAGCCGCCACCGTGCTCGGCCTGACCGACGGCAACACGGCGCTCTTCGACGGGCAGACCGTGGACGCCACCGCCGTGCTGATCAAGTTCACCTATGCCGGCGACGCGAACCTGGACGGCGTGGTCAACGGTGACGACTACTTCCAGATCGATTCTGCGTTCCCGCAGGTTTTGACCGGATGGTCGAACGGTGACTTCAACTACGACGGGGTAATCAACGGCGACGATTACTTCCTGATCGACTCGACGTTCCCGGCACAGGGCGCGCCGCTGTAGCGCAAGCGAGCGGGCCGCTTAATGCGCGCGGCCGGCAAGCACGGGCTTGTTCCGATTCATCCACTCCATGAGCTGTCGGCCCGTTTCCGCCGCCGGCGTCGTGGCGGGCGGCGCGGTAGACGAGATCGGCGTGGCGGCGGACGATCTCGGCGAAGGCGGACTGCGACCGCTCGGCGACGTAGCGCGCCAGCAAGTCGCGCTCGGCCGCCGTCGTCGGCTCGATCATCGTCATCCCCGCCGAGGTCTCGCTCATGCGTGCACTCTACCCCGTCATGGTCGCCGGCCCCGCGGACGGACGAAAAATCCGCCCGGCTGATGTACCCTTTGCCGCAAGGCGATGAAACGGGTCCTCGTCATCACAACCAACCTCCGCCAGGCGTCGTACCGACTGTGGATCGCCGGCATCCGCCCGCTCCTGGCCGGGCGCGGCTTTGATTTTGACGTGCAGGTGCGTTCGAAACGACTGTTTGAACGCCGGGCGCTATTCCGCCGCGCCGGCGGATACGACGCGGTTATCCTCTTTCGAAAGCTGCTCGATCCGTCCGATGCGCGCCTCCTCCGCCGGCACGCGAAGCGGATTTTTTACGCGCTCGACGACGCGGTGATGTACCACGCTCGTCCCGTCGGCTGCTTCTCACGCTGGCGGACGAAGCGGCGGTTCGAAGCGACGGCGAAGATCGCCGACCACGTCGTCGCGGGAAACGACTATCTCGCCGACATCTTCCGCCGCCGCGGCAACGACGTGACCGTCTTGCCGACCTGCATCGACGCGTCGAAGTACGCGGTCAAGCCGGACGAACGAGGCGGCGGAGTCGCGCTGGTCTGGATCGGATCGTCTTCGACGCTCGGGTATCTCGACGAGATCATGCCGGCGGTTGGCGAGGCGGCTCAGCGCCTGCCGGGATTGCGGCTGATCACCATCGCGGACCGCACGATCGACCGTGCGCCGGTCCCGGTCGAGCACATCGCGTGGAGCGAGCAGGAAGAGGCGGCGGCGCTCGTGCGCGGCGACATCGGCATCGCGCCCACGCCGGACGATCAGTGGACCCGCGGCAAGTGCGGGTTCAAGATCCTCCAGTACATGGCCGCCGGCCTGCCCGCCATCGCGTCGCCGGTCGGCGCCAACGCGCAGATCGTGACACCCCAGACGGGCGTGCTGGCGACCACGCCGCGCGAGTGGACGGACGCGATCGTGCGACTCGCGGCCGATCTCGAATTGCGGCGACGAATGGGAGCCGCGGGCCGAGCTCGCGTCGAGGCGCAATACCCGCTCGTCCGCGCGGCGGAGACTTGGGCGCGGTTACTCGCTTGAACCGGCACGCCGATAAATCGCCAGCAGCTCGTCGAGATGATGCTCGTACGACAGGCGCGGACGAAGCTCAAGGCACGTGCGCGACATCACCGCGCGACGATCGGCATCGTGCAGCTTCAGCATCGCGTCGGCGATGGCGCGCGTGTCGCGCGGGTCGGGCAACACGAAACCGTGCACGCCGTCGGTCATGATCTCAGTCGCGCCGTTGAAAACAGTGCTGATCACCGGCAGGCCCATCGCCAGCGCTTCGAGCACGACCAGACTGCAGGGGTCGTGTTTCGTCGGCAGGATGAAATAATCCGCCCGGCGGTAGTAGCGATACGCGTCGTCGGTAGGACCTTCGAACGAGACGAAGCTGTCGAGCCGCAGCGCGCGGATGATCCGCTCGTAGGGAGCCGTGTCGCCGCGACCGACGACGAGCAGTTTGGGCCGCCGCTCCTCCGGCACCAGCCGCAGCGCTTCGATCGTCTCGCGCAAGCCCTTGCGCGCGAAGTCCTGGGCGATCATCAGTGCGACGGGCCGGTCGCAGCGCGGCGGCGCGGGCGATTTAGCCGGGTCGAAGCGCGCCAGATCGACGGCGTTGAAGAGGATCGGCAGCGTCTCGTCCGGCAGGTTCGGATACTCTCGCCGCACATCCCGCTTCACGTAGTTCGACAAGCAGAGCACGACCGGCGGCTCGCTTCGCGTCAGCAGATCATGCTCGACGGCGGCGAAACGCATCCGCCGCGGATTGAACAGCCGTTTGATCGGCGACATTCCCTCCGCCGCGGATTTGGCGATGCCGGCGTGGGGGTGATAGACGTCGCAGCGGCGCACCGGGAGCATCGCGTGAATGACGTCGTACTTGGTTGACGCGAAGTGTTGATCAAGGGTGTCGAGGAACAGCGCGTATCGTTTCGATCGCGTCAGCGCCGCAACGTCGAGTTGAACTTCCTTCACGCCTTCGATTTGCATCGGACCGAGCGTCGACGCGATGCGCGTCACGTTGTGTCCGCGCCGCGCGAGCCCGTCGGCTAAATCGGCGGTGTAACGCTCGGCGCCGCCGCGCGCGGGGTTCGCGTGGAGGATGACCAGCGCGATCTTCATTGCTCGGGGATGGAAATGTTGCGGGTGGGCTCCGCGCGCTTGAGCTTCGCATCGTGCCGGGCGATGGCGGCGACCTTGCGGCGGGTCGATCGCCGGAGGCGATCAGTCAACTCGATCCCGCGCGATGACGCGTAGCGCTGCAACCACCGCTGGCGCTGCTCGTCGGTGATCGGCGTCGCGGCTCGCGCGGTGGTGGTGCTGTACCAGAACTGAGCCAGGTCCTTGTTGATCCATCGCCCGCGGGTAAAGATCCCGCCGAGCCGGCGCACGCGCGCGGCGTCGATCAAACGCACGTCCTTCGGATCGCTTTGACGCACAAAGAAGTGACAGAGGTACAGATCGCGGTGGTGCAGCCCGGATTTGTGCAGCTTCGCGGCGAGATCGGCGGTCGATTCGAGAATCGAATCGAACGTCGTGCCGCCGGATTCGAGCAGCTTGTCCGCCGCGCGATAGCCCGACAGATCCTCAGTGATGAAGAAGCTGCGACGATCAGCGAGCTTGCCCCAACCGACGAGTTGCACCGTCGGGATCTGCTCTGCCTGCAATGCGCGGATCGCCTTCTCCTCATCCTCCGCCGGCACACTCGCCCCGCGCGCGGGACGGTAGCGCTTGATGTGCAGGCGGATCCTTCGGCCGTCGATCTCGCCGTCGAGCGTGCAGTTCTCGCGATCAGACAACGTCCGCCACGGCTTGATCTGCGGGTGCGTGAAAATTGCCTCTGCGTCGATGCCGAGCACGCGCATGAGCGGCTGATATTGTGGAAGGACGCAAAACAGATTGGTCGCCTGGCCGGGCACGGTGTTGATCCAATGCTACGTCGCCTGCATGAATCGGCTGATGCCCGGCTTGAAGATGACTTTGCCGTCCACGACGACCAGCTCCTCGTCAAGGAAGAGCTGCACCGCTTTCGAGAGCACGTTCGCCTCGAGCTCCAGCCCTTTTCGCTTCACATCGTCCAGCGAGTCGCTGCCGACGTTGATGTGGAAGACGTCCTGCATGATGACCGGGCCCTCGTCGAGTTGCTCGGTGACGAAGTGGGCGGTGCAGCCGTGCACGCGCACGCCCGACTCGTACGCCTGCTTGTAGGGCGCGGGGCCGGGGAAGTACGGCAGCAGCGACGGGTGGATGTTGATGATCTTGTCCGCCAGCATCTTGACGATCTGCCCCGGCAGGATGCGCATGTAGCGCGCCAGAACGACCAGGTCCGGCTTCATCGCGGCGAGCTGCTTGCCGAGCCAGTCGAAATGCTTGTTGATGTCGTTGGACGATTCCCACGCGAACGAGAGCCCCGCTTCCTTCGCAACCGGCTCCAGGTCCGGGTGATTGGCGAGCACCCCCACGATCTCGCCGCGCAGCTTGCGGCTCTTGAAATCGCCGAGGAGCTGCTGCAGGCAGTGCGGCTCCCTGCTGACCAGCAGCGCGACGCGCTTGGCCTTGCGCTCGCTGTGCAGGTGGACGCGCACTTCCATGTCGATCTTGCGGCCCAGGTCCAGCAGGCCGGTGATGAGGGCGGAGAGATCGATGGTCAGGTCTTTGAGATCGACCAGCATGTCCATGACGAAGAAGCCGCGGACGACGCGCTGGTCCATGTCCTCGATGTTGATGCCGCGCTCGGCCATGTAGGTGGCGAACTGCGCGACGACGCCCTTCTGGTCTTTCCCCAGGACGCTGACGACGGCGAGAACGGACTTGGGCGCTGCCACGATGAATCAAACCTCCAACTGACCAGGCGCGAAGCGAGCGGAGGAGTTTAGCCGGATTTGCCCTGCCTGACGAGGACGGCGGCGAGGTTGCGGCGGACGTCTTCCCGCTGCGGTTCGAGCGCCAAAGCGGCACGGAGCTCCCGTTCCGCCTCAGCAAAATGGCCTTGAGCGGCCAAGGCGACGCCGAGGTTATTATGCGCGTCCGCCCAGTCGGGTTTTACTTCGACGGCGGCGCGGAGTTGGGCGATGCCGTCGTCGATTCGGCCTTCGCGGAGATAGCTGTTGCCGAGGTTGTAGCGCACTTCCGCATTCTGCGGATTGATACGGATCGATTCTTGGTAAT
>JAICTV010000370.1 GCA_025936175.1 Phycisphaerae bacterium
CTGGTCTTGGGGTAGCGCTTTGGCAAGAATCTTAGGGGCGACGCCTGCGTCGCCCTTTTTTTGTCTTGCGATGTGGGCGACGCCGGCGTCGCCCCTACAGAATTGTCGCGCTGATCGGGCGCCATGGCGCGCAGCGCGGCGCCGGCGAGGCGGTCGTCCGTCACCTTGCAATACCACTGATCGCTCAGGTACGGCTCGATCGGCACATGGCTGCGATAGCTGTGGCCGACGCTGTGGCGATAGGGCTTCACCTCTTCGAGCAGATTGTTCTTGCGGAACCACTCGACCACCGCCGCCCGCGCTTCGAAACGGTCCTGACCGAGCAGGAATCCCGCGTCGCCCGCTTCGAAATCCTCGCGCCGCCAGCCGTGTTGGTCGGAGATTGATCCGTCGGGCGCGAGGACGTTGATCATCTCCAGCTTGTGCCGCTGCCCGATGTCATAGTCGTTGGGGTCGTGCGCGGGCGTGACCTTGAGAAAACCCGTCGCGAACTGCGCCTTGGGGTCGTCAGACTTGGGGTCGGGGAGGACCACATAACCGTCCTCGATGATCGGGATGATGCGGTTGACGATCGGGAGGCGCACTTTCTTGCCGCGCAGTGATGCTGCGCGCGGGTCTTTCGGATTGATGGCGACCGCCGTGTCACCCAACATCGTCTCGGGGCGCGTCGTCGCGACGGTCACATGACCTGACTGATCCTCGAGCGGGTACTTGAGGTAATAAAAGTGCCCGTCGATCTCCTCCATCTCGACTTCATCGTCCGCCAGCGCCGTCTGCGTCGCGGGGTCCCAGTTCACTAATCGCTTGCCGCGATAGATCAGACCGTCCTTGAAGAGCTGGAAGAACGCCTCGCGCACGGCGCGGGCGCGGGGCTCGTCCATCGTGAACGCCTGGCGGTCGAAGTCGCAGGAGCAGCCCATCGCCTTGAGCTGCTCCGTGATCCGCGCTTCGTACTGGTCCTTCCACGCCTGGATCAGCTTCACGAACTCGTCGCGCTGAAAATCCGTGCGGCGTTTTCCCTGCTCGGCGAGGACGCGTTTTTCGACGACGGTCTGCGTGGCGATGCCGGCGTGATCGGTGCCCGGCAGCCAGATCGCGTTGTCGCCCGCCATCCGACGCCAGCGGATGAGGATGTCCTGCAGCGTGTTGTTCAGCGCGTGGCCGAGGTGCAGCGCGGCGGTGACGTTGGGCGGGGGGATGACGATCGCGTACGGGTTTCCGGGATCGCTCGGCTCGGCGTGGAAGAGTTTTTCGGCGTTCCACACGCGCAGGGCTTCGCTCTCGACGCTCTTGGGGTCGTAGGACTTGGGGAGATCGGTGCTCATGTTGGACACGCTCGCGCAAACGAAATAGCAGTTGGATTTCGGGAAACGCCGGATGCTAAGGGGTGGGGGTTTGTCGGACAAATGTCCGGGCAAACCCTATCGTACGACGACGACTCGACCGAGCTTGTCGAAGTTCAAAATGGTGGGGCGGCTGGTGATCATTTCGTAGAAATGTTAGCCGCCGTGGCAGGCGTCGGCAATGGAATGAGCTTTTGCGCCCGTGCGCCCTTGATGCCAAGGTTTCGCAGGTAACGCCGGCGGAGGATCTCGCGCAGACGGTCGATCTCCGCGGCGGTTCCCTCTTTGAGCTTGATCCCGCCGCCGGCCTTGGAGCGATGCCCGCCGCCTTCACCGAGGCCGCGGACGAGCCGCCGCATCAGATCCGCCGCCGACATTTTCCCGCCCGGGTAGGTCCGCAGCGATAACACCAGGTGCGACCCGAGCACGCCCGTGACCAGCGACCATTTCGCCTGGTCGAAGCGCAACAGAAAATCGGCGATGACCGCCGGCCGCTCGGGCGAGGGTGTGCTGTCGAGGTGCGACATCAGCGCGCTGTCGTAGAAGACGGCGTTGTTCAGCCCCTGCGCGTACGAGACGAAGAAGTTCTGCGGCAGGTCGAGGTAGCGCATCTTGTAGAGCTTGCGCGTGTCGGCGATGAGCGTGAGGCTCGAGAGCGCGATGTTGTCCAGTTCCCCCGGCGTGCCCGCGGCGCCGGCCAGGTCCGATTCGATCGCAAAGAGCAGCGTCGCCCCCAGGTCCGGCGGGATCTGCTGCTCGAGCTCCATGAAGTAGCTGAACGCGATCGAGCTCACCGCGCCGACGTCAGGGCGGATGTCGCAGAACGCGCACTTCGCCAGTGCGCGACCGCCGCGGTGGTGATCGATCACGATGTGCGGCAGCACGTCGGCCGGCAGAGGGTTGTTCGCAAAGCCGGGCTGCGTGTCCATCAGGATGATCGAGTCCCAGGTCACCAGCGCCGCGTCATCCCACGGCATCGATTTCAATTCGGTCTGCTTGGCGAACTGCTCGTTCAATCCGCCGCCGACACCGCCTTTGAAGGCGATCTGCACGTCGGTGCCACCCGGCAGCGCGTTTCGGAGGAGCACCTGCATGGCAATGCAGCTCGCCAGCGCATCGGGATCCGGATGCTGGTGGGTGGTGATGACGATTTTTTTCTTGCCGGAAAGCGCGCGCAGGAGCTGTCGCGCCTTGGGTCGGCCGCGCGATCGGCGGGCGC
>JAICTV010000354.1 GCA_025936175.1 Phycisphaerae bacterium
ACACGACGGTGAGCGTGCCGGCGCTGATGGGCGCGATCATGTGCATGGGCGTCGCCACCGCCAACAGCATTCTGGTGGTCAGCTTCGCCAAGGAGGAACTGGAGCGGCACGGCGACGCGATCGCCGCCGCGATCGCGGCCGGCTTCACCCGGTTCCGTCCAGTGCTGATGACGGCAGCGGCGATGATCATCGGCATGATCCCGATGGCGCTCGGGCTGGGCGAAGGCGGCGAGCAGAACGCGCCGCTCGGACGGGCAGTTATTGGCGGGCTGTCGTTCGCCACGGTGGCGACGCTGTTTTTCGTCCCGGCGGTGTTCGCGATGCTGCATCGAGGACGTCCGCCGAAGGATGCAATCGCATGACGGGTAGACGAGGAAGGGGCGCGGCGCTGCTTGGCGGGGTCGTGCTCGTCATCGGCGTCATCGCCGCCGCGTGGGGCATTTCGAGCCGCGCGCGCGCGATGACGCAGCTGACGACGGAGACACGTCAGATGGCGGTGCCTGCCGTCGCGGTGACGCGACCCGCGCCGGGGCCGCCGTCGGAAGAAATCACGCTGCCCGGCAACGTGCAGGCGTTTACCGACGCGGCGATCTTTCCGCGAACAACGGGTTACCTGAAACAACGGCTCGCTGACATCGGGTCGCACGTGAAATCCGGCCAGGTGCTCGCCGAGATCGACACGCCTGAGATCGACCAGCAGCTTCTGCAGGCCCGCGCCGACCTGGCCACCGCGCAGGCGAACGAGCACCTCGCGAAGACGACCGCCGATCGCTACGAAGATCTGATCAAGAGCGATTCGGTGTCGCGTCAGGACTACGACAACGCAGTGGGCACCTACGAGGCGAAGAAAGCCGCGGTGCAGTCGGCGGCAGCGAACGTCAAACGGCTCGAGGAGATGCAGCGGTTCAAGACGATTCACGCGCCGTTCGACGGCGTGATCACCGCGCGCAACACGGACATCGGCGCCCTCGTCGGCTCCGCGGGGAATGCCAAAGAACTCTTCCACATAGCGGCGATGGACAAGGTGCGGGTCTACGTCAGCGTGCCGCAGATCTACTCGCGCGCGGCAATTCCGGGGCTGCCGGCCAGCATCGAAATTCGCGAGCTGCCGGGGCGGCGATTCGATGGCACGGTATCGAGGACCGCGCAGTCGATCGACCCCAGCTCACGCACGCTGTTGACCGAGATCGACATGAACAATCCCGGCGGGGAGCTGATGCCGGGGTCGTACGCGGAAGTGCACATGAAACTGCCGACCGACAAGAGCGCGCTGCGGCTGCCCGTCAACACGCTCCTCTTTCGATCCGAAGGGCTTCGCGTCGCGCTCGTCCGCGACAATCGCGTACACCTCCAGCCCGTGACGATGGGTCGGGACTTCGGGAGCAGCGTCGAAGTCGTCAGCGGGATTTCATCGGACGATCGCGTCGTGGTCAATCCCCCCGACTCGCTCGAGGAAGGACAGCTCGTCCGCGTCGTCACCGAGGACGCGAAGGGCGCCCAGTAATGAAGCGCGCCATCGTGCTTGCCGCCGTGGCGCTGAGTGCGTGCGCGCCGAAAGCGCGTTACACGCGGCCGGAGCCGGTGGTGTCGCCCCCAGCGTTCAAGGAATCGCCTGATTGGAAAGCGTCTATGCCGTCGGCCGAAGCGCCGCGCGGCCAGTGGTGGACCATCTTCAACGACCCGCAGCTCGACGCGCTCGAAGCCTCAATCGATGTTTCGAATCAGACGCTCAAGATTCAGGAAGCGCGCTTCAGGCAGGCGCGCGCGGCGATCGGCATCGCGTCCTCGCAGCGTTTCCCCACGATCACGGCCGGGCCCCAGGTAAGCGCCGTCCTGCAATCGGGGAACCGAAACACACCGACCGCGCACGACACGTTCGGCGATTTCCTGCTGCCCGTCGACGTCTCCTACGAAGCGGACGTGTGGGGACGCATTCGTCTGACGACGGCGGCTGCGAGGGCCGCGGCGGCCGCGAGCGCGGCCGATCTGGAATCCGTGCGTCTTTCGGTGCACGCGGAACTCGCGGTCGACTACTTCCAGCTGCGTGCGCTCGATGCCGAGAAGGTGCTCCTCGACAACTCCGTCCAGGCGTTCCAGCGGGCGCTCGACCTCACGCGAAACCGGTTTCAGGGCGGCATCGTGTCGCAGGCCGACGTCGCGCTGGCCGAAACCCAGCTCGAGACGACAAGGGCGCAGGCTGTGGATATCGAAGCAGCCCGCGCGGGGTTTGAGCATGCACTCGCCGAGCTGACGGGAAAAGCGCCCGCCGACGTGAAGATCGCGCCGTTACCGCTCGACTCGCCGCCGCCGGACATCCCTGCTGGTGTCCCGTCCGAGCTGCTCGAGCGGCGTCCCGATATCGCAGCCACGGAGCGACGGGTCGCGGCCGCCTCCGCGAATCTCGGCGTCGCGCGCGCCGCGTTCTTTCCACGTCTCCTGCTGACCGCCGCGGGCGGCTTCGAGAGTGCGTCGATTGCGCGTTGGATCGCCGGCCCGAGTACGTTCTGGTCCGCAGGTCCGGCTTTGGCGGTGACCCTCGCAGATGGCGGTCGCCGCCGTGCGGGCGTCGAGCAGGCGCAGGCCGCGTACGACGAAACCGTCGCGGACTATCAAGCCACGATTCTGCAGGCGCTTCGGGAGGTCGAAGACAGTCTTGCGTCGCTGCGGGTCCTGCGCGAGGAGGCTGATGTCCAGGCGTCGGCCGTCGCGGCGGCAGAGCGTTCCCTGACCCTGGCCACCAACCGCTATCGCGGCGGCGTCGCCACCTATCTCGAAGTGATTACCGCGCAGAACGCCGCGTTGACGAACGAACGGGCGGCCGTTTCGATCCTCTCGCGGCGGCTCCTCACAAGTGTTGTGCTCATCAAGGCGCTGGGCGGCGGCTTTCAGGCGTCCTCGCTGACGCAATTTGGACCGGCGCCCCATAAAGGGGCGCCCTACAGGTGAGACGTAGGGCGGTCCTCTACGGGCCGCCGCGGTATCGCACGCACCGGACGCAGTCGGGACCGGCGCCCCATACAGGGGCGCCCTACAGGTGAGACGTAGGGC
>JAICTV010000080.1 GCA_025936175.1 Phycisphaerae bacterium
CGAGGAGAAGGTGAAGGTCGAGACCGAAGACGGCAAGACGGTCATGCAGACGGTGACGCGCACGGTCGATCCGCTCGAGGCCGGCATCGAAGTCATCGCCCGCCCGCCGGGTAAGCAGCCGGTCTCCATCTCGCAGCTCTCGGGCGGCGAGAAGGCGATGACCTGCATCGCGCTGCTGATGTCGATCTTCAAATCCAAGCCGTCGCCGTTCTGCATCCTCGACGAAGTGGATGCGCCGCTGGACGAGGCGAACAACCAGCGCTTCGGCCTGATCGTGCAGGAGTTTTTGGAGATGAGCCAGTTCATCATCATCACGCACCATAAGCGCACGATGCAGATCTGCGACGTGCTCTACGGCGTGACGATGCAGGAGCAGGGCGTGAGCAAGCGCGTCGCGGTCAAGTTCGATCAGGTCGATGCGCAGGGACGGATTTCCGAGCACGCTGCCGCATAAGGCGTCATGCTGAGGTACTCCGAAGCATCTGGGTGACTAAACCAGATCCTTCGCGGCGTACCGCCCAGGATGACGTGAGTGAGTTGACCAGACACATCCGCAACATCCCGCGATTTTTCCATTGAACCTCCGCGCTCGCGCCGTATTTTGGGCGCTTTGACGGATCGTGCGTTCCTCATGAACCGGAGGTTTGCGTCATGACCATCCAGGACTATCTCGATCAACTGGGGGTTAACTATCGGCTGTCGCGCCACGACACCACCTACACCGCACAGGATTTGGCCGCCGCCGAGCACGTGCCGGGGCGGAAGGTGATCAAGCCCGTCGTCGTCAAGGCCGACGGGGAGTTCGTCATGTGCGCGCTGCCGGCGTCGCACCGCATCGATCTCGACACGCTCCGCCAGCAGCTTCAGGTCAACGAGATCGAGCTGGCGGAGGAGGATGAGCTCAACGAGCTGTTCCCCAACTGCGAGCTCGGCGCCGAGCCGCCGATCGGCAAGATCTTCGGCATCACCACGCTGATGGACGAATCGCTCTTCGCCGACGACCGCGTCACCTTCCAGGCGGGCACGCACCGCGATTCGGTGACGATGACGCTGGCCGATTACCGCCGGGTTGCGCAGCCGGAGGTGGCGTACTTCGGAAAGCATTTGTAAATAGACGCTTGAATCATTGAGTCATTGACGATTGAAGAGAGTCGCGGTCAGGCCTTGCTTTCAAGCGTCAATGGCTCAATGGATCAATCGTCAATTTCTTTAGAACAATCTCGATCACCTCCCCCGGACAGAAGATCCGCAGCGGGATGGTCGTGAACCCCAGCCCGCGGCTGACGAGAAGGCAGGTCCCGCGAAAATCGTGCGCGCCTTTGCACAATCGCCGGGGCAGCGTGTCGTGGCGGATGATAGGGAACTCATTGGGCAAACAAATCTGCCCTCCGTGCGTGTGCCCCGCGAGATAGAGATCCGCAGCCAGGCCCGCAGCCGCGCGGATCAGATCCGGATAATGCCCCAGGATGATGCGCGGCACGCCCGCCGCCCGCGCCGGCAGCGCGTGAACGAAATCTTCGTTCAGATCGCGCCGATCCGGCCCCGGAAATCCGATCAGCTCGACCGCCGATCCGCCCATCGGAACGATCACCCGCTGGTGGATGATCACGCGCACCCCCATCCCCGGCAGCCGCGCCGCGAGCAGATCGCCGTCATGGTTCCCCAGCGTCGCGTACATGCCGTGACGCGATTTGAGCTGACGGACGAACCGCTCCAGGATCGGCACGGCGGGGCGGTGATCGCGCTTGTCATCGACAAAGTCGCCGGTGAAGAGGATCACGTCCGGCGGGTGCTCGTTTGTCCGACGGATGACTTCATCCAGCTCCCGCCGCCAGTGGTGACGCAGATGAAGGTCGCTGAGATGGAGCAGGCGAAGGTCTTCGAGGGCAGGAGAGAGGTCGGAGATTCCGAGTTCGACCGTGTTCCATTCGAACCCGTCGAGCGTGCGGAAGTTGAACGACGGACCGCGCCGCGGCCGCGAGCAGCGGATCGTCCGCGTCGGAATGCTGGAGGCGCGATCGTCCAAGGGGAGGCAATGTAAGCGGACGGATCGTGCGGCGCAACTCTCGGGGGGGAGGCGCAGCGCAAAGCAGGGGCTTTGCCCCCGCGTTTCCCGCCGCGAAGCCCCGGGCTTTGAAGAAGTCGTCCGAATCGCTCCATAACCCCCGTCGCGAAAAGCGGATATTCTTTGCCCTCAATCCCGCCAAACCTATAATGCCCGGGAGCGTCCGCATGAAGCGTTCTCGGTCTCGAAATCCCCTGCTGATCGCGCTCTACCTCAATGCCGCGCTGCTCGGCGCGGTGCTGATCGCGCTGATCACGCGCGACGGCGGCGTCACGCTGCTCGCCCCCGTGATGGGGCAGGCGCAGGCGCCCGCGACGCCCGCCATCGCCGGCGGGGCGGGGCTCTTCGTCGTCCCGGCGCAGTTCTCCACCAACACGTGGGGCTGCTACCTCATGGATGTGGACAGCCAGTCGCTGGTCGCGTACCAGTATTTCCCCGGCGAGAAGCAGTTGCGCCTCGTCGCCGCGCGAAACTTCCGCTATGACCGGCGTCTGGGCAACTTCAACACGCCCAGCCCCTCGCCCGCGGAAGTGAAAGACCTCGTCGAAAAGGAACAAGCGAATAATCGTGTGACGCAAACAAAGCAGTGAGACGGAAGGAAAAACGAAAAAGGAAAAATGGCAGATCGTTCACCTTTACCTCTTTCCTTTTTCATTTTTCATTGACGAGTTGGCGAACGAAGTGAGCAACGAGGAGCCGCACCATGATGGCGAAAATGTTCTACACGCTCGATGAGACCCGCGCCGCGCTCGGCAAGACCGAGGAGGACATCAAGCAGCTCACGCGCGAAGGCCGCCTGCGCGAGTTCCGCGACGGGCCGCGCCTGATGTTCAAGGCGGATCAGGTGGAGCAGCTCAAGGCGGAACTCGGCGGCGGAACGCTGGACCAAGTTGACCTGGGCCCCAGCGACAGCGGCGCGCCGATCGGCCTGGTCGATTCGCGCGGCGCATCCGGCTCCGGCGCGGGCATCGCGCTGTCGGACCTGGACGCATCGGGCATGTCCGGCTCGGGTATGCAGATGCAGATGAAGGACGACACCGCGCTGGCGGGCGACCTGGGTCTCTCCGGCTCGGTCGGCGGAATGCCGTCGCCCGGCGGGCGCACCGGGGGAACCATGGGCGGGACGATGAGCGGCAGCGGCCTCTCCGGAAGCCTCGGTGGCACCGGCGCCGGCGGTCGCGGAAGCGGGATCAACGTCTTCACCGCCGACGACTCCATCGAGCACGCCGACCCCGGCGCTCAAACCGCCATCACGCCGGCCGATCAGGTCAACCTCGAAGGCGTCGGCTCCGGCTCTGGCCTGCTCGACTTGACGCGCGAGAGCGATGACACAAGCCTCGGCGCCGAACTGCTCGATGAGATTCAACCCGGCGCCAAGTCCAAGGGCCGCCGCGCTGCCAGCGAGAGCGGCATCGCCTCCGCCAGCGAGATCTCCGACTCCCGCCGCGCGGTGACGCCCCCGGCAATGTACGTCGAAGCGCCCGATCCGCTCGCCCCGGCGCTGGGCGGCATGGCCTTCGGCGCCGCCGTCTTCGCGCTCATCGGTGGCCTGGTGCTGACCGCCGGCACGCTCGGCGCGCGCCCCGCGCTGGTCGACATGATCGCCGGCAAACCCGCCGACAACCGCAGCATGTTCGTCATCTTCGGCATCGGAATCGGGATGTCGATCGTGTTCGGTCTGATCGGACTGGTCGCCGGAAAGCGACGCTAGGCGATCGATCATCCTGAGCAATCACCCAAGCCCACGGATTGCAATCCGTGGGCTTTTCATTTCGCTCGCAGCGCGCCCTCGTTCCAATCCAGCGTCACCGCATTCCCCTCCTTGATGAGCTTCATCAGCGGTTCCCCCAGCGCCTCGCGGCGCCAGCCTTTCATGATCGAGAGATCCTCGGGCTCGCGCCCGCCTGACACGTGCCGGTAGAACTCGCCGATCTCCTGCCGGCTCGTCACCAGCGCGGGATCGACCGATTTTCCGATGCAGATGCACTGCGCGACCGCCCAGACCGCGTCGCCGCGGAAACGCTCGGTGGGACTCGGCTCGATCGTGCGCGCGAAGGGGAATTTGCCGGGCGGCGTGGCGATGCCGCGCTGGACGGCGTCGATGATCTCCTTGCCGTGCGCGTGCTCGACCGGGCGCGGAAGTCCGCGCACGCGCGAGAGCTTCTCCGGCGTCTTCACGGGACTGCGCGACATGTCGACGAGCACTTCGTCCTTGAGAAACGCGCGCGGCGGGACGTCGTGCGCCCGCGCGACGCCGTCGCGCCAGATCACCAGCTCGCGCAGGATCGCCAGCGCCTGCGGGCCCAGCGTCGTGGCGCCGCGCACCCGCAGGTACGCGGTGTCCGGATTGAACTCATACAGCCGCGCATCGCACATCGCGTCGAACTCGGCGCGCGCCCACGCGGCGTGTCCGGTCGCGTCCACGCGCGCGCCGATCGCCTTGCGCAGCGCGGGCAGATAACGTACGTCGTCCGCCGCGTAGCGGAGCTGCTGCGCGCTGAGCGGCCGCTGGTCCCAGTGGGAGAACGTCAGACCCTTGCCGAGCTTGGCGCCGACCAGTTCCGCCACCAGCTTGGACAGCGCGACGGGATACGCCATCCCGATGAAACCGGCGGCGATCTGCGTGTCAAAAGCGTTTTTCGCCTCGCGGCCGGTGTGGCGGATGACGGGCTCGACGTCCTGCTCTCCCGCATGCGTGATCTTCTCCACCGACTCATCGGCGATCAGCTCCCAGAACGGCATGAGGTCGAGGTCGGCGAGCGGATCGATCAGCTCGACGCGCTCTTTTGTCGCGACCTGGATCAAACACAGCTTGGGGATGTACGTCAGCTCACCGATGAACTCACTGTCGTAGGCGAAACTTCCCGCGTCGCGCAGCCGCGCGAGCAGATCGCGCAGGCCGTCATCGGTGGTGACGAGCGTGGCCTCGTTCTTCGGCACGTCGGGATGATCCGCGACCGCGTGCGCGGGCGACGGCGCGGCCTCGTCGTTGTGCGCGTCTTGATGCTGTCGAGCGCGGTGCGCCGATCGCGCGTAACGCGCGTGACGAACGCTGGCAGCGACATCACTTTTGTCATCCATCGCACACACTCGATTCGGGCCGTTGGTGCAGCCACGGGTATCCCGGACCGCGCGGCCAGTCAGCGTGATCCATACCCGCTATGCCATTTGTTCCGAAATCCCTGACCGCATTGGGGCAAATCGGCTGACGATTAATCATCGACGACGGTGGATGAGAATCGTGGCGGCGATGGTACTGCCATTGCTCGCGTAAATCACGATGGACCGCGTAGCGGGAAATCTTGATGAGACCGCATCGGTGCAGCCATTGGATCATCTGCCTGCGGATGTGCTCGTTGTCGAGGATGAGCACGTCTCGCGCAAGGCGCTCACGACGCTGCTCGCCTCCAGCGGATTCCACCCCAAGGCGTTCGGATCGGCAGAAGATGCGCTTCAGCAGGTGGACGATCAGTCGCCGGCGATCGCGCTGGTGGATGTCGACCTGCCCGGCATGAGCGGACTCGATTTTGTGGACAAGCTCGAGAAGCTGTGTCCACAAGTACGTGCGGTGCTGATCACCGCGGCGGCGGGGGAGCGGATCGACCGCTTCATGCAAAACCACGCCGTCATGTACCTGCGCAAACCCTTGAACTATCCGCAGTTGCTTCAATTGCTGAGGCTGTTGTATCCCAGCGACGAGAAGCCCGCCTCGTAGCGGCGGCGACAGCAATCTCAAAATTCCGTGCATCGGGAGCAAGCGGCCGATAGGATGTCGGCCCTGCTTTTTTGGCCCGTCGTTTTTAAGGACGAATTCGCTTCTCCAACACACGGGCCAAGACGTCCGATGAAGAGAAGGAAGGATGAGCCGATGAAACTTATGTACGCGGTCGAACGTTTGTACGAGACGGGCTGGACGCCGAGCGGCGACATCGATCTGGAGCGTCTGCCCGACGGACGCAGCTTCCCGACCGTGCTGGCGGCGCAGCGCGACTTCGCCCGCGCCGGCCTGGAGCTGCGCATCAAGCACAACCTCGTCTTCAACTGCTTCCGCGCCGCGTGGGCGCCGATCGGCGAGCCGCTGGATGACTCCCGTGCCGCCGACGCAAAGCACGGCACCGTCATCGGCGCCTGCGAGCGCGAAGCGGCGGTTTACGCGCTGGCTCATCTGCGCGAAGCGCAGGCGGAGAAGCAGGTCGCGACGGTGTAAGACATTTTTTTCGAGCGTGCATCCCCACCCCTGACTCGCGCACCCATCTGTCATCCCGAGGTACTGCGAGGGATCTCGAAGACGAGTTGCCTGCGAGATCCGTCGGAGTACCTCGGGATGACAGTTAGCGAACTCCGCGCGATAAGTAAGTAATCGCGGTTGTCCTACGCGAGCGCGGTCGCCTGCTCCAGCAGCGTCGCCCACTTCTTGCCCTTGCGGGCCTTCCAGCCGTTCTTGTGGTAGGCGTAGCCGACGATCAGCGGGAGCGCGAGCGTCGCCTCGCTGTAGACCATCTGCTCGAAGACCGTGTCGACCTTGCCCCAGCTCGACGCTTCCTTCAGCGTGGAGCTGGAAAGCGCGCCGTCGCGGACGTCGGCGACGGTGATCTGGATGGCGTACTTGTGCATCGGGGCGTCGTGGCCGAGCACCTCCGCTGCGACGACGATGTCCTGCGCGAAGTTCTTCGGCACGCCGCCGCCGACCATGAACAGGCCGGTCTCCTTCGTGTTGATCTTGAGCTGCGTGAGCTCGTAGAAGTCCTTGCCGCCGTCCCACGAGACCGTCGCCTCTCCCTGACGGGAGTGCAGGTGATGCACCAGGCCGAAGCCGGCGGAGCAGTCGCTGAAGGCGGGACAGAAAATCGGCACGTCCTTCTTGTAGGCCTCGTAGAGGATCGAGTCGGCGCACTTGGGGCCGCCGTTTTCGTCGAGATATCGCCCGAATTCCGCCAGAAGTTCGCGCGAGCTGTAGCCGCGCGGCTCGAGGGAATCGAAGATCTTCTGCGTGGTCTCGTCGCAGACGCGGAGGTCTTCCTCGTCGATGAAGGTGTCGTAGATGCGGTCGATCGCCATCTCGCGCAGCTCGCCGTCGCGCATCCCGCTCTTGAAGTCGTCGGGGGCGATGTAGTGCTTGAAACCGAGGGCTTCGAAGAAATCCTGATCGACCATGTTCGCGCCGGTGGAGACGATCGCATCGACCATGTTGCTCTTGATCATGTCCACGATGATCTTCTTGAGCCCCGCGCTGATGAGCGAGCCGGCGAGGCACAGGATCACGCCGCACTCCTTGTCGCGGAGCATGCGGTCGTAGATGTCGGCGGCGCGGGCGAGATCGCGCGAGCTGTAAGCCATGTGCCGCATCGACTCGACGACCGGCACAATGCCGGCGAGCTTCGTGACGTCGATGTGCTGGATCTGAGCGCCGAGAAATTTCTTCTTGGCGGCCTTGGCGGACTGCCTGGCCTTCATGGGTTTCTTGTTTGCCATCGCAACACCTCCACTTTCTGTTTGCGTTGTTGTTTCTGTTTGCTGTCTCGCAAACCGCTCTTCCGTAAAACGAAAAAGCCACCTCTCGGGCCGCTACGGTGTGCTGCGCGATCGGAGTCGCGGAGCACCCGCCATTGCGGGCCGGGGTGGCTTTGAGGCGAAAGATTGTCATGCGTAATACGCTCGCGTCAAGAGGTCGTTCGTCGCGCCGCAAAAAATTCTGCGCGTCAAGTGCGCGCGTGAAAATTCCACGCGCGCAACTTGGTTCGCAGCGCGTTCGTGCGACAGGATGCGTGGTTGAATCAGAAGAGTTGGTTTGTACAGTACGCGCCGGATGGGCCAGGGCGAAGGAGCGATCCAAAATCGTGTTCGTCTGTGGCTTCGCAGCGAGCGCGCTTTCGGTTTGAACTTTGTCCCGGTGCAATCGGTCGGCGGGCTGCAACGACATGACGCGATCGTCCAGTCGAACGTCGCGAGTTCGCCGCCACAGAAAATGGCGGACGACCAGCGACGGGCGACGACGACGGTCACGCCACCTCGTTTCGGCCAACCGTCCGCGCCTACGAGTGAGTCGTCGGCGGCGGCGGAACCGCCGCGAAACACGGCGCCGTTGAAACCGCTGGTGCCGATGCCGTCGGCGCAGCCGTTCGACGCGCCGACGCTGCCCAGGGAAGACAAGGCGCGCCGCCTGACGGCGCTGGATAACAACGAAGTGCGCGGCTGCACGAAGTGCCGGCTGTGCGAAACCCGCAGCAACACGGTCTTCGGCGAGGGCGACGTCGATTCGAAGATCTTCTTCATCGGGGAAGGCCCCGGGGAAAGCGAAGACTTGCAGGGCCGCCCGTTCGTCGGCCGCGCGGGCGAGATGCTGGATAAGTGGATCGCGGCGATGGGCTTGCGCCGCGGGGACGTGTTTATCGCGAACATCGTCAAGTGCCGTCCGCCCGGCAATCGCGTCCCGATGCCGGACGAAGTCGCCACCTGCACGCCGTACCTCGAGCGACAGCTCGAGATCATCCGGCCGAAGGTAATCGTGACGCTGGGCCTGCCGGCGCTGAAGTACATGGCGAACGACCCGAAGCTGACGATGGGTCGTTCGCGCGGGACGTGGCGCGAGTGGCGCGGCCTCCGCTGGATGCCGACGTTACATCCCGCCTACGTGTTGCGGCAATATACCGAGGAGACCCGATCGGCGGTGTGGAGCGATTTGCAGCGGGTGATGAAAGAGCTGGGAATGTCTCCGCCGGAGCGAGCGAAGTGATTTGCGATTTGCAATTTGCGATTTGCAATTGGCATTCAAAATCGCAAATTGCAAATCGCAAATTGCAAATGCCAGAGGATTACCGCGTCGATCATCGGATGATCGTGCGGCGGCGCCAGGGACGGCGAATGTGATTTCGATCAAGCGCCATGACTGGGAAGAGCCGATGAAAACCAACATGCCTTTGCCGAACTGTTCGCCGTTCGATTTCGTTGACATGTCACGCAGTGGGTCGTCGTTGTGGGTCGCTGTTGCAGATGTTGTCGCCTGCCGGAAAAGTTTTTGGGGGGAGCGGGATTTTTCGCTAGCCTCCGCGCTTTCCCGATGCATATTCGTGGGCGACTGTTGCTGAGGCAGCAGTGCACGTCGTAGACGTCGTCGTTGTGTAGCTGAACGAACAACCGACTTTCCGTTACATCCGAAGAAACCGCCATGGCAACGATCCAAGTGCCCGCGCCGCGCGAGTCGGCTCACCGCCGTATTTCCGCAGCGGCAACCGATCATCATTCGCAACTGGACGCTACGGTCTGGCAGAGAATTCTCACCAGCGTCCGCCTGCAGCATCCGAGCCTCAACCGCGTCTGGTTCGACCAGATGTCGCCGCGGCAACTGACCAACGGGGTCATTCAGGTCACGGTCGCGACGGCGGCGCAGCTCAACTTCTGCCAGAGCCAGTGCCAGCAGCCGTTCACCGCCGCCGCTCAGTCGGTGACGGGACGGCTCGTCGCCGTCGTCTTCCATTGCGATCACCTGCCGCGCGGGGGCGTATTCAACGAGGGCGATCAGCCGCTGCCGCTCAATCCGGATTACGTCTTCGAGAACTTCGTGACCGGCCCGTGCAATCGCCTGCCGCACGCGGCGGCGCTGGCGGTGTCGGAAAATCCGGGCAACGCCTACAACCCGCTGTTCATCCACGGCGGCGTGGGCCTCGGCAAGACGCACCTGCTCCAGGCGGTCTGCCAGAAGGTGCTCGAGCACAACGGCGACGCCCGCATCCTCTACCTCTCCTGCGACAGCTTCATCAACCAGTTCATCACGTCGGTCGAGACCGGCGACATGAACACCTTCCGCTATCGCTACCGCAACGTGGACATGCTCGTCATCGACGACATCCACTTCCTCGCCGGCCGCGATCGCACGCAGGAAGAGTTCTTCCACACGTTCAACACGCTGTACCAGAGCCACAAGCAGATCATCCTGAGCGCGGATGCGGCGCCGTCGGAAATCCCGGAGCTGGAAGAGCGGCTCGTGTCGAGATTCAACTGGGGCCTGGTCGCGCGGATCGAGAAGCCGTGCTACGAGACGCGCGTGGCGATTCTCCAGAAGAAGGCGCGGATGCGCGGGCTCTCGCTGCCGGAGGACGTCGTCTGCTACGTCGCCGCCAAGGTCGAGAACAACACGCGCGAGCTCGAAGGCGCCATCACCAAGCTGCAGGGCATGGGGTTGCTCAACAACGGCACGATCGATCTCGAGCTGGCCAAGAGCGCGCTGGGCGACAGTGCAATGGCGGAGCAGAAGCGGATCACCATCCAGCAGATCTTCGATGCGGTGACGAAGTACTACAACGTCCGCCTGTCCGACCTGCAGTCCAAGAAGCGTCACAAGTCGATCGCCTTCCCGCGGCAGGTGTGCATGTACCTCGCAAGACGTCACACGCGCTACAGCCTGGAAGAAATCGGCGGCTACTTCGGCGGGCGCGATCACACGACGGTGCTGCACGCCGTCCGCACCGTCGACGGCGACTGCAAGGAAGACCCGGAAGTGAACCGGCAGCTCGTCCACATCGAAGGGCAATTGACGGGAGCGTGATCGTCCACTGCGGTGGCATGCTATACTTGTGGCCATGACGAAGCTGCTTGAGCAAGCGTTGGCGAAGGTGCAGGCGCTGCCAGCGACGGAGCAGGATGCGCTGGCGCAGATCCTTCTGGACGAAATCGCATCTGAGCGGCGCTGGGACGAGCCATTTGCTAAATCACCGGAAAAGCTGCAAAGACTCGCGGACCAGGCATGGTCGGAACATGAAGCCGGCGGCAGCGAGGAACTCGATCCGGATCGGCTGTGACCTCTGCAATGCCATGTAAGTGCCGCGCATCTCCACCGCTTCCGACTCAAACCGGCTCCCGAATTGTCATCCCGAGGTACTCCGAGGGATCTCGATGACCATCGGTGTACGAGATCCTTCGCGGAGTACCGCTCAGGATGACATCTGACTAATGTCGCTCGCTCACTGAAGAACCGCGACATGCGGTTCACTTGAACGTCCACCCGGCGCAGAAATCGTTCCGCTATTCTAAAATCACCCGCCATGATCGGCTCCCTCCTGCAGGCGGATTTTGAAGAGATCATCAAGGCGAAGGATTGGGACGGGTTGCGCGAGGTGCTCACCGAGCTCGATCCGCCGGACATCGCTGAGTTGATCGAGGACCTGCCGTCGGAAGAGGAGGGGATCATCTTCCGGCTCATGCCGCGCGAGCAGGCGGCGAAGGTCTTTGAGTATCTGCCGCGCGACGTGCAGCGCGGGCTGGTCAAATCGCTCAACCACGAGCAGGTCCAGCACATCGTCAACGAGATGACGCCGGACGATCGCACGCGGCTGCTCGAGGAGCTGCCGGCGGAGGTGACGCGCACGCTGCTCGACACGCTCTCGCCGGAGGAGCTCAAGACCGCGCGGCAGTTGCTCGGATATCCTGAAGGCACCGCCGGGCGGTACATGACGCCCGAGTACGTCGCGCTCCCGCCGGACATCACCGCGCGCGAAGCGCTGGAGCTGATCCGCAAGATGGGCCGCGGCAAGGAGACGCTCAACGTCATATTCATCATCAACGAGCGCGGGAAGCTGCTGGAAGACGTCCGCCTCGGCTCGATCGTGCTGGCGGATCCGGAAATGTTCATCGGCGACATCGAGGAGCGGCCGCTGGTGACGGTGTCGGCGACGGCGAGCGGGGAAGACGTCGTGCAGGCGTTCGAGCGGTACGACCGCGTCGCGCTGCCGGTGGTCAACGCCGAGGGCATCATGCTCGGCATCGTCACGCACGACGACGTGCTGGAGTTCGCCGAAAAGCTGGCGACGCGCGAGATCCAGAGGCTCGGCGGCTCCGAGGCGCTGGACAAGCCGTACTTCGACGTCGGCTTCTGGGACATGGTCAAGAAGCGCGGCGGATGGCTTGCGATCCTGTTCCTCGGCGAAATGCTGACCGCCACGGCGATGGGGTATTTCGAGGGCGAGATCGAGAAGGCGGCGGTGGTCGCGCTGTTCGTGCCGCTGATCATCAGCTCGGGCGGCAACAGCGGCTCGCAGGGGACGTCGCTGATCATCCGCTCGCTCGCGCTGCAGGAGATCCGCCTGCGCGACTGGTGGCGCGTCTTCGGGCGCGAGATCCGCACCGGGCTGGCGCTGGGCGTGTTCCTCGGCGTGATCGGCTTCATGCGCATCAGCGCATGGCAGGTGATGTCGCACATCCCGCACGCCGGCACGTTCTTCCAGACGCACGGCTCGGGTGATGAGCAGAAGATTCCCGACGGCATGAAGCAGCTCGCCGGCGACACCGATGCGGACGAAGACGTGCACGTGCCGGCGTTCGTGATTCCCAAAGGCGCGCAGCTCGCCAAGGGGATGACACTGCCGATCGAGACGAAGCTGCCGGACGACGTGAAGACGATCGTGAGGTCGACCGAAGCGCCGACGGCGTACGGGCGGCACTGGTTCCTGATCGGGACGACCGTCTTTGTCGCGCTGATCGGCGTGGTGATGTGGGGCTCGCTCGCCGGCTCGATGCTGCCGTTCATCCTGCGGTCGCTCGGCTTCGACCCGGCGACGTCGTCGGCGCCGTTCGTCGCGACGCTCGTGGACGTGACGGGCCTCATCATATATTTCTGCGTCGCGAAGGTGGTGCTGACGGGGACGTTGCTGTGACGTCGCCGCGCGCGCCGATGAAAAACGTCGCGGACGCGAGCGATTTCGCCGCCGCGCGGCGGATGTGCCGGCGCATGGATCGCGTGGCGTTTCATCTGGCGCACTTCCTCCCGCGCGAGAAGCGCGACGGGGCGTGCGCGGTGGTCGCGGCGTGCCGGATGTTCGCCGGCGTGATCGACTTGGACACGAGGACGGACAAAAAGGGAAGTGACCCCTTTTTGTCCGCGGGCGGATGCGGGGCGGGCACGGGTGGAATCCTCGCGATGCTCCATGCGCGGATCGACGCGCTGTGCGCGGGGGAGGTGGAGCTGCCGAACGCGGCGTTCCGCGACGAGGCGCAGCACGTGCTCGCGGCGATGAGCGCCGCGGTTCTGAGATTTGAAATCTCCAAGGCGGAGATCGCAGAGTTTGTCGACGGCGTCGCCGCGGATCGCGCGACGGCGCGGTACGCGACGCGGGCGGCGCTGGAGCGGTCGATCGATCGCGTCGGCGGCGCGGTCGCGATGATGCTGGCCGCCGTAATCGGCCTGCGGCACAGCGATTGCCGCCCGCAAATGCTCGATCTGGCGCGCGGATCGATGCTGACGATGTTGCTTCGAAACCTGCGCGCGGATCTGGCCGGGAAGCGCGTGCGCCTGCCGCTGGAAGATTTGGCGAAGTGTCGTTGCAGCGAGCGCGAGCTGCTCGCGGGCGAGGTGAGCGACCGGAGTCGCGAGCTGGTGCGCCTGGAAGCCGCGCGGGCTCGGGAGCTGCTCGATCGCGCCGGCGACGGCTTGAAATGGCTGGCGGGCGACGGGTCGCGCTTCGCGGCGGCGATGTGGATCGAGCTGCACCGCGCGACGCTGGACGAGATCGAGCGGCGCGGGTTTGATGCGCAGACGTCGGAGCCGCAGGCGCCGTTTGCCAAGATCCTGCGCGGGGCGGTTCCGGCGTGGCGCGCGGCGCGACGGGATGGGTGAGGGGTTAAACGGACGTGGGCCTGCGGCCCGACCGCAACGCGAGTTAGAGCAGCGCGATGCCGACCATTCCACTCTTTACCTCGCCGACGCATCCGGACGGATCGCATCGCGTCGGCGCGCCGGGCGGTGGTGAATCGTGGATGTTCGACGTCCACAGCGTGGACGGCCGGACGACGCTGCTCGTCGGCTTTCATCTCGGCGACCCGCTGAACTTTCAATACGCCCGGCGATACATGCGCTATCGCGCAATGCCGACGCGATTCCGCCCGCCGCTGCCGGCGGAGTTCGCGTCGGTCTCGACGATCCTGATCGAGGACGATCGCGTCGCCGCGCGGCTCGTGAACAGCGTGCCGGGACCGGAGGTCGTGGCGGCGAGCGACACGCTGCGGCTGCGGTTCGGCGCGAGTCATGTCGAGTCGCGGCCGGACGGGACGGTTCACGTCAGTGTCCGCGCGAGCGACAGGGCAGGGCGGACGCTGAGCGCGGACCTGATCTTCACGCCGGCGTTTCGCGCGACGCATCGGCTGGCGCGCACGCCGCACGAGACGATCATCCTGAACGATCCGCTGCACCGCGTGGAAGGGGAACTGCAAGCGTTCAACGGCGCCGGCGGCGGCATGACGACTGCGCCGCGCGTGCGGCAGATCGCGGGGCTCGGGTATCACGAGCACGTGGTCGCGCTGCGATCTCTGCTCGACGAGCGCGAGCCGATCACGCGCGGTCGCGCGCTCGGCGGGGACCGCGTGGTCGTCGTGCATGGCAATCAAACGATCACCATCGGGGGTGGCGCTTCCGGTGGTGGGCACGCGCGGTCGGGCGTGGCCTGGGCGTCTCGCCCGAGCATTTCCGCGGAGCGGCTCCTGCCGCAATCGGTCGGGCAAGATGCCCAAGCCACGGTAGAAACTCCCGCGGAAATCGAACCGGGGCGACATGACGATGTCACGGAAGCAAAGCCGCTCCCCTGGCGCGCGGACCGGCCGCGCGTGATCGATTCGTCCTTCGCATCCAAACTGGTTCGCTACGATTCGCATCCCCCCCTCGGGTCTGCACTCGCTCAAATCATTTACCCGCGTCGACTGGCGGCGCGGGCGTTCATTTAGCGGTCGTCGGCTTCGTGGTTGCGGTCCCTCCCGTCGGCGCCTGGAGCTTGAAGATCCTTCCCGTGTGCGCGTGCACCTTGAAGCGGTCGCTCCTGGTGTCGAGCCGGCCGAGGTCCACGATGTACAGGCTGCCGTCGCGGCCGAACTTGACGCAGACCGGCCGCTCGAGCAGGCCCTGCCCTTCGGGGAGAAGGCTGGAGGGCTTGCCGCGGGTGTTGCGAATGAAGTCGGTCACTTCATGCGTCGTCGGATCGACGCGAACGATCCTGAACCCCTGCGGCTCGACGAGCTTCTGGCCGCTGGTGGCGAAGGGCGACTTGTCGCCGGAAAGCGGGACGATCGCGCTGCCCCGGAACTCGGCCAGGGGACCGTGATCGGGAACGAAGTCGAAGCGCGCCGCGCCGGCGAGCGGATGGAAGGTCGCCTGCAGCAGGTTGTGCAGCGGCGCGACCACGCCCTGGTTGTTGTTGCTCGCGTTGTGATCGATCAGGTTCGACACCTCCGGATAGCCGGAGGCGATGAGCAGTTGCTTGGCCTTGCCCTGGGGTTGGTAGCGGTCGTCGGTGATGGGATTGAGATCAGTGGAGTAGTCCGGGAACCCGTACCACGTCCCCTTGGTGACCTTGACCATCGCGTCGGGATCGTCCGCGATCGGTCGGGTGCCGCGAAGTTCCATCCCCTGGTTGGTCATAAAGAGGTTCCCGAATTCGCTGTAAGCCAGCCCGCGCGGGCAGCGGATGCCGTGCGCGTCGACGACGAGCGAGCCGCCGTTGGGGTCGGCGGAATAGATCGCGCCGGTGGGCATGTTGCTCTTGCGGATGCGCGTCTGCGTCGAGACGTTGAAGGGCTGGAACGGCGCGGTGACGGCGATCTCCGGCGCGCCGAACAGGCCGGCGTCGGGGTTCTTGCTCTTGAAGTGGTAGCCGTTGAGCTTGAGGTCGAAGAAAGACTTGTCGCAGACGTCGGGGTGAGACTTGACCCAGTGCCAGTTGTCCAGTCCGACCACGCCGCTGTTGGTCGGGCTGCCGACGCCGAAGTGCAGGCGGCCGTCGGGGCCCATGACGATGTCGGACATGCCGTTGTCGCCCTGCGCGGGAAGCGCGGCGGCGATGGTCGTGTGGGAACCGTCGTAGCCGAAGGCGGTGACGGCGCCGTTGCCGCCGGCGTCGCGGTGGGTGACGTAGATCTTCCCGTTCTCGACGCAGATCCCGCCCACGGGGCCGTAGATGTGGAAGCGCGTGTCGACGAGGCTGAAGGGCGCGACGTCGGGAATCTTGTACTTGCTGGAGGAGGGATAGATCGTGGAGATCGAGCCGTCCTTCTTGACCATGTAGAGGCGCGGGTCGTACCCGCCCATGCCGCTCTCGGCGATGATCCAGTTGCCGTCGGCGTCCTCCTCGAAATCGCAGGGGGCGGTGAGGTTGCGGACGACCTCCTTGAGCACCATGCCCCCGGGATAATCGACCAGCGAGCGGTCGATCGGCTTGCGCGCCGCCGGCGCGACGACGCTCGGGCCCTGCGCGCATCCGCCGCCGATGAGGACAATGGACGCGGCGACGAGACACAACAACAGCGGCGGCAGCGGCCTGCGAATGGATGCCATGGCTGGGCCATATAGATACCGGTAGCGGGGGTGAAAGTCACATTTGACCTCCTTCCCCGTGGCACGGGTTTTCAACCCGTGCGTCGGGTTCAAGCACGGGTTGCAGACGCGTGCCGCGGTGGGTTCGTTTTGTCACGCGATCATCGAACTTTCTGGGACATTTCGCCGAATCCGCCGCGGCAGTGCGGTTTTGCGTTGGGTTCGATCGGGTTCGTTTCTCGGCGACGGCGGCGGCCGCCGCCGCGGCGTCGCGGCGCTGCTGCTCCGTCGCCCACAGCGCCCGATCGACGCCGGCCTCGTATTCGCTCTTTGGCGGGATGTGGTGATCGAGTTCCGCGCGGCGGCGGGCGAAGGTGGCGATTTGGGCGGCGCGCTCGCCGGCGGATGGCGCGGCGGAGCGGTCACCTTCGCGCGGGACGCGCGCGTCGCGATCGTCCGGGCCGCAGGGCGCAGTGGGGCGGCCCTTCTTCATCGCGTCGAAGCGCGCGAGCAGGCGCAGCAGCGTGTTCTGCGTCCCGCGCTCGTAGCGGCCGAGCAGGGCGAAACCGTTGTTCCGATCGTCGCTGAAACGGCGGGCGAGAACTTCCGACGGCGAGAGGGTCTCGCCTTGCGGCGCGTCCGGATCGGCGCACTTGTCGAGCTCGAGCGTGTACATCCGATTCTGCGCCGCCGGCAGGCGCAGCAGCCGCCAGGAGAGGGAGACGATCTCGTCGAAGAGCATGCGCTGCAGCGCGGTGCGCGGCTGGAGCTCTTCTTCGAGCTCGACGAGGTGCATCTCGTAGGCGCAGCGGTCCTCGGTCTCGAGCAGCGCGGTGCGCGCCGACAAACCGTGCTTGAGCGCGTTGAGGCTCGAACGCTTCTTCCCGCGCTGCGAGCGCGGTCCGGTGGAGCGCTGCGCGTTTCGCCGATTGGCGGCGAGCCGACGCGGCGATGTTTTGCGCCGCGAGCGCGCCTGGTCGTCCGCGGTCACCCGCGGCCTGGCGATGAGCGACGGGAGCGAGCAACGAGCCGGATCGTCGATGCGAAACTCGATGGACATGCAAACCCCCTTTGATGGTGTTCGGCGGGGAAGGATTCTCCCCGCCGATGAACCATACTGTACCTTAACAAATCTGGGGGTTGTCAAGCGAAATGTCGAAGCGAACGGAATAGCAAGTCTATTTCACAAAGTGACTTGCGCGCTGTTGCAGGGGCGACACTTGTCTGACCCTCTGCCGCCCCCGAGGAGGGCGACACAAGTGTCGCCCCTACGGGCAGTCGGGCGACATCCCCGCGCGCGGCTGTGCCGAAGTCATTCGGAGAGGAACTTGTCGAGGATCTGCTCGATCATCGGCTTGGGGATCACGAGCTTGTCCTCGCCCTGGCACTGGATGATCAACCCGTCCACGTTGCGCAGCAGCGTGACGCGGAAGGCGTCGTGCGCGCTGACCGCCATCGCCGGCTGATCGATGCGCGGGTCGTCCTCCCGCAGGTAGAAGAGCGAGTACTTCGCGCCGTCGCCGAAGGTGGCCTGCGGGAGGAGGAACATCTGGTCGTTCGCCCACATCCGCCCGTCGGGCATTTTCGTCGGCATCTCGGCGCCGGGTCGCGGCTTCACGGGGACGAACAGCTCCGCCTTGGCGAGCAGCGTGAAGAAGTGCTCGAAGTCCTCGCGCCGCTTGTGGAGGTGAATGTCGGCGGCGACGGCGTGGATGTCGCGGGCGTCGAGTTTCATAGATTCATTATCGGCGGCAGGAGCCGAAATCTCGGAACGGAAGCAAGCGGTTACGGCAAGAGGTCGTCAACCGCAATGCTGACGGTCGCTCTCAGGAGCGGCGTTATTGACTGCCCGCGCGTGAAGTATTGCTCGGATCGGTAGCGGTAGTCGGCGGGCTTGCCGGTCGCGCTGAACGGATCGCGGTAGACCTCGATACGATCCGCGCGGAGGTTTACGATCCAGTAATCAGCGATTCGATGCTCGGCGTATTTGCGAAGCTTGACGCCGCGGTCGTGCTTGTATGTGGTATGACTGACCTCGACAAGCAGGATCGGCAGCGGACGCAGATGCTCAGGCGTCGCCAGCGGCACCGGGCACCACTGAAAGTCCGGATCGGGCGCGCTGAACGCGTCGAGACGCATCGTTCCTTGACTGATGATCCAATCGCTTGGAAGCGCCGCCCGCTCCAACGCGCGGCCCACCTTTGTTATCGCGATCATGTGGGGATCGCGCTGCGGCGCCATGCGGTAGACCCTCCCGTTGATCAACTCAACGCGGCGATACCCGAAGACACCGGCATCCGCCATTCGTTCGTACTCGGCGTACGAGAAGCGCGTGGTTGAAGCCGTCAGGGCTGGCATGGTTCGTCATTATATCAAGCTACTTCAGCATCCCCTTCACCGCCTCGCGCTCTTCGACCAGCTCCTTGTTGGTGGCGGCGATTTTGCACTTGGCGAAATCGTCCATGGGCAGGCCCTTGATGACCTCGTAGACGCCGGGCGCGGTGGTCTTGACGGGCATGCCGGCCCACACTTGCGGGTCGAAGCCGTACTCCCCGTTGCTCTTGACGGCGACGCTGTGGATTTTTCCCGGCGTGACGAGATCGCGGACGTGATCGACCAGCGCGTTGGCCGCACTTGCTGCCGACGATGCGCCGCGGGCGTTGATGACGGCGGCGCCGCGCTTGCCGACGATTTCCTGCAGGTCCTTCTGCAGCCACTCGAGGTGGCCGATCTTTTCCGGAACGGGTTTGCCGTTGATCTTGGCCAGATGGAACGCGCTGAACATCGTCGGGCTGTGGTTGCCGAAGATGAAGACGTCGGAGACGTCCTTGACCTGCACGCCGGCCTTCTTGGCGAGCTGCGTGGTGGCGCGGTTCTGATCGAGGCGGACCATCGCGGTGAAGCGGTCGGGCGTGAGCCGCTTGGCGACGCTGGCGGCGATCATGCAGTTGGTGTTGGCGGGGTTTCCGACGACGGCAACGCGCGCATCGTGCGCGGCGACGCGATCGATTGTTTGCCCCTGCTCGATGAAGATCTTGCCGTTGTCCTTGAGCAGATCCGCGCGCTCCATGCCGGGCCCGCGCGGCTTGGCGCCCACGAGCAGGCACCAGTTGGCGTCCTTGAA
>JAICTV010000364.1 GCA_025936175.1 Phycisphaerae bacterium
AGTCGCAGGCGTAATCGACCTTCGAGAAGTCGTAATGATTCTCGCGCGGCTCGACGTCCGACCACGCGAACATCACCGCGACGTCGTCGACGCCCGCGAAATCCTCCTTCGGCAGCGAGACGAGCGAGGAACTTCCGCCGGGGCTCTGGTCCACCGGATAGTTCTCGTACAGCACCCAACCCATGTCCGGGTTGTGCAGCAGCGCGCGCTCGTCCTCCTTTGGCGCGACCTCCGCAGCGCGGACGGACACGCCGGCCGCGATGCAGACAATGATGGCAATGACGCACCGCACCGTCGGATGTACCGCCGCGGGTCATCAGGCGTTTTTGCGTTTCTTCCTTAACCGGATAAGACGTTTGCGAGTCGATCGACGTCCAGTGGTTTGGTCAGCGCATGTTCGGCCCCCGCGGCGCGGGCTTGTTGGATCATTTCCGGACCGCAGCCGGTGATGATGCACACGCGGGAAGTCAGCCGCTCGGCGCGGATCTTTTTGATCAGCTCGATCCCGCTGCCGTCGGGGAGCATCAGGTCGAGCAGAATCCAATCAGGTTGATCCGCGAGGTCGCGAGCGGCATCGGCAAGCGTTGCGGACTCAGACACCGCATAGCCCTGTCGGCGCAGGATCGCGCTGATCGCCCGGCGCGCCGCCTTGTCGTCCTCCACGATCATCACGGACGGCTTCTCCGCCTGCGGCTTGCAGCCCATCGCCGTCGGCACGTTTTTCGATGCGGAGTTCGAAGCAGCTTCCGTCGCCGCCGGTGGAGACGAGTCGGACTTCCGCGCCGATGTGTCGTGCGAGCGATTTGCAGATCGCGAGTCCCATCCCGAATCCCTTGCTTCGGTCTCGCTCATGGTTGTTCACCTGGTAGAACTCGTCGAAGAGGTACGGCACGTTCGCCTGCGGGATTCCGATCCCCGTGTCCGTGACGTGAATGCAGACCGCATCGCTCTGGACGATTAAGCCGATCGTGATAACCCCGCGCGGCGTGTATTTGATGGCGTTGTCGACGAGATTGCTGACGACGCGCTCGAGCTTCTGGCGGTCCGTCAGCAGGGCGACGCGGTGATCGGCATCAAGCTTCAGCGAGAGCCCCTTCTGCTCGGCGATGGGCTGGAAGCGGCGGGCGATCTGCTGGAGCAGACCGTCGAGCTGCACGTTTTCGCTCGTGGTGTGGTCCTGCGCGCCGACCTTGGCGAAGTCGAGCAGCCGGCTGACCAGATCCCCGGCGGCGATGGCGTTCTCCATGATCATGTGGACGCTTTCGAGGTCCACGCCGCTCGCCGTTGCGGATCCATCCTTCTGGGTCGCCTGCAGCTTGAGAAGGTGCGCGTTGAGCAGCACGTTGTGCAGCGGCGCGCGGAGATCGTGGCTGAGCGCATTGAGGAAAAAACTCTTCTGCTTCGCCTGTTTCTCCTTTTCCGCCGCAAGGAGCTTCTGCTCTTCGATGTCGGCGCAGGCGCCGAGCCATTTGACGGCGTCTCCGTGCGCGATGGTCGCCGCCTTGATGACGAACGTGCGATGCCCCTCGTCGGCGCCGCCGAGGCGGGCCTCGATCGTGACCGGCTGGCGCGCGGCGACGGCGTCGCGCCACTGGGCCAGAACCTTCGCGCGGTCGTCGGGGTGAACCGCGTCGATCCAGGTGATCCTCGTTTGCGCCGAGGAGTCCCCGACGTAATCGCGCCAGCGCTGATTGGAGAAATCGACCATTCCGTCCGCGGTCGCCGTCCAAACGATGTGAGGGAGGAGCTCGGCGATCTCGCGGTACTTCGTCGCGGACTTTTCCAATTCCTCCACCTGCGCAAGCCGCTCGTCGACCAGGCTCCAACCGCGCATGCGGACGATGCACGCCCAGGTGCGCACCGCGAAGACGGCCAGGGCGATGTCGTAGAAGCGCCAGACGATCCACGGCATATCGGTCTCGTAGAAGACGAAGCCGCAGATGCCGCAGGTGAGGCAGATGTTGATCAGCCGGCGAAGCGCCGCGCGTGATTCGTCGCGGCGGCTCATCTTGGACTGGAAGTACCAGTTGACGGCGGTGACGCAGTAGCCGGTGGCGATCAGCGCGCTGAGGGCGAGCGTGACGGCCGTCCAAATCAAATCCGCGCGGCTGCCGGAGGTCGGACGGGAAAAGTCGCCAACGCGACCGCCCACGAACTTGAACCAATGCAACAGGTCCATCGTTTCTCGCCCCGCTCGAGCGCGCCGCACGCCGGCGCGCGCCCGGGCGGCCTCACGGCACAGTTTTCAGAATCAATACAGCGGGAGTGTCAGCGGATAGCTCACCCAATCGGACCTCCAGGCCAGCATGTACATTTGTTCCAGCGGATTCCACCGTGCGCTGCCGTCGGCAAAGAAGACGTTGACACCGCGGCCGTGTCGCGCGATCAGGAATCGCCAGTGCTCCGGCGCGCCCAGGGCGAAGCCGTCGCCGCGCAAGTTGGGCGGAATTTCGACGGGCTTGATCTCGCTGCCGTTTACCGGCCGAGCATCGACGGCGGTGCAGTCGAAGAAAACGGGGATTCTCGTGATCCCTCTGGCGGCGGTGATGCGCGTGGCGGCGGTGTCGCGCGCGAAACCTCCGGCGGCGGTGAGGTAGCGGTTGTAGCCGTAGCTGGCATCGCGGTTCTTGGAGGCGTTGAAGCGGATGCCGGAGCCGGAGGGGACGAACTGGCCGGTCCAGGCGTGGTTGGCGTTGCCGTAGCCCCTGTTGGTGCGGATGCCGAG
>JAICTV010000190.1 GCA_025936175.1 Phycisphaerae bacterium
CGACGTATCTCTTCACCGCACTGACCGCCGACAAGAACCGCGCCGCCGCGATGCTGAAGGACCCGTCCTGGCTCATGCGGGCGCTGGGCACCGTCGTCCTCGATTTCGCCGGCGCCGATCGCAGCCTGCTCAAGCCGCTGGCGGAGAATGACCCGGACCCGGTGATTCGCAGGCTGGCGGCGTCGGCGATGGTTGCGCCCAAACGTGTCGCCGCGTCTCAGCCGGCGACGTCGCAGCCCGCCGCGGGCGGCGCCGCGGCGTCGCCCGCGAGCGGCACCGCGCCACCCGCGGCGGCGGCGCCGTGATTAATTCTCGAGCCGCGCTCGGGATGCTTCTCGCCGCGCTGTGCGCCGGCGCGACCTCCGCACCCACTGCCATGCCCACCCTCCCCGATCTCTCGAACAAGCCCTGGACTTTCGCACAAGGCGGCGTCATCCGCGGCGATACCTCGAAGAAACAGATGGCGCTGATCTTCACCGGCGGCGACTTCGGCGAGGGCACGGGCCACGTGCTCGACACGCTCAAGTCGCACGGCATCAAGGCGTCGTTCTTCTTCACCGGCGATTACCTGCGCAAGCCGGCGCATCAGGATCACCTGAAGCGAATCGTCGCCGAAGGCCATTACCTCGGCCCGCACTCGGACTCGCATCCGCTCTATTGCCCGTGGGAGGATCGAAAAAAGACGCTGGTGACGGAGGAGTTCTTCGGCGCGGATTTGCGGAAGAACATCGCCGACATCCGCAAGTACGGCGAGGCGCCCGGCCTTGCGGCTCCGGCCGGCAGGGTTGTTTATTTCATTCCCCCGTACGAATGGTACAACGAGGATCAAGTCCGCTGGGCGCGTGCGATGGGGGTGCTGCTCTTCAACTTCACCCCGGGTTCCGGATCCAACCGCGACTGGGCGCCCGAGGGCCACAAGTCATTCGTCCCCTCGCAGAAGATCATCGACGACATCCTCGCCTGCGAGCAAAAGGACCCGCACGGGTTGAACGGATTTCTGTTGCTCCTGCACGTCGGATCGGAGCGCAAGGACAAGACGTATCTTCTGCTCGGCGACCTGCTCGATGAACTGCAGAAGCGCGGCTACACCTTCGATCGCATCGATCGATTGCTGCCTTTGGAGGCTGCGGCGAGCGCTTCGCCGGCGGCGGCGTCATCCGACGTCTCTTCGCCTTCGCCGCCGGCCACCGAACGCGCAGCTCGCCCATGACAGTGGGGCGAGAGCGGCAGGCTCCGGCACGTGCGTGAGAGCGATCCCGCTCACGCCGTTCGCCAGCGTGTAGCGGAAGGTGAAATCGCCCGAGTCGTTCAGCGCGCTGCGTCCGGCGCTGAGCGCGACGACGGTGGAACCGAACAGCGTGTCGCTGGTGGCGATGATCCGGTCGGCCACGGGATCGGGCCCGTCGAACAGACCGGTTTCTCCGGAATCGAGGCTGGCAATGAAGGTGACGAGTCCCGCGGAGTTGATCGAGGGCCCCGCCGTATCGACGAACGACGCGAACGGTCCGTCGGTGTCGGCGATTGTTCGCGTTGATGTTCCGTCGCCGACGAAAATGCCGGTGGCGCCGCTGTCCAGCGTCGCCTCGAAGGCCGCCTGACCATTCTGGTTCACGGCCGGGACCGAACCGAATGCCGAGAACGGGCCGGAAGTGTCTGCCATGGTGATGAAGCCCGATGCGCCGGCGGCGAAGATGCCGCGGAGATTGGTGGTCGTGCGGCCGCCGAAAACACAGAGTCCGTCATCGGTCAGCGTCGGCACGCTGCTGACATTGTTGAAGCCGTTGCTCGCATCGGCGACGGCCGTCAAGGCGCCGCCCGATCCGCGATAGATGCCGTTGAACAACCCGCTCGCCAGCGTCGTGCTTGTCCATCGTGCGCCAAATGCGACGACGCCGGCGCTGTTGATGGACGGGCTGTTGGTGAAGGCGCTGAAGCGGCCGTCTTCGGTCGTCGTGTCGCCGATGGTGACGATCGCGCCGCCGGCGGTCTTGTAAATCCCCGACGCGCCGGAAGTCGTGTCGCCCAGAAAGGCGACGTCGCCGCCCACGTTAACCACCGGGGAGGTGCCGAAGTTGCTGAAGCCGGTAGAGGCGTCGGCGACGCTCGTCGTCACGACGCCGGTGGAACGGACAAAAATTGCCGCGCCGCCCGCGTCGCGATTGGCGTAGAACGCAACAGTGCCGCCGGCATTGATCGCGCTGTTGCCGTTGCCGAAACCGCTTAGCCCGCCGGTGCTGTCTGCGACGTTGATAAACGAAAATGAAATGCCCGCGCTTGCGTGCGATGTCAGCATCACCGCGACGCACGAAAACAAAATCCCCGCCGCGAGTTTTCCACTCATCCCACTCCACTCCTGACTAAAAAACTGTCCTCCGCAAGCTTCAAGTCTTCATCTGCGCGATGAAGGAGTTTGCTTCGTTAATCGACGCTTCCATGTCCTTGATCAGCGCCTGCACGTCCGTCTCGATCCCCGCCGCCGTCGTTTGCAGAGATGCGACCGCCTGCGCGTTGAGGTTGTGCTTGAGGAACAGCACCTGGTCGTGGAACGCCTGCAGCACCGGCTGCATTTTTGCTTCGCTCTTGCGCATCAAATCGATGAGCGTGGCGTAGCGGGTCTGCGCGTCGCTGAGTTTTTGCTCACTGGCGGCTTTGAGCTTCGGGTCCTTGTATTCTGACAGCTCCTGCTTCCATTCCTTGAACATGTCGCTGGCGACGGCGTCGACGCTCTTGATCCGGCTGCTGACATCGTCCGCGCGCGATTTGCAGGCGTCGTACTCGCTCGAGAGCTTCTTGTACTTGGCCTCCAGATCGCCGCCCTGATAACCCGTCAGCTCCTGAAAGCGCTGCAACGTCGTCTTGAACTGCTCCTTGGCCTTTTCCTGATCGGTCTTGGCGGATTCGACGCGGCTGACGAGGATGTCGCGCTTCTCGTAGCCGAACTTGTTCCAGAACGCGTAGTTGGCCGATGCACAACCGGCCAGGGCGAAGACCAGAGACGCGAGCAGCAGCCGACGAGTCATATGTGACATTCCTTCCGTTCGCTACAGTGCAGTTTATTGAAGCTCTTGTTCGACTCCAAACTCTGGCTATACTTCGCGACCCCTCGATCTGACTAGGCCCGCAAAGTGCGGCTGGCGGAGAAGCGAAGGGCCATCGCGGCATGCTCAGGACCATGCCGGCCGATGCGAATCACGCGTAAGCCGACGGGCCCGCTTTGAATCCGTCGCCGCGTTTGTTCTGAGAAAAGGCAGTGCCCCCGTGGCCCGTTACACCGGACCGAAAGTCAAGCTGTCCCGTCGCGTCGGCGTCCCCATCGCGGACATCCCCAAGCACACCGGCAAAGAGCTGCAAATCCCCGGCATGCACGGATACCGCGGCCGGCGGAATACCGAGTACGGCGTCCGCCTGATCGAGAAGCAGAAGCTTCGCGCCCACTACGGCATGCTCGAGAAGCAGTTCCGCCGCTTCATGGACATCGCCAAGAAATCCAAGGGCAACACCGCCAACTCGATGATCACGCTGCTGGAGACGCGTCTGGACAACGTCCTCCGCCGGCTGGGCGTGGGGCGGACCATTTGGGCGACGCGGCAGATCGTCGCGCACGGCCACGTCATCGTGAACGGCCGCAAGACCGACATCGCCAGCTTCCAAGTCAAGCCGGGCGATACGATTACGTTCAAGGAAGGCATCCACAAGGTGCTCCGTGACAATATGGAGCAGAACGCCGGGCACAACGTCCCGAACTGGCTGGAGTGGAACCCGGCTCAACTGACGGCGAAGATCAACGCGCTCCCGACGCCGGAGGACGTTCCCTTCGAGGTCAATATGAACCTGATCATCGAGTTCTATCGGTAGTCGTCCGATAAAACCGAGAAGAATCCGACCCCCGCAGCCCCGATGGTTGCGGGGGTTTTTATTTTCCTCCTGCCTAACCCGCTCAAGTTGCCAAATGTCTAGTCCGATGTTCAAATAGAGAAAATGGATAAGCCCGCTAACACCGGCGTGTTGTTTGGGAGTATCCAGCTTTAACGAATCGGCGGCGACTACGGTTGCTGCCGTGAAATTGGGTAAGCGAAAGTCAGAATCACGAAAGGGAATTGAGGAGAGCCGACCATGAAGACCGTTTTCACCACCGGTGAGGCCGCGGAGATCTGCAAGGTCTCCCAACAGACCATCATCCGCTGCTTCGACAGCGGCCGGCTCAAAGGGTTCCGCGTCCCGGGCAGCCGCTTCCGCCGCATCCCGCGCGAGGCGTTGCTGCAGTTCATGAAGGACAACAACATCCCGCCGGATGCCTTGGACTCGGGCAAGACCAAGGTCCTGGTGGTGGATGACGATCCCGAGATCGTGGAGTTGTTCGTCGACGTCCTCGAACGCGACGGACGCTTCGAGGTGAAGACCGCCGCCACCGGCTACGACGCCGGCATGATCACGCAGGAGTTCATGCCCGACCTGATCATCCTGGACTACATGCTCCCGGACGTGAACGGCAACGTCGTCTGCCAGACGATTCGCAAGAACCCTGCCTTCGAGCACACGAAGATCGTGATCGTCTCGGGCGTGGTGAATCAGGACGAGATCAATGAGCTTCTCAAGGCGGGAGCGGACGAGTTCTGCAAGAAGCCGTTCAACATCGAGAAGCTGATCGAGCGGATCGGCGAATTGCTCGGCGTCTAAGCAGATCAAATTGAGCGATTGAATCATCGGGTCATTGGGTCATTGACGATCTTCTCAATGACTCAATGGCCCGATGGCACAAATGACTCGATGAGGTATGGATCAATCCCCTGACCAGATGCTCCAGAAGCGGGTCGAGCTGATTCTTCAGCAGCTCGAAGCGGTACCCGCATTTCCTGACGCAAGCGACATCGCGGCCGGTGCGCTGAACGTGGCGCGAACGGTCGGCCGAGAGCAATTCGAGTCACTTCAGCAATTTCAGCAGAAGCGAGGCGGGGACGCGCTGCGATACGCGACGGTCGCGTGCGGCGCGTATCACGCGTTCGCTTCCGCGGCGCAGCAGACTTCCACTGAAGACTCATTCGATCGCGAGGAATTCTGGCGGCACGCAATCGCCGTGGGATGCTGTGCTCAGTTGATGGTCGAGCAGATGCTTGGCACGTGGGGAAAAGACTGCGGGCTCGAAGTCTTCGAGGCGTTCGCCTGCGGACTGCTTCACGACGTCGGCAAGCTGGTTCTCGAGACGGTGCTCCCCAAGAGCTTCGGCCGGGCGGTCGAGGCGGCGGAGATGCTTCGCGGGAACATCGCCGACGTCGAGCGCGCGGTCATCGGCGTCGATCACATGGTCGCGGGCAAGCGCCTGGCCGAGCAGTGGGAACTTCCCGCGCCGCTGCGCGATTGCATCTGGCTGCACGGTCAGACGCCGTCGGCGCTTCCGACCACGGTCGCCAAGCCGCGCCTGGTCAACCTGATCACCCTCGCCGACACGCTCGTGCGCGAGCAGCACATCGGCTACAGCGGCAACTACACCTTCCCGATCGCGAAACAAACGCTGATCGACGCGATCGGCATCACGCAGGAGCAGATCGACGCCGTCCTTCAGCAGCTCATCGATCAGATCGAGCCGTACGCGGACGCGCTGGGCGTCGGCAAGATCAAGGCGGCGGAGCTCTATCAGAAAGCCTTGTCGCAGGCGAACAGAGAGCTCGACCGCGTGCAGGTCGAGCTGGACGTGAAAAACCGCCGGCTCGCGATCCGAACGAAATTCTTCGAAGCGCTTTCGGGATTCCAAGGCGAGATTCGCCCCGACGCGCCGCCGCAGACCGTGCTCCGCGCGATCGGGCAGACCGCCGTCGGCGTGCTGGATGTCAGCAGCGCCGCGATCTTCTCCCTCATCCCGGGCCAGAACTTCGCGGAAGTGATCCTCCTCGACGCCAACGGCGACGTGTTCGAGAACACGCTGGTCGATTGCCCGCAGCGCCCCGCGATCAACTTGATCGGCGACGGACCCGTCCTCAACGCCGGCGCGGAGCTCGAATGGCTGCTCTCGATGATCTCGCCGCGGCTCGGCCACGATCAGCGTTACTGGATCTGCCTGGAGGCCGACGGCATGTGCGTGGGCGGCGTGGTGTGGGGCGGGCAGCTCGGCGAATCGCAGCGCCTCGGTCCGCAGGTTCAGGAGATCACCGCGATCGCCTCGGGCTGGAGCCTCGCGCTTCGCACGGCTCAAATTCGTGAGGAAGCCCGCACGCTCGCCGAGCAGCTCGCCGAAGTGAATCGCAAGCTCCAGAGCGCGCAGGCTGAGATTTTGCGCAGCCGCACGATGATCACCGTCGGCGAGATGGCCGCCGGCGCGGCGCACGAGATGAACAACCCGCTCGCCGTAATCTCCGGCCGATCACAGTTGTTAGCCCAGCAATTGTCGGACCCGAAGCACAAGGCCGCCGCTCATCTCATCCATGAACAGAGCCACCGTCTCACCGACATCATCACGGAGCTGATGGACTTCGCGAAACCGGTTCCGCCCAAGCCGGTGGAAACGGACCTTGCCGATTTGATCGATCGTGCGCTTCACGAGGCCAAGCTGCAGGCCGATGTAGTCGATAGGACGGTTGAAGTGACGATCGGCGACGTGCCCAAGGTGGTCGTCGATACGGATCAGGCGATGGGCGCGTTGATCGAGCTGTTCGACAACGCGTTCCACGCGACCGATCCGGTCAAGGGCCACATCGTGGTGAACGCGGCGTTCGATCCGTTCTCCCGGAAGGTGGCGGTGACGATCACGGACAACGGCTGCGGGATGGACGAGCAGACGCTGCGGCGCGCGTTCGATCCGTTCTTCAGCATGCGGCCGGCAGGACGCCGCCGCGGAATGGGATTGGCAAAGGCGCTGCGCTGGGTTGAGGCCTCGGGCGGATCGATCCGACTCGAAAGCCGGCCCGGGCAGGGGACGCGAAGTCTGGTTCTCCTGCCGGCGTCGCAGCCGAGCGCGAACCAGGCGAAGCGTGCCGCACGGAGGGCCGCGCCATGAAGAAGGATTTTCAAGAGCGGAAGGAGCCGCGCCGAATCGAGAAGTTGGGTGACGGCGCGATCGACGAGGCGCTGCTGGCCTCGTCGCCCGAGTCGCAACCGCCGCCGGGGAATTCCACCCGCGGAAAGTTGGATCAAGCCGCGGGCGAACTCGCTCTGTTGGCGGAGAACAGTTGCAAGGGAGAGAAAATGGCGCCGGTTGTTGGCAATAAGAAGGCTCCGGTTCAGAAGAAGCCGCCGCAGATCCTCGTCGTCGATGACGAGCCGAACCTCATCGAGCTCGTCGGCGACGTGGTCAAGGGCAAGATCGATTGCCACGTGCTCTCGGCCAAGGACGTCGCCGAGGCCAGGAAGATCATGGAGACGACGCACGTCGAGCTGCTCGTCGCGGACGTACACCTTCCCGACGGCAACGGCACGCAGCTCGTCTCCGCGCTGCGCAAGCACAACCCGCAGGCGAGCGCGATCGTGATCACGGGCGAGCCGAGCGTCGATCGCGCCATCAGCGCGATCCGCGAAGGCGCGGTCGATTTCCTCCCCAAGCCGTTCGATGCTGAAGCGCTCGTGTCGCGCGTCAACAAGGCGCTGGAGAAACAGTCGGCGCTCGCCCGGCAGCAACGCCGGCTCGATCGACTGCGCGAGGCGGTCAAGCGCCTTAACGATGCGCGTCGGCTCGTGAGCAAGAAGGTTGATCTGCTCTGCAACGATTTGATCAGCGCGTACGGCGAGTTGTCCAAGCAGCTCGACGTCGTCCGCACGCAGGAAGGCTTCCGCAAGCTGATGGGCGAAGCCAAGGACCTCGAGCAGATGCTCTGCCACGCCATGGACTGGCTGCTCCGCCAGCTCGGCTACTCGAATGTCGCGATCTACCTCGCCGGCGAAGAGGGCGAATACCAGCTCGGCGCGTACATGAAGTACACGACCGCCGGCGAGCCGCCGCTCACCGAGGCGATGAAGGAGGGCATCCTCCGCAAGGTGAACGCCGACAGCTTCGTCTATTACTCGGCGGACGAGGCGCGCGAGAAGCTCAGCGCCAAGGAGCGCGGCTTCCTCGAAGGCCAGAGCGTGATGGGCGTGACCAGCACGTACCTGGGCGAAGTGCTCGGCGCGATCATCATGTTCCGCGACGGCAAGACGCCGTTCACGGACGACGACGCGGAGGCGCTCAAGGCGATCAGCCCGATCTTCGCGACCGCGCTGGCCGGCATGGTCCGCGGGGACGACGAAGAGGGCGACGAGGAAGACTTCGGCGCCGACGGCGGGTCGATGCTCGACGGATCGAGCGACGAGGAGAAGCCGAAGAACAAGAAGAAAGAAAAGAAGAACGACGCCGACTGGTGGAAGCGCGGCGAAGAGCCGCCGTTCTAGTCATCTCATCCGCACTCGATCGCACAAATGTCATCCCGAGGTACTCCGGGGGATCCAGGACGCGCAGTTGCGTCCGAGGTCCCTCGCGGAGTACCGCTCGGGATGACATGCCTGTCACGATTCGTTGCAATGGGGAACCTCGATAGCTCTAATGCCACCGCATGGGAAGACGCGGGGCAAGCGTTTGGGCGGCGCTGACGGTTGCGGTCGTTTCGTTTCCCGTCTTCGCGCAGCCTCAGGCAAATAAACCCACTTCGACAACCCGTCCCGCGATCGTCTCGCTCGATGCCTTTGCGGTGGGAGATCCCGTCCTTTCTTCCACTGACGCGACGAAGGCGCTCTCCGCCACGCCCATCACCTTCAAATGTGAGAATATGCCGGCCCTCAAGGCCCTGGCGGAGATCGGAAAACTCGCCGGCTACAAGATCAAGCCCGGCTACGACGGGTGGTTCCAGCAGGGACGGAATTCGCCGAGGAACGTCACCGTTTCGATCACCAACCAGCCCTTCTGGGCCGCCGTGCGCGAGGTATGCGCGCGGAGCGGCGTGAACCTGTACCGCGGGGGGAACGAGGACTACATCGGCCTCGCCCCCGGCAACTACGGCGGCACGGGCATGATGAAATCGTCCGCCTCCATCAAAGGCCCGTTCATGGTCTGCGTGAACGGCGTCCGGCGGATCAACACCGTGGACATGTCTAAGCCGAGCGAGGCGAAGCACGAGATCCACGTCAACCTCGGGACCTGGCTCGAGCCCAAACTCAAGGCCGAACAGCTTTCGTATCGCGCCACGATCGATGAGGCGGCGGACGACAACGGCAACAACATGACGCCGACGGAGAAGGTGGACGCGCATCAGCAAATGCAGGGCGGTCAGGGCTTCAGCTTCTGGGGCGAGTTCACGCTGCCCTATCCGCCAAGCAACCCGGGCAAACGCATCGCGCGAGTCAAAGGACACCTGGCGGCGAAGGTGCAGATCGGGCAGGAGAGCCAGGAGATCGAGATCCCCTTTGAGCTGGTGGATTTGTCGCTGCCCTGATGTCGTGGCACGGGTTCTCAACCCGTGCGCGCGGCGATGCACGCGTTAAAAGCCCGTGCCACGGGAGTGAACGCATAGATGGCTGTCATCGATTCAAAACAAGAAACGAAATCCGACCCGACGCAGTTGATCGTCGGCCTGTCGCTGCTGCTGGTCATCCTCGGCGCGATCGGCGGGGGACTCTGGTGGATGCTGCGCGCGCCCAAGGCGCGGACGGTGACGCTCAGCGGAGAGCAGGCGAAGCAGGCGCCCGCGGTCGTGGACGCCAGCGCGATCAACTTCCCCGCGCCGCCGCCGCTCGCGCAGGCGACCGATCCGGGACCGACGCGCGTGTCGCTGAAGCTGAAGAACGTCCTCCCGCAGGCGGCGGTCGCGGAGGTCGCCAGGCAGGCGGGCGTGACCATCGAGACGATCAACTCCGCGCAGGGCATCGTCGCCGCGCTGACCTCGCCGCGCGTCGATGTCGCCAGCGACGGCAAAACGCTCTGGGAAACGCTCCGCGACATCTGCAAGGACGGCGCGCTCATGCCGCAGGTGAACTACCAGAGTCCCAGACAGATCCAGCTCGTCCCGCGTCCCGCCGACGTGAACCCGAACTATCCCACACTCCCGGTGGGCTCGTGTTTTCTCGCGCTCACCAGCGTCGTCTCGACGTTCAATGCTGATCCCGTCGCGGTCGCGAAAGAACCCGATCGCCAGCTCGACGTCTCACTGACGCTTTTCGCCGAGCCCAAACTGTCGGTCTACCGCATCTCCTCGGTCGCGACGATCGAAACGGCGGTGGACGAGAAGGGCAACTCGCTCGTCAAGCCGCGCGACCCGTGGGAAGACCGCGGCGGCGGCGGGCGAAACGGCAACTGGATGGTGGACGTCGCCTGCCACCTCAAATATCCGCCCAACGTCGGCGACCGCATCGCCAGGCTCAAGGGATATGCCAGCGTCATCGTCGCCGGGAAGGATCAGACGATCGCGCTCAAATCTCCGCTGACGCTCAAGAACGCCGATCAGAACGTCGACGGGCAGACGCTGCGGGTCGTGGGCGTGCAGAAGGTCGGGCCGAACCAGTACGACGCCAGCTTCGTCTGCAGCTTCGATTCGCCGATCTTGAAGGACTGGGATGATTTTCAACGCGTGGCGAAGCTGGTCGATCGCAACGGCAAGGCATTCCAGCACGGCGGCGGCGGGTGGGGGATGAACGGGCAGAAGACGCTGCAGTTTCAGGTCACTTTCATGGGCCAGGGAATGAGCGAGCCGGCGGAGCTGGACATCACGCTGCCGACGCAGGTGAAGGAGCTGCGCGTGCCCTTCGAGTTCACCGATCTGCCGCTGCCGCA
>JAICTV010000349.1 GCA_025936175.1 Phycisphaerae bacterium
ACTTCCCACAGAAGTCGACGAGCCGGGCGACCTCGCTGCGGAGGTCTTTGCGGTGGACGACGAAGTCGACGAAGCCGTGTTCCTGCAGGAACTCGCTGCGCTGGAAGCCCTCGGGCAGCTCGACCTTGATCGTATTCCAGATCGTCCGCGGGCCGGCGAAGCCGATCAGGGCTTTGGGCTCGGCGATGATGAAGTCGCCGAGCATGGCGAAACTCGCGGTGACACCGCCGGTAGTCGGGTCGGCGAGGAGGCTGATGAACAGCTGCTTCGCCTCGTCGAGCCGCGCCAGCGCGGCTGACGTCTTGGCCATCTGCATCAGCGAGAGCGTCGACTCCTGCATGCGCGCCCCGCCCGAGCAGCTCACGATCAGCAGCGGCATTTTTTCCTCCGCCGCCGTCTCGATCGTCCGCGTGATCTTTTCCCCCACCACGCTGCCCATCGAGCCCATCATGAAATCCGGGTCCATCACCGCCAGCATGATCGGCCGGCCCTTGATGAACCCTTTGCCGCAGACGACCGCATCGCGGTTGCCCGTCTTCTTCTGCTCTGCGACAAGGCGATCCTTGTAGGCTTTCTTGTCGGTGAACTTCAGCGGGTCCGCCGGTTCGACGTCGGCGAACATCTCCTCAAAGCTGCCGGGATCGACCAACTGCTCGATGCGCACCCGCGCGCCGATGCGCAAGTGATGCTGACAGTTCGGGCAGACGTGCAGCCCTTCCTCGACCACCTTGCGAAAGAGCATCTCCTCACAACTCGGACAGCGCATCCAAAGCCCGGCGGGAATCCCTTCCCCTTCATTCTTCGAGGGCGGCTGCGGGCCGGTCGGTTCGTTGGGAACTTGAGACATAAGGCGGGGAATTGTAACCGCCAAGCCGATGCGGACGAAGGAACCTGAACGCGGTTCGCCTGGTGAACACCCTCAGCGAACCCGACGACATCACACCCGCTGCGGCACTTCAATGGCACCTTTCGCCGCCCGTCGGCTCGCGATCTCCGCCAGCGCGTCCGTGGCGTACTTCACATCCTGCTTGCTGAGGAACGGCCCGAAGCTCAATCGCGTCGTTCCGCCGCTCTCGGCGGTGCCGATCGCCTGGTGAATCAGCGGCGCGCAATGCAGTCCCGGCCGGGTGAGAATTCCGAAGTCTTCTTCCAGCGCCCGCGCCAGCTCGAGCGGCTCAAAACCGGCGACCCGCACGCTGAACACGCCGACCCGGTTGCGCACGCCCTGCGGGCCGAAGTAAGTCAGCCCCTCGATCGTGCTCACGCCGTCGATGAACGTGCGAACGAGATCGCGATCGTGCTCGAAAAGTTCTTCCGCGCCGCGATCGAGCACCCACTGCACGCCTTCGCTCAAGCCCGCGATGCCGATGGCGTTGTGGCTGCCGGGCTCGAAGCGGTCGGGCATGAAGTCGGGCTGCCGATCGTTCTCGCTGACCGATCCGGTACCGCCCTCGCGCAGCGGCGCGACCTTCTTCTCGATGCCCGGCCGGATGTAGAGAAACCCCGTCCCCAGTGGACCGAGCAGACCCTTGTGTCCGGGCGCGGCGAGCAGGTCGATGTGCTCCGCGCGCAGGTCGATCGGGACGTGCCCCGCTGATTGTGCGGCGTCCACCAGCAGCGGGATGTCATGCTCGCGCGCGATCTTGCCGATGTCCGCGAGCGGCTGCAGCGTTCCCGTCACGTTGCTCGCGTGGGTGACCGCGATGAGCTTCGTCCCGCGCCGAATCGCGCGACGAACGTCATCGGGATCGACCAACCCGCTCTGCGGATCCACCCGCACGCGCGTCTGCTCGATTACCCCCGCATCCGCGAGCGCATTGAGCGGACGAAGGATCGAGTTGTGATCCACGTGCGTGCAGATTGCGTGGAAAGGCCCCGGGATTGCAATCCCGGGGCTTGCGCTACCAAACACCAACCCCTTGATCGCCAGGTTCAATGCATCCGAGCAGTTCAGCGTGAAGATGAAGTGATCGGGATTCTCCCCGTTGAAAAGTCGATTGAGGCGCTCCCGGCACTGCGAGATCAGCCGCCCCGTCTCCACCGCCTCCGCGTACGCGCCGCGGCCCGCGCTGGCGCCGAGCTGCGTCGCGTACGACGTCATCGCGCCGAGCACGCTCTGCGGCTTGGGAAAACTGGTGGCGGCGTTGTCCATGTACAGCCGCCGGACGGGATGGCTCGCTTGAACGTCGTGGTCTTTCACAGCGCTGGCAAATGATAGGGTTTTTCCGCCGACAGGTCACGATCGCGCGTTCCGCCGCCGTCGCACTGCCGCCTAAGATTCCGGCGTATGAACGACATCAAAGTCTATGGCGCCGACTGGTGCGAGGACACGCACCGCACGATCGCGCACCTGAAACTGCTCGGCATCCCGCATGAGTTCATCAACATCGACGAGAACCAAGCCGCCGAGTTCCTCATCACCCGGCAAAACAACGGCAAGCGCGTCACGCCGACCGTCGATCTCAACGGCAAGTTCCTGTTCGAGCCGAGCGACCCGGAACTGGACCAGGCGCTCAAGGCGGAGGGAATTCTCGAGTAGGTCGGGCAGGCTTTGTGTCAACCCCGCAGTTCGCTGGGTTTTGTAGGGGCGACGCCCGCGTCGCCCTCTTGGAATCTGGCGGAAAATGCGAAATCCGCAAATGCGGGCGAGGCAGGCCTCGCCCCTACGGGAGAAGATTGAGACAGAGCCGATCCGACCTACCAGAACGTCCAATCGTGCGTCTTTAGAACATACGCCGCCAGCAGCAGGTTCGTCACCGCGTGCGCGATGATGCACGCGCCCAGGCTTTTCGTGTAGACGAGCAGCGCCGCGATCATCAGGCCCCACACGATCGCCGTCGGCCACCAGTTGCCGTGTACGAAGCAGAACGCAATCGACACGCCGAAAAATGCCGACCATTCGAACTCGCCTACTTCGGCGAGCTTGAAGTTGTTCGGCGCGAGAATCTGCCGCCAGAGGTAGTCGCGCCAGAATAGCTCCTCCATGAAGGGGACGACGAGTACCGCGCTGGCGGCGCGGATGGCGATGAACGCCCACGCGCCGGCGGCGGTTTTAAACGTGACGAAGGGATTGAACGCGTCCGGCGCCGGTTTGAAATGCTCGATGTGGTTCTGCAGCCAAAGCTGCATGCCGACCCACTGGAAGATCCCGATCACGCCGACGATCAGCCCGAGCCACCAGTGGTCCCAGCGGATCCTGGTGTAGTGCCTGCGGAAGAGGATAAGCAGCGCGGCGGCGACGATCGCGCG
>JAICTV010000108.1 GCA_025936175.1 Phycisphaerae bacterium
CGCCCCGGGCGGGTTTTTTTCCCCCGCGGCGGTGTGGGGGGCCCACTTGCGGGGGTGCCGGCGGGGCCTGCGGGGGGGGGGGGGGGGGGCTCCGGCGAGGGCGCGGGCCGGCGCCCCCCCCGCGACGCTGGCTTCCGTCGGGGAGTTTTTGCTCGAGGGGTTGTACGTCAACGATCGGCTGAGCAAGAAGACGGCGAAGGGGAAGACGTTCTTCCGGAAATAGCCGTCGCGGTGCGATCGAGTTGGGAGGGCGAGGCTCCTGCCGAGCCGCGTCTTGTCATCGCGCGCACAATCGGCTCGGCGGGAGCCTCGCCCTCCCGAGATCACGCGACAACTCCATGACCAAACCTCGCGTCAAAATCTGCTGCATCGCCAGCATCGAGGAAGCGGCGCTGGCGGTGCGCTACGGCGCATCGGCGATCGGGCTGGTATCGGCGATGCCGAGCGGGCCGGGGCCGATCTCCGAGGACTTGATTGGGGAGATCGCAAGGGCGGTGCCGCCGGGGGTGGCGACGTTTCTGCTCACCTGTCGGCAGGAGCCGGCCGCGATCATCGCGCAGCAGCGGCGGACGCGCGTGAACACGATCCAGTTGTGCGATGCGATCGAGGCGTCGGCTTATCGCGAACTGCGCGAGGCGCTCCCGGGGATCGCGCTCGTGCAGGTGATCCACGTGGAAGAGGCGTCTTCGATCGATGAGGCGCTGGCGGCCGCGCCGCACGTGAACGCCCTGCTGCTGGATTCGGGGCGGCCGAAGCTCGCGGTCAAAGAGCTCGGCGGGACGGGCCGCGTGCACGATTGGTCGATCAGCGCGGAGCTGGTTCGTCGCGTCGCGCCGACGCCCGTGTTTCTCGCCGGCGGCTTGAGGCCGGACAACGTCGGCGAGGCGATGCGGCGCGTGCGGCCGTACGGTCTGGACGTGTGCAGCGGACTGCGGACGGACGGGAAGCTGGACGAAACGAAGCTCGCGGCGTTCTTCGACGCGATCGACGATCGACGCGGAAAGGCAATCGCGCCCCTGACTCCCCGCATGTCATCCTGAGCGGTACTCCGCGAAGGATCTCGGGGTCCAACCGTTTTCCTACTCCCAGATCCCTCGGGGTACCTCGGGATGACAGACTGCGAGTCCGCGTCGCTCAGACCAGCATATCGTCCTGCTTCGTCGGATCGTCGCTCGACGCGTCGAAGAGGCTGACGCGCGGCGGGAGCGCCCCGCCGTTCAGCGATGATGCGCCCGCGCCCGCGCCCACGCCCGCGCCCGTCGGGCCCGGGCTGATCGTGAAGTTGCCGATCCACGTTCCCCAGTTGGCGAGGAACTGGATGCCGAAGTTCTTGGCGGTCGCATATTCATTCGCCGCCCAGAAGCTGCCGTTGGCCGGATCGACGCTGATGCCGCTGAAGTCGCCGGCGCGATACGGTGAGGTGTCGCCGAAGGCGGAGTAGGCGGCTTCGCCGGCCTTGACCAGCCGCGGGATCTGCATCGTGCCCAGGGGATCGGTCCACTTGCGGCCGGTGACGTACATCGACATGTACTCGGTGCTGCCCGATTCCATGAAGGTCATCGCGATGTCGCCCGATCGGTTGATCTCGACCGACGGGAAGTAGGTCGAGAGCGAGGTGCGCGTGATGTTGCCGGACTGCACGAGCGTCGGCAGCGGATGGCCGGTGCGCGGGACGATGTCGAACATGTACCAGCGCGCGTTGGCGACGCCGGCCAGGCCGACGGTCTGCGAGGCGACGAGGTAGCCGCCGAGGTACGAGACGTTGAGGATGCGGCTGTCGTTGGTGGTGATCTGCGCGGCGGCGGGCTGATTGGCCGGCGGCGTGGCGCCGAGCGCGCCGACCTGATACGCGGGCACCGCGATGTCCAAATCCGCGAAGGTGGGCGACGTCATCGGGTTCTTCTCGATGTCCAGCCGCACGGCGGTTCCGGTCGGCAGGCCGTTCGCATCAAGCGTCTCCTGCACGAAGATCATCGGAAGCCCCGCGGTGGCGCCGTGCATCGACGCGGGCGTCATCGTCGAGTTGCTCAACCCCGTGCGATCGGCCCGCGTCGTCGCCAGCGTCGCGCTGTTCGCATCGAGCACGCTGCTCTTGACGATGTTGAGCACCTGCACGTGGTCGTAGGCGCTGGTTTCGGAAACGGGGAACGTGAACATGTTGAAGGTCAGCGTGTAGACGTCCGCGTTGTAGCCCATCCGCGGGAAGTCGCTGAAGAACGTCTTGCCCGAGTTCTGCGGCAGGAGCGCGACGTTGTCGCTCGTGGGGATCTGCTGCTGCTCGCTGAACCCCTGCGTCGGGTCGGAGCTGTTGGAGACGGCGAAGTCGATGAACGACGCGCCGGCGTTGGGCGCGATGTCGGCCACCGCGACGACGAAGCGGTTCGACACGTCATCGTAGAGAAGCTGCGGGTCGGAGATGATCGAGCCATGCGCGAAACCGCTGAAGAAGCTGCTCAGCGTCTGCTTGGAGAGCTGCGTGCCGCTCTTGTCGTAGATCGCGATGTTCGCATTGATGCACTCGACGACGTGGTTCGGACCGACGGCGGCGATGGTGTCGGGCGGGACGTAGCCGATGGTGTCGCTGAACGTCATGCCGCGGAAATTCGTGCCGAGCGTGACCGTCATGAGGACGCGGCGTTCGAGCGGTTCGACGAAACGCTTTTGCTCTTTCTGCTGCTGCATTGACAGCCCTCTCGCGCGGGAACTGCGGGTGTGTGAAGCGACGTGGCAAACGTGTTAACATCCGCCGCAGGAGTAAGCAATCAAATTCACACGCGCATGAAGTACGCCATCATCATTCCCGACGGAGCGGCCGACGATCCCTTAGCGGAGCTGGGCGGCAAGACGCCGCTGGAAGCCGCTGAAACGGCGAACATGGACCGCATCGCGACCGAGGGGCGCGTCGGGCTGGTTCGCACGATTCCCGAAGGCTTCGAGAGCGGCAGCGACGTCGCGACGATGTGCCTTCTCGGCTACGACCCGGCCGTCTATCACACCGGCCGCGCTCCGCTCGAAGCCGCCGCGCAGAACATTCCGCTCGCGCCCAGCGACTGGGTCTTCCGCTGCAATCTCGTCACCGTCTCCGACGGGATCATGAAGGACCACTCCGCCGGCGGGATCAGCGACGCCGAGGCGCAGACGCTCATCCGCGAGCTGGCGCGCAGCGTCGCGCCGATCGCGCCGGGCTTCGAGTTTTACACCGGCGTGAGCTATCGCAACCTGCTGGTCTATCGCGGGCACGAGCAGTTCGATGTCACCACGAAACCGCCGCACGAGATCCCCGAGGGAGAGGCCGCCAAATACCTGCCGCGCGGCAAGGGGAGCGAGATCCTCCGCGCCATTATCGACCGCTCGCGCGAGCTGTTCGCGAATCACGAGATCAACAACGTGCGCCGGCAGACCGGGCACAATCCGGCGTCGCAGGTGTGGCTGTGGGGCCAGGGCCACGCGCCGGCGATGCCGACGTTCGAGCAGCGCTTCGGCGTGAAACGCGGGTGCATGATCACCGGCGTCGATCTCTTGCGCGGGCTGGCAAACCTGCTCGGCTGGGAGAACATGACGGTTGAGGGAATGACGAGCTTCCACGACACCAACTACGTCGGCCAAGGCGTCGCCACTGCCGCGGCGCTGGACAAGTACGACGTCGTCTTCTCCCACATCGAAGCGCCGGACGAAGCCTCCCACCAGGCGGACTGGAAGACCAAGGTGGAGGCGATCGAGCACATCGACCGGTACATCGTCGGTCCGGTGCTGGAGAAATTGCGCACGTATCCCGAATGGCGCATCCTCGTCATGCCCGATCACCCGACGAACGTCGCGACGCGCAAACACGGCTACGCGCCGACCCTCTTCGGTATGGCCGGCACGCGCGTCAAATATCATCGCCCGGGCCCGTACACGGAAAAACACGCCGCTGCGAGCGATCTGAAAATCGAGCGCGGGCACGAGTTGATGGAGTTTTTCCTGCGTGGTGGGAACATGTAATGTGATGACGGGGGTCAGACGTGGTTGGCGAGTTCGAATACACCGCCGAGGATCTCTGGGAGGCGGAAACCGCCTGCGAGATGATGCGCGGCAATCGATTCGTTCGCGCCGTGCTGAAGATCATCGCCGCTTGCCTTTGCGCCGCGTCGCTCGTCGCGCTGTGCGTCGTTGCCGCCTGGATCAATGATCCTGGACTCTCGCCGCGGCAGCACGGGAAGGCGGCGTACGTCTGCGGGCTGCTCGTCACCGTCGCGCTGGTGTGCTTCGGCATCCTGATCCGGCGCACGTCGCTGGGCCGTTTCCGCCTGTTGCGTGCCCTCGATTCCTCGGCGCCGGGCAACGGATTCCGCGTGCTCGTCTTCGCCATCGGCGGCGTCGCGATCGTCGCGATGCTTTCGTTCCTGTTTCAATCGAGCAAGCCGTCGCCGGCGGCGCACCACGGGCCGCTGGTCATCGGCGCGCCACTTCCGCCCGGCGCGCGGCCGCCGCAGGAATTGTCGACCGATGAATCGTCTCCCTCGCCGCTCAAATCCTTCCTGTTCCCGGTCGACAAGAAGGTGCTCGTCCCGATCGGCTTTCTGCTCCTCTTCGGGTCCATCCGCCTGCTGCGAATCGCGCGAAGTCTCGGCCGCCGATGGGATTACCTCGGAAGCAATTCCGCGACACGGCGACTGGCGACCGATGGGACGCTCCGCCAGCGCCGCCGCGTCACCCTCTCGCAGGCGGAGATCACGATCGACACGATCGACTGGCGGCGACGAATCCCCTGGCGGTCGATCGTCGGCTATCGCGAGATGCCACACGTCTTCGTGCTCGCGCTGAGCGATGCGACCTTCGAGGCGATCCCCGCCCGCACCTTCGCCGATCCGGCGCTGGCGAACTGGTTCCGGCAGATGCTGAGTTGGTCATCGACCAATGCCGCCGCGATGGCACGAGGGGCGCAATGACGTCGCCGGGCGACAGCACCATCGTCGTCAACGTCGATTACATCTTCGCCGACCTGCGCGAGCTGAATCTGGCGCACGCCAAGCGCGAGCGGCGGCGGAACGTGCCGGTGGTCATCGTCGTCGCGGTGCTGCTGGCTATGATCTTCATCTGGTCGGCGATGGTGTGGCACACGCCGCCGCGCCCGTCGGCGCCCCCGCCCCCGATTCCGCCCGCGCCGACATCGACGACACCCCTTCCGTCGCCGGCGGGGTCGATCGATCTGCTCAGCGACATCGTCGTCGCGCTGCTGCCGTTCCTCGTCGCGATCGTCGGCATGTGGATCGCGCTGAAATTGTTTCTCCGCAGGGTGCTCAAGCGGCACTTCGACACGCGCGGGCCGCTGCAGCGGCATCACGTGATTGAGCTCTCGGCGGAGCACGGCGTGATCGACGCCGAGCCCTTGGCGCGTCATGAGTATCAGTGGGACGCGTTCGTCCTCTGGCACGAGAGCGCAAACCTGCTGCTGCTGTACATCGCCGCGAACGTGATGATCCCATTGCCGAAGCGATGTTTCAGTTCGAAGGAACAGCTCGAGCGCTGCCGGCAGTTGCTGCGCGAGATGATCGACACCCCGAAGACCGCGCTGCGTGCGTTCGAAGTGCTGCCGGCGGCGTCGATCGACGCGTCAGCGGACGCGCCGCTCCCGATCCCGCCGCTGCCGACGCCTCGCGAAGACGCAAGCGGCGGCCGATAGAGCCGCCAAGCTTGCGGCCGGCTCGGGCAGGTCACCCGGGGGTGCGAGTATGACATTCAGATCCAGCTCGCCGAGGATTGCATGCCCCGCCGCGTCCCAGCCCACCGCCGTCACGTGATATACGCCGGTCTTGGAGTAGGTGTAGACCGGCTGCGTTTCCGTCGCCGGTATCCCGTCGCCGAAATCCCACAGCGCGTGCACCAGCGCGGTGGGGTCGCCGTCGATCCCGATCGAAAACTGGATCGGCATTCCGACCGTCGCCGTTTCGACCAGCGCGTCGATGCTCGCCGGGCCTGCGTCGTAAGGCTTTGTGGAGCTGAGGCTGTTGTCTGGTGAGTTGCCCTTGATGTAGTTGGCGTCCCACACCGTCCCGGGAACGGTGATGCTGCTCGTCACCGCCTGCAGCGAGTTGTCCGTAATCTGGTTTCCCTTGAAGGTGAGGTTGGACAGGTTGGAGCCGACGACCTGCACGCCGGCCCCTTGGTTGGTCTGGATCTGATTGGAGTCGAAGACGACGTTGTTGGCGTCGCCGTTGACGCGGATGCCGTTCCCTTGCGGCGCGAAGAGCGTTGCCGGCGAGCTGCGCATCGCGCCGCTGAAAGCGTTTTTGTAGAAGTACAACTGCGACGCGCCGCCCGCATCCCCCTGCACCTGCACGCCCCACGTGCTCGGGTTTTTGATGATGTTGCGGAGGAACACGCAGTTGGTCTTCGGCTGCGGGCCGGAGATGGAGATTCCGAGCTGCTGGCCGGAGTCGATCACGTTGTCGGCGAAGAGGTCGTCGTGCGCATCGACCAGTTCCAGCCCCGCGTACTTGTAGACACCGGTCTTGTCGCTGACGTTGTTGCGGCGGATCGAGCAGAAGTTGGAGGCGTCCACGCTGAGCCAGTGGTCGATGTTGTTGTCTTCGACGATCGCGCGGTCGCAACCCGTCTGAAGCTCGATCCCCAATCCTTCGCCGCCCGAGCCGGTGACCGTGTTGTTGCGGATGATCAGATCCGTCGATCCGTCGTCGGCGAGAATCCCGCCGCGGCCGGTATTGCTGATGGTGTTGTTCAGCACCCGGTTGAACGACGAACCGTGCCCCAGGCGGATGCCCGCGCCCCACTCGCTGGTCAAGCCGATGTTCGAAAGCGTTGTGTTCTGGATCAGCGAATGAACGACATTGGTGTCGAAGTAGATCGCGTGCGGACTGAAGCCGGTGTTGATCGCGAGGTTCTTCACCGCCAGGTCGTGCAGGCTCAGCGTCGAGGCGTTGTGCGCGTAGATCCCCTGCGTCGCCGCGGTGGAATTGTTGCCGTCGAGCGTGAAGTTCCTGCACTCGACGTTGCTGACGTTCTCGATATCGAGCAGTGGCGCCGACGCCGACCCGCCGAAGCGAAGCGTCGTCGTGTCGAGCCCAGCGCCGGCAAGGGTGATGTTGGTCCTGGCGACGATTTTCTGCGAGATGTTGAACGTCCCGGCGGGCATAAAGATCGTATCACCGGCGCGGGCGGCGGTGATCGCGTTGTTGATGGCGGTGGTGTCGTCGATCGCATCGTTGGCAATCGCGCCGAAGCTGCCGATGTTGATGACCGCCGCAACGGCCGACGCCGCCGACGCGGAAAACAGCGCCGCCGCGACGATCGCAGGCGCACGCGCCACCGCCCGTAACGGCCGAATCGTCTTCATGGCAGAGCTGCCCTCAATACGGCTTGCGCGACACACCCAACCCGCGGCAAGAGGATGATAATATCGATTCGGAAACCGTAAAGCGCAATCGCGACCGGTTCGCGGCAAACCCCGAGCGTTCGATCCCGTGCCGGCGTCAACGCTCCGCCGCGCGCCGTTTTGAGCGGTTTGCTCCGTCCCCTATAATCGCCGCTCCGACCCATGGGCTTAATCGTGCAAAAATTCGGCGGCACCAGTGTCGCCGATGCGGAAAGGATTCACCGTGCCGCCAGACGCGCCATTGCCGCGAAGGGAGCCGGCAACCAGGTCGCCGTTGTCGTCAGCGCGATGGGCGACACCACCGATGAATTGATCGATTTAGCGAAACAGGTCTGCTCGTTCGGCGGGTGCGACAAGGTGCCGCCAAAGAGAGAGATGGACCAGCTCCTCGTCACCGGCGAGCAGGTCACCATCGCCCTGATCGCCATGGCCATCCACGCACAAGGTCACGAGGCGATCAGCTTCACCGGCGGGCAGATCGGACTCGTCACCGACAACGCCTTCTCCAAGGCGCGCATCCAGTCGATCAACAAACAGCGCATTTTTCAGGAGCTGGACCAAGGCAAGATCGTCATCGTCGCCGGCTTCCAGGGCGTTACGCCCGAGGGCGACGTCACAACGCTCGGCCGCGGCGGATCGAACGCGACGCTGGTGGCGCTGGGCGCGACCCTCGGCGCGGACGTCTGCGAGAATTACACCGACGTGGACGGCATCTACACCGCCGACCCGCGCCTCGTCCCCGGCGCGCGCAAGATCGAGAAGATCAGCTACGACGAAATGCTCGAGCTGTCGGGGCTCGGCGCGTCTGTGCTGCAAACCCGGGCCGTCGAATTCGCCAAGAAGTACAACGTCAAAATCCACGTCCGCAACAGCCAGAACGACCACGAAGGCACCTGGATCGTGGCGGAGACCCCTCACATGGAACACATCGTCGTATCCGGCGCCGCTTTGAAGAAGGATCTGATCCGCGTCAGCATCAAGGGCGTCCCTGACCGCCCCGGCATCGCCGCCAAGATCTTTGGCGACATCGCATCGGCCAACATCGTCGTCGATGACATCATCCAGACCGTGATGGACGACAACACCGCCAACATCTCCTTCACCGTCGAGCACGGCGACCTGCACGACATCAAGCCCGCCGTCGAACGCATCGTCAAGGAACTCGGCGCGACGACTCAAGCCACCTATCAAGCCGACCTCGCAAAGGTCAGCGTTGTCGGCGTCGGCATGCGCACCCACACCGGCGTCGCGCAGCGCATGTTCAAAGCGCTGGCGGACAACAAGGTCAACATTCAGAACATCTCCACCAGCGAGATCAAGATCTCCTGCATCATCGCCAAGGAACAAGCCGTCAAGGCGCTGCAGGTGGTTCACGACGCGTTCGAGCTGGAGAAGGCGAAGTAGACCCGTTCGCGCTCGTGCTATACTGGTCCGCTTCGTGTGACGTACGACGACGGAACGATGGAAATCATGTCGCCACTACCTGAGCACGAGAGCTAAGCCCACCGCATCGGAACGCTGCTCGCTTTTCTGTGCGTTGAATTCGACATCCCGATGGTGCCGACGGGGTCGGCGACGTTTCGGACCGCCGCCCAGCGCAAAGGCCTCGAGCCCGACAGCTCCTTCTACCTGATTCATTGGAAAGCCGCCCACCAGAGAACAGGTCCGTTTGATGCAACCGTGCATCCCCCGCCGGACCTCGCCATTGAAGTGGATATCTAAGCACGCGCGTCCCGAAAACCCTTAGCAGAATTCGGCGCTGACAAGCGGGCCGCTGGCCGATCGAATACGATGCCATGCATCGATCATCGCTCCTCTGGGCGGCGCTGCTCGCGCTGGTGATGTGCGGGGGATGTTTCGAAGTTTCCCCGTCCCACGGCGGCGGCCAGACCAACACGCCCGCCTCGCGCAAGCCTGATCCCAGCGACGTCGCCCTTCTGCCCGGCTATCGGATTGATGTCGTCGCCACCGGCCTGACGTATCCCACCGGCGTCGCGTTCGACGACCAGAACCGCGCGTACGTGCTCGAAGGCGGCTACTGCTACGGCGAAGACTTCCGCGTGCCGCGGCTGCTCCGCATCGATGCCGACGGACGCATGACCAGCGTCTACTCTGTCAACGAAGGCGTCCCATGGACCGGCATCGATTACGCCGATGGCGCTCTCTACATCGCCGAAGGCGGTGAGCTGACCGGCGGGCGCATCGTCCGCGTGGACGCTGACGGCAGCGCCACGACACTCATCACAAGTCTCCCCAGCCGCGGCGATCACCACACCAACGGCCCGACAATCGGCGCGGACGGCTCGATCTACTTCGCCGTCGGCGCCGCGACCAACAGCGGCGTGGTCGGAGAAGACAACGCGAAGTTCGGCTGGCTCAAACGCGCGCCCGACTTCCACGACATCCCCGCGAAAGACATCAAACTCGCCGGGGAAAACTTCAAGACCGGCGACGGCAAGACGACCGGCGCATACCTGCCTTACGGCCAATCCTCGCAGCCGGGACAAGTGATCCGCGGACAAGTCCCGTGCACCGGCGGCGTGATGCGGATCAGGCGCGACGGTGGGCAGCCGCAGCTCGTCGCCTGGGGGCTGCGCAATCCCTTCGGCCTGCGCGTCGCGACCGATGGCTCGCTCTTCGTCACCGAAAATTCTTACGACGAGCGCGGCAGCCGGCCGGTCTGGGGCTGCGGCGACGTCGTCTGGCGCATCGATCCGAAGCAGCCGGCGCTGTGGTACGGCTGGCCGGATTTTCACGGCGACGAACCGCTGACGTGGTCGGATCACTATCAGCCGCCCGGCAAACCCGCGCCCAAGTTCCTCCTTGCCCAGCACCCCAATCCGCCGCCCAAGCCGCTGGCAAAGCTCGGCGTGCACTCCTGCGCGGCGGGCCTCGACGTCTCGCGCAGCGAAGCGTTCGGCTTCGCGGGCGCGCCGTTCATCGCGCTCTTCGGCGACATGGCGCCATCGGTCGGGAAGGTCCTCGAGCCGGTCGGCTATCGCATCGTCTGGATCGAGCCGCAGACCGGCGTAATCCACGACTTCGCCGTCAACCGCGGGAAGCATAACGGCCCGGCATCGCGCATCGGCGGCGGCGGATTCGAACGGCCGATCGCCGTCCGCTTCGACCGCAGCGGCGAAGCGATGTACGTCGTCGACTTCGGCATCCTGCGGATGGACAAGGACGGCCCACACCCGATGCCGCAGACCGGATGCGTCTGGCGAATCACGCGCGCGGCCGCCGCGGCGGCGACGGCGGAGGTGAAGCAATGAGCCGCCTCATCACGATCAACTTCGCGTCACTTTTGGTCGTGATCGTCGCGATGATCATCGGCTGCGCCGGCCCGCGCCGCGACGAGCCGCTCGCCCGCCCGCTCATGCTTAACGACCCGCAGGAGCAGCTCGGGCAGCGCGTCTTCATGCACAGTTGTTACGAGTGCCACCCCGGCGGACGCGCCGCCGTCGGCCCGGCGATCCACGACAAGCCGCTTCCGCAGGCCGCCATCCGCACGCAGGTGCGCGTCGGCGCCGGCGCGATGCCCGGCTTCTCCAAAGATCGCCTGAGCGATGAGGAGGTCAACGCCGTCGCCAAATACCTCGTCGCGCTGCGCAAGAATGGGCGGACGTAGTCGGCGCGGGAAGGGATACGCCCGATTCAGCTATGTCGTAACGTGACGCCCGATCGTTTCGACGCGAAGTATTGTTGCCGCATCGACTCGCTTTACCACCATGAAAACGTAGATCGTCCTGCAGCTCAGGTTGAGCTTGATGTACCGAACGGCTAATTACCAGTCGGGATTAAAACGCGCGCTTGTCATCCTGAGGTACTCCGAAGGATCTGGCCGTGGAGTAGATCGAACGCAGATACTTCGGAGTATCTCAGGACGACATTCCCTTTCGACCCGCGCACCGGTTAATCCGGATCCGTATTAATTGATCGTCGCGCGGTATCAGCACTTCTGGATTAGTGCACCGTCTCTCACTATATCACCGGAAAACACTGCCGGACGCCCTAAGCTCCAGCCGATTTCGACCTTTCCAAGGCCGCCTTCCAGCACTGCCTCGCGATTTCGGCATAGAGGATTGCTTGCGTCCAGCGGTCGCTTTCTTCGACGAATTCACCACTCGCGTTCTTGAACTGCCGCGCGTACCAGTTGTCGGTGCCGAGCAACTCGGGCGTGAAGCTGATGTAGTCGCCCGGTTTCGCGCTGCCGAGAAAGCCGACGAAGCTGCGCGTCCACATTTCCTTGAAGTGATCGACGAAGATCTGCCCGGCGCCGTCGCCGATGTCGACCTGCATGCAGCCGGGGTTGCCGATCCGGCCGTGGATGAAGCGGACGCGGTCGAAGATCGGCTGCATGAAGCGCCACTTGGCTTCGATGTTGCCGTAGACCATCTCCTGGCCGGTGTAGTAGTGGGAGAAATCGCCGTTGAAGCGGATGTGGGGGAACTTCTTCGTGAGCTGAACGGTCCGCCAGATGTCCTGCGTGATCGTGGCGCGATGGGTTTCGATGTACATCGGGATGGCGTGCTTCACCGAGGCGTTCAGGATCGCATCGACGAGCCGCGCGACTTCGTCATCGTCCTCGATGCCCCACGCGGCGTGGACGGTGTAGCAGTCACAGCCTTGATCCTTCGCCGCCTTCGCTTGCTCGTCGGCTTCGGCAGGCGTGTTGATGCGGCCGGAGCCGGTGACGCTCAATCCCGCCGCGCGCGTCTCCTTCACTTTCGATCCGGTCTGAATGCCTTCGAAGCCGGCGGTTTTGACGGCGCGGAGGACATCGACCGCATCCCCGCGCGGCGTGGAGCTGGTCATGGGCAGGCCGAAGACGTTCGCGCCGTTGATGTCGATGCGCAGGCGCGGCGGGCGGCTGGAACCGTCGTTGCAGTTGGAGATCATGCGCGCAACGTTACCGCACGACGCGGCGGCGACGCCACACCGCCAGCGCCCCGACAACACCAAGCGCGCCGACGCTCGCCGGTTCCGGCGCCGTCGCGAACTGGATCGACGGGTCCCCTGCGCCGGCGAGCGTCCAGCTCGGGTTGCTGCAGGCGCCGGGATTACCCGAGCGTCGAGGTGATGACGACGTCATCCGCGTTGCCGCTGGTGCCGATCAGCACGAGGTTGCTTTTGCTGTTCGACAGCGCTGCCGTGCCGACGTTGTACGTGCCGGGCGCGAAGAAAATGCGGTTGGGATCCGCTGCTGACGCGCCCGATCCGACGCCGCCCGACCCGAGCGCGGCGGCGACGCTGTTGTACGCGCCCGAGTGGCCGTTGTACGGCTGACCGTTCACGCCGGCGTAGCTCGGATCGACAAGACAGTCGATCGCGGCGTGAGTGGACGTCGCGAACCCGAGAAAGATGGCCGAGCTGAGAACAAGATGTGACCGACGGCGATCCTGCATCACCCCGCCTCCCGCGCACCGTGAGTGAAGAACTAACGTGCGAAGTCGAAGTCGGCCACTCGATAGCTTTACGAGGTCGCGTGTTTCGTTTTCGCGATCTCGGGTGCGCGAAAGAAAGCCCCGGTCTTTGACCGGGGCCCTTGATTCTTCCCTGGATGGATTCGCTCGCCGGCGCTATCCCGCCTTCGGCAGCGGGTTCGCCGCCGGGTGGGGGATCGAGGGCATGTCGGCGCGGGGGTGAGCCGCATCGTACGCGTCCTTGATCCGGCTGGTCGTCAGATGCGTGTAGATCTGCGTGGTGCTGAGGCTCTGGTGCCCGAGCAGCTCCTGCACGCTGCGCAGGTCCGCGCCGTTGTTCAGCAGGTGCGTCGCGAAGCTGTGACGCAGCGTGTGCGGGCTGATGCCGGGATCGAGGCCGGCCTGCACGAGATATTTATCCAGCTTGCGGCGGACCGATCGCGTCGAAAGCGCTTCGCCGTGCTTGTTGAGGAAAACGCGCGTGTCGCCTTCGCCGAGCTTGAAGCGCGGGTCGGCGTTGCGGTACTCGAGGTACTTCTGGATCGCCTTGATCGCCTGGCTGCCGATCGGCGTGAGGCGCTCCTTGCGGCCCTTGCCCAGGATGCGGAGCACGCCTTCGTTCAGGTCGATGTCGCTCATCTTCAGCTCGACCAGCTCGCTCACGCGGATGCCGGAGGAGTAGAGCACTTCGAGCATCGCCTTGTCGCGCGACGAGAGCAGGTCGGCGTCGCCCGGCGCATCGAGCAGCTTCTGCACCTGCTCGAGGTCGAGACATTTCGGAAGCCGCTTCTCCTGCTTGGGCGTGCGGATCTGCGCCAGCGGCGAAGCCGCCACGATGCCCTTGCGCATCAGGAACTTGTAGAAGCTCCGCAGCGTCGCCAGCTTTCGCGCGGTCGTGCTCTTGGTGTAGTTCTGGGCGTACAGGTACGCGAGGAACTCGCGGATCTGCAGCGGCTCGGCCTTCGACTGCTTCTCGTCGAGCGACGCCGGCGAGTCCGGGATCACGACGTTGAGCGGCGGCTCGGCGTTGTGATGTCCGATCTCGCCGGAGAGGAACTGACCGAACTGGATCAGGTCCGCGCCGTAGCTCTTGACGGTGTAATCCGAAAAGTGCTTCTCGAGACGGAGGTAATCCAGGAACTGTTGAACCAGCGGGGTGAAGCGTTTCGGCTGAGCAGACGTGTTCCCCTGCTGCTGATTCGCCGATCCGACAGACGTGGCGGTCGCGGTTTGCATAAGCACCGGTTGAGGTGGCGAGAAACCAATCCTTCGACTTGCGGGAGGAAACGTCATCCTCCCGCGCCGGACGTGGATGCGCACCGCGTCCGCAGCCAATCCGGTTCGGCGAAGTCCCGGAACGGCCCCGGCCTGCATCACACGCGATCCTCCGCGCGGCGGCCGGTTTGGGTCATTCATGAAGTGATCGGAACTTAACCCGATAACCTCATGCTGCTTTCTTCGGCAAATACCCCTTCAATTCTTTCGCTAAATGCTGCCCGAGCTGATGTGAGAGGACGGCGGCGTCGAACCAGTCGAAGGTGAGCTCGCGACGGTTGACCATTTCGATCAACGATTCGAGCACTTTGGACTCCTGCCCGACCTCGTAACGGAAGCAGAACTGCTGCTTTCCCTTGACGAGGTTCAGCGTCTTGGTCTTGATCGCGGACATTCCCATTACTCCCGAAAGCCCGTTGCCCGTCGAGCGATTGCCCGTTCGAAGCCGTCTGTCTGCAAGCAACCATCGGTCAGACGGCGACTTGCTGCCCAAAGGCCATACAGCCCTGCCCGGCCCAAGGTTCGCGCCGTTGCGGAAGCTTGCGCGCCGGCCGCGTCCGCCGGACAGGTCGGACGTTCCATCCTCCTTATCGGCATAATCGGACGTGTGCGTGAGCGGGCTCGCCCGCGGGTGCTATTGGCCGGGGCCGGCGCTGCCCCCGCCGGATCCCGCTGCCCCCGCGGACCCGGCCGCGCCGCGGCTGCCCCCCTGTTGCTGCTGTCCTGAACCGAACAAAATCGGAATGTTGTCGATCTTCCAGACGCCGTTCTGCTTGCGCATCGGAACGTCATCGGAGAGGCGGCCCTGCCCTTTTTCGGTGTCGAAGATGACCGGCGCGACCGCGAAGAGCGAGCCGCTGCTCTCTTCGGTCATGAACTCCACCAGCCCGTTCCACTTGAAACCGTGCAGCGCGCCCCAGGTCGGGTTCTCGCGGATGATCTTGAGCTGCGCGTCGAACTTTTCCCGCGCGATGCGCGATTGGAAGCGGTCGCTGGTCCGCTCGTAGGCGGCGTCGAACTTGCCGTCGCGGACGTCGTTGCCGAAGCCGGTGATCAGCTCACTGATCGCCTGCCGGTCCGCCCGCGTTTTGAGACCTTCGTTGATCTTCTTCCACCCGGTGATTCCGCCGAAGCCCAGGGAACAGATCAGCGCGATCGCGATCAAACCCTTGCCCGTCTGCGTGCCGTTGGAATGGTTGATCTGAATCCACGCGACGACCGAGACGATGACGCAGAGCACCGGCAGGACGAGCAGGTAGTCCTCGAGCAGGATGAGCGCGCTGGCGATGCCGAGGATGAGTGCGAAGACGGCGGCGCCGTTGACGGCGACGTATTCGCCGCTGCCCAGCCCCGCGGTGGTCGACATCTTATGCAGGTGCGAAAGGGGATCGTCGCCGCCGGCGGTGGTTGCGCCCGCCGGCGCGGTCGTCGTTGGCGGAATGTCCTGCTCGGTCTGCGGCATCAGCCTTCCGTTCTTCAAGTCCAAGCGGGTCTTTTTCCGATTCTAACACTCGGCCCCGAGACGATTTCGGACCCGGTCAGATTTACGTCGGCGAAAGTAAGTATCCCATGAACAAACGTCAACTTATCGACGAGATCCGTCAGTTCAACGCCACCGTTCGCCCGCAGTTCCTCAGCCAGTTCGACGAGCCGGCGTTGCAGCAGTACCTGAGCAACCTGCAATCCGCCGCCCGCAAGCACACGCTGCGCGAGCCGAGGTACATTCGGCATACGCAGACGTTGAGGATGGTCGGATGAATGAGCCATTGGGTCATTGAGTCATTGAGTCGTTGACGATTGAAGACCCGCATTTCAATGGCTCGATGACTCAATCGCTCAATGACCAATTCCCCCATCACCACCACTTCGCGCTCATCCCCCCGTCCACGTAGATCGTTTGTCCGGTAATGTAACTCCCGGCGTCGCTGCACAACGTCAGCGCGATGCCGGCGGCGTCCTGCGGTTCGCCGACGCGCTTGAGCGGCATCTTTTCGCCGGCGCGGTCGCGGCCCTCCTGCGTTCCCAGCGCCTTTGTGTTTCGGCACGTGTTGTAGTAGCCGGGGGCGAGGCAGTTGACCGTCGTGTGCGGCGCGAGATCGCGCGCCAGCGCCAGCGTCAGATTCTCCAGCGCGGCTTTGCTCATCGCGTAGCTGAGCATGTGCTCGTTGCCGTACTTCTGCTGGATCGAGCCGATGTTCAGGATGCGCCCCCACTTCTGCCGGCGGAAGATCGGCTCGAACTGCTGACAGACCATAATCGGGAAGAGGACGTTGGCGCGCATCGTGCGATCGAAATCTTCTCTGTCGACTTTCGTCCACGGCATAGTCGCCTGGATCGAGGCGTTGTTGACCAGGATGTGGGCGCCGCCGAGCTGGTCGACTGTCTGCCGGATGAGTTGAGGGGCCAGCGCCAGATCGTTGATGTCGCCACCGAGGGCGATCGCGCGGCCGGCGTCATTGTTGATCTTCTTCGCCTCGGCTTGCGCGATCTCGAGTTCGATGTCCTGGATGGCGACCGCGCAGCCGGCGGCGGCGAGGGCGCGCGCGATCGCCAGTCCGATCCCGCGGCCGGAGCCGGTGATCAGCGCGACTTTCTCGGCGAGGTTAAACGGCGTCGCTTTCATGGATGTATCGTTGATTCGGAAAAGTCGTCATCCCGAGAGGGTGTTAAGGAACGAGGACGACTTCGGTGCGCAGGTCGTCATCCTGAGCGTACTCGCGAAGGATCTGCGCAAGTGAACGCAGATGCTTCGGCGTACCTCA
>JAICTV010000105.1 GCA_025936175.1 Phycisphaerae bacterium
CGACCCGCGCCACGACCCGCGCCACGACCCGCGCCACGACCCGCGCCACGACCCGCGCCACGACCCGCGCCACGACCCGCGACGCGACCCGCGGGGGCGATGGCGACGATCGGCTCGTAGGTGCGGACCTCGAGATCGAACTGGCGGACGACGTTGCGGAGGTAATTCAAATATTCCTCGCGCGTCGCCTTGGACTGATCCGCGGTCGAAAGCGGCACGCCGGCGATCGCGATCCGCTCGTTGGAGCTGAAGAACCGCGTCTGCGGCGCGAACCAGGAGATCGTGTAACCGATCTGCCTGGCGTCGAAGTGGAGGTAATCGATCCCCCGCCTCTTGAGCGCGACGGCCAGCTCGATCCCGATCGGGCCGGCGCCGACGATGACGACGTCCGTTCGCTCTTGCGCGTTCATTGGCGGCAATGATACGGAGTCGTTCACCGCGAAGTCACGAAGAGCACGAAGCGTTTTCCCGCGCCGCGACGCCGCGGGAGAGAACTCGAGCGCTCACTGGGCAAATCGAAAACGATCGCTCGGCGAGGGAACCGCCGCGCGGCGCGCGGCGCGCGGGCGCTTCGTGTTCTTCGTGACTTCGTGGCTTGGTGGGTTGGTGGCTTGGTGACTTCGTGGTGACGATCAGACAAACGGGGCGGGCCACGGCGACAGTCGTCGCGGCCCGCCCCAGGGGTCAGGAAGCAGTCGTAACATCTGGCGCGCGTTAAATTTTCTGCCACGCGCGGCGGACGGAATCCTTGGCCTTCTCCCAGGTGCTGCGGCCGTCACGGTGGGAGGTGTCCCAGTCGCGGCGCAGGTCGCTTTCCACGTCATCGAAGTTGCGGCCCGCGTAGCGCGTGCGGCACTGCTGCGCGAAGGTGGTGGCCTCGGTATCGCTGATCACGTCGGTCTGCCCCGGGTACGCCTGCGGGTTGCCGACGGTGCCGGTGCTGCCGCCCGAACCGCTGCTCCGGTTTTCATTCCCGCGGTTCTCGACGCGATCCCACGCATCGCGCGTGGCGAACTTGGCCTTGTCCCACGCGAGGCGGCTGCTGGACTTGGTCTTGTCCCAGCCGCTGCGGAGATCGTTCTCGACGTCTTCGAACTTGCGGCCGGCGTTGCGGGTGCGGGAAGACCAGCCGTACTGATACGCCGGGCGGTAGTCCTCGTCGTAGCTGTAGTTCTTCTCGTAGTACGGGCGGGAGGAATAGTTCTGTCGCCAGTATTCGTCCTCGGCGGTCGGATTGACCGCTTCGGCCGCGCCCTTGCCGGCCAGTCCGCCGGCGACCGCGCCGACCACCGCGCCGACGACCGCGCCGACCGGCGCCGCCGGACCGGTGACGGCCGCGCCGATGGCGGCGCCCGCGGCTCCCCCGCCCGCCGCGCCGACGCCGGTGCCGATCGGGTGCGAGCCGGGCGCGCCGGTGATCGCGTCAGGGTTGCGGTCGCGATCGGTGTTGCTGGTCAGATCGTCGTTTCGTTGGGTGGCCATGATCATGCTCCTTTACCTAAGCAGGCGAATGAATCGTGCAGAACCGCCGCTCGCGCGGCGCGTGTGCTGCAACTACTCGCAAAGGGAGTGCCATCGGGTTATGCGTGAGGTCGCTAGCGTCCGCTCAAACACATAGATAGTGATGGTGGATGGTGGATGTGATGGCGGATCTCACTATCCACTATCCACCATCCACTATCTACGTTTTCGCATTCATGACGGACGCAGCGCCACCGCCCAGCAGAAGACGATGCTGGCGGCGGCGAAGAAGGCGGAGAGACAGACGATCAAGACCTGCACGTCGCCGGTCAGTTTCGTCGCATCGTCTCCCGTGGTGATGCTGGCGGCGGCGGCGACGACCTCCGCGCGGTGCCGCGCGTGCTTGGCCATCACGTAGAGCGGCGCGAGCAGCGCGAAGACGGTCACGATCTGCGTCACCGGGCCGAGGATCGCCTGCAGCGCGTTGTGCGCCACGTGCGCCACCACGCCGCAGCAGAACGCCGCCGCGTACGCGCCCACGCCGGGGGCGCGCATCGCGTTGCTCCGCCATCGCCCGCTCAGGTAGAAGACCAGCCCGCCCGCGATCGCATCCCACACCCCGTGCAGCGGCGACATGACAAAGAAGCGCGTCAGGTACGTCGTGATCGGCTTGCTCTCCGGCGGATACGCCAGGAAGCCGTAGCTGATCGCCTCGACGGTCCCGAACGTCAGCCCGGCGAGCGCGCCGCACAACATCGCGGCTTGCGCATTCTTCACGCGCCCCGCCGCGATGAGGAAGAACAGCGGCAGCAGTTTCACCGCTTCCTCGATCACCGCCATCCCCGCGAACTGCGCCGTCTGCGCGATCCAGCTCGAGTGATCGAAGATCGCGTGAACGGCCCGCCCCATCGCCGCGGCGGCTTCGCGCACGTGCACGCGCGACGGATTGGTCGCCGCGAACAGGTCGTCGGCGCGCAGGAACAGGCACAGCGCCGCCGTCAGCACGAACGTCGCCATGATGCAGAACAACACCGCCCAGCGCGACACCGTCCCGCGGCCCATGATCAGCAGGAACAAGCTCGCCGCCACGTGGAACGACAGCGCCGCCAGCAGCGGAACCACCGTATAGATGTTCGGGATCGCGTGGCGCAGCGACGACGCGGAGAGAAGGAACGTGCCGAGCAGCAGGATGTAGAGCGCGATCGTCCCGGCGAAGAACCGTCGCGGCACCCGCCGACGCGAGCGCGCCCCCGCCGCCCCCCCGGCACCCCGCGCGCTCAAGGCGCCCAGCGCCCCCCCGCCCTGCGGCATCGAATCGACCGTAGACATTCCTCACCCTCGCGAGCGCGACGCGGCGGCCCGCTTCCACCACATCGGCCTTGTCAGTCATTAGTCATTAGTCATTCGTCATTTCGGTCCTCCCTCCAACGACTACTGACTACTGACTATATCCCTCAATCCCTTTCCTGCACCACCTGCGGCCGGGTGCTTTCGACGATCGAGAGCAGCTCCTTCTGCTCCGCCGTCGCGATGTTGGCTTTATCCAATGACGCCTTGAGATCCCCGACCGCCGCGTCGAATTCGGCGTTGGTGATATGAAGACCGGCGTGCGCCTGCTTCATCTCCGCGCCGTCGTACTTGGCGGGGCCGCCGCTGGCAAGGGCGAGGAACTGGGTCATGTGCTCTTTGAGCTTCTTCACATTGTCCGGGCTGGCGTTCCATTCCACCGACCGGTTGTAGTGGATGCTGAAGCCGCCGCGCTTGACGCCCTTGCGTTCCCAGTTCACGCGCGGGTCGGCCAGCGCGCGGGTCGTGAAATCGTCGACGATCGCCGCGATGCCCGCGTCGCCGCCGAGCCGCTCGTAGAGCGACCTCGTGCCCTGATCCGCCCCGCTCACCGCCTTCTGCACCGCGGCGCCGATCCCCTGCTTCTTCTCCTCGCCCCCGCCGCCGTTGGCCGACTTGAGCTGCTGGTCCTTGGCCATCCGCTGATCGGCGCGCTGGTCGGCCTCGTGGCTGCCGGAGGTGAAGAAGGGGCGGTCCCCCTCCTTGCGGTCCTGGCTGCCGCAGCCGAACAGGAGGATCACCGCCGCCGCGAAGATCGCGTTGCACACGACGCACTTCAACATGCACGACCCGACACCACAGTTTCTCATGGCACGTCTCCGACCGAAATGGAATCACTCAGCGACCCCGGCCCGAACTGCAACCCGTCCACATCCCCGGCCACGCCCTGCAGGCGCGGCAGGTACGCGCGGATGAACGCGTTGCGCAGGATGTTCCCCACCGCCGTCAGCACCCCGGTTCTCGGCGCGGTCATGTCGCCGGTCACCGGGATCATCGTCGCGAACTGATCGCGCGGCGGGTTGCTCAGGATCTTGGTCGTCACGCCCACCAGCGCCTCCCAGAACGCCTCGAGCACGTTGTCTTCCTTGAGATCCTGCCCGGAGAAGATGACCAGGTTGCGGAAGATCGGCTTGACATAACCCTCGAGCCTTCCCTCGCGCGCGTTCATCTCGACGACCAGATCGAACAGCCCGCGCTCGAAGTCGAACTTCCCGTACTGCCGCGTGAGCAGGTTGAGTTTCGTCACGTCCAGCCCGAGCAGCCGCACCGCCATCTGGAACGTCGGGTAATACGAGAAGGGATCGAGCTTCATCTCGAACTGGAACTTCGCCTGATCCATCGCCAGCGCCGTCGCCTTGACCGTCGCCATCAGCGGCGTGGTCTCGCCGCGGATGTTGGTGAGGTTGTCGATGCTGGCGTCGAGGCGGCTCAGGTACACATCCACCGGCTGGCGCGACTGGAAGGTGCGGAAGTGAATCGACCCGTCTTTCAAGACCGTGCGATTGATCTTGAACGGGAACAGATCGCGCAGCATCCCCAGCCACGCCGCATCGCCGCCGCCGCCCCCGGATCCGCCGGTCTGCGTCTTGGCCTCGTCCGGATCGTCCACGAAGTTCAACTCCGGCTTCTCCATGACCACGCGGCCGACGATCCTGCCGTGCAGCAGCGCATCCCACTGCACGGCCAGGTCGATCTTCTTCGCCGCGAAGAGGGGAACGGGCACGTCGCCGGTGGTCTTGATGAGCCTGATGTCATCGATCGCGTACGCCCCCCGCCACAGGTGTACTTCGATCGCCCCGATCTTCCCGTCGTAGATCGGGTTCTTGTCGATGACCCGATTGACGTACCAGCGCAACCCGTACGGCAAAAAGAGGCGCGCGACGACCAGGACGATGGCGAAGGCGATCAAAAGGCTGGCGAGCACGCGCCAGAGGGAGCGCTTGCGCTTCTCTTTTTTCGGCTCCGAAGAACCCTTTTTGTCCGGCTTGTCCGCCGGCTCGGGGGCGGAGGATGCGGGCGCAGGATGTTCCGCCAGTTGCGTCACAGCAAAGGCGGGTGAAGCAAACACCGGGCCGTCGCAGGCAGGTTCTCAACGCGGGCGAAGCGGAGACGGATTTGTTTTATGAAGAGCTTCGCCCGGTGTTGCGACCCTCGCTTCCGCTCGCAAAAACACGCTCGCACGCTCGGGATGGCGGTCGGACGCGTTTGTGAACGCCGGCTGAACGCGTAGTCCGCAGTCCACGCGATCACCTGCTTCTTGACCAGCAGAGCGCCGCAAATGCAAACGCCGCAACGGTCGGTATCGCAAGAATAATGATCACGATGGGTGGCCCGTACCAATTCCAGATCTGCCACGCGACCCGGCCCGCGCCGAGTAAACCAACCGCGAAGAAGTGGTGGAGAGAGAGGGTCCGGGGGAGAGGACCTGCGGTCGGCACGACCGGCGAGAAAAAACCGAGCGAAGCGAGTCCTGACGAAGGAAGGATCTCTCTTTTTCCCGGGGCGATGGTTTTAGGGGGGTCTCGCCGCCTCTCTTCCCCGGTCTGCGTCCTGACCAATACACGAGCAAACCTCCAATGACCAGGCCGCACGCGATGAGTCACGCCGCCCGGCGTTTCATGGGGCGCTCGGACATTGCGATCAGCTCGGCATGCTGGCGGCTGACGCCCAGCCTCACCTCGTGCTCGCCCGGCGCGCCGCGGCGCGTCGAGCGGAAGGCGGTCACGCGATACATCGCCGTCTTGGCGCCCGCGGGGAGGGTGGAATCGGTGAAGCGCTTCTTCCCGACGACGTCGAGGAACGTGAACTCGCCGCCGTCGATGCTGCGGCGGATCTCGTACATCGTCCCCTCGCTGTTGCGCGGGTTTTTGCAGGTCCACTTGAGCACGAGCTGGCCGAGCTCGCGCAACTCGACATTGAACGCGACCGGCTTGCCCGGCGCGCCGATCGGCGAGCCCTTCTTCGGCACCGGCAGGCTTGCCATCGCGTAGATCAGGTCATCGTCCGTGCCGCGCGCCGTCGCGCGGATCTTGAGGACCGCCGCGGCGGCGACCTTCGCCAGTGCGGCCGTCGTCTCGTGGAAGCGGAGCGTCGCGCTGCGCGCCGCCTGCTGCGCCATGCGCTGCGCCTTGAACGCCTCTTGTGCCGCGGCGAGACGGCTGTTGATCTGCGCGAGCTCGTCCTCGGTCAAACCCAGCTCCTCGGCGTGCTCCGTCCACGCCTCGATGTGGGACTTGATGAAGCTGATCTTCTTCGCCGCGGTCTTGGGGATCACTCGCATGTTGACGCTCCACCCCATCTGTCGGCCCAAAACCCGCGCGACTGAAACGGGATGTCGAAAACGGTCCGTTATCGGCCGCAAGAACCCCGGCCGCGGCCGAAATTCCGCCGCCCCGCGCGAGCATTCCCGGTGCCAACGCGACCTTTCCCCGTGCCCGCGCGACATTGGCCCCGGCCCGCGCGGCATTGGCCCCGGCCCACCTGACCCTTCCCGCCGCCCGCGCGATCGCGGCCCCGTTTTCCCTCCGGCATCCCGCCGCCCGCGGAGCGCGTCCCGGATCGGGAGCGACTTCCCTCGCTCACGCGGGCCTGCGCGATCAAGTTAGTGCTGCGTTGCGCGCCCGCTGAACTGTTCGTCCCCTTGTCGATCGACCTCTTGGTCATTCGCGGACCCGCAAACCAGAACAGCATCTCCGTGACCAATCAGCGGACGGCGAGCGCGTTCTTCGCGAGGCTCGCCCAAGAGCACGACCTCCGCATCCTCACGGGCACCTATCCCGTGTGGGTGGAGGAGGCGGATTTGCAGGAACTGATCCGGGAAGCGTGCGTGCGAGCGTGTTTTAGGGGGGGCGAGCGGAAGCACGCGGTCGCAACACCGGCGAAGGGCTTCGTAAAATCAAACTTCCGCCGACGTCTTTCCTTCTCGTGAAGCAAGCAACGCGCGGCGACGCGCCGCGACGCCTGACGGCTGGTCTGAACGCTCGTCGCCTGCGGCTCCTCCGCTAAGGTATGGGCACGGCCCATCGCACCCGGCAGGACTCGAACCTGCAACCCTCGGTTCCGAAGACCGATGCTCTGTCCAATTGAGCTACGGGTGCCTTGCTCTTGCGCGTTCACGCGATTTGAACGCCGACGCGGCATTATAGCGACTGCGCCGCCGCTGGCGACACGAGCGGCCGCGGCGCGGTACGATTCGAGCGGCCATGTGGGCACGTCTGCTTGTCGGGATCTTCCTCTGTGCCGCCGTCTCATCCCCGGCGCCGCCGCGCGCGGTGCCCGCGTGGAAGGCGAACCCCGACGTCCGCCGCGTGCTCATCGTCAGCATCGACGGGCTGCGGCCGGACCTCCTGTTGCGCGCCGATGCGCCCAACGTCCGCGCCTTGATGAAGCGCGGCAGCTACACGATGTGGGCACGCACCATCGCCGACGCGTACACGCTGCCGGCGCACCTCAGCATGCTCACCGGCGTCACCTCCGAGAAGCACGGCATCACCTGGAACGATTACACCGAGGATTCGTATCCGCAAACGCCGACGATCTTCGACCTGGCGAAGAAGAAGGGTCTCTCGACGGCGATCGCGGTGGCGAAGATGAAGTTCATCGTGCTCAAGCGGCCGGGCATGATCGACTTCCCGTTCATCGCGGACGAGGACAAGCAAGGGGATGCGGACGTCGTGCGCGAGGCGGTGAAGATCATTCGCGAGCATAAGCCGGCGGTCATGTTCGTACACCTGGCCAATGTCGATGTCGTCGGGCACGCGGAGGGTTGGGGATCGGCGAAGCAGATCGAGGCGATTCATCTCGCCGATGCGCAGCTCGGGGAAGTGCTCGAGGCGATGCGCGGCGCGGGCGCGGGCGAAGGGGGAGCGGGCGCGGGTGCGGGGGGAAAACTCGAGGAGCACACGCTGATCCTGCTGAGCTCCGATCACGGCGGGTCGGGCCGCGGGCACGGGCCGGACGATGCGCCGTCGGCGGACGTGCCGTGGATCGCGGCGGGCCCGCGCGTGCGGGAGAATTTCGACCTGACGCTGATGCGCGGGCGGCCGATCAGCGTGATGGACACGTTCGCGACGGCGGCGGCGGCGCTGGGGATCGAGGTGGCGTACCCGATCGACGGGCGGCCGGTCGAGGCGATCTACACGTCGGATGAATCGCTGCACGCGCTGCCGGCGTGGTAGGCGGCTCTGTGGCGTCAAGTCTCAGGTGGCTTGGGCGTCTCGCCCGGGCGTTCCCGCGGAGCGGTGCATTTAAGAATAAGAGCGGCTGGCCGCCGCGAATGCTCGGGCAAGATGCCCAAGCCACTTTCATAACGGGTCGCCGCGTCAGACGACGCGCCGGATGCGGCCGATCGCTTCGGTGACGTTCTCGCGGGAGTTGAAGGCGCTGACTCTGAAATAGCCTTCGCCGCTGATGCCGAAACCGCTGCCGGGGGTGACGACAACGTTCGCCTCCTTGAGCAGAAGATCGAAGGTATCCCAGCTCGTCTTGTTCTTCGGGGTCTTCACCCAGACGTAAGGCGCGTTGACGCCGCCGAAACACGTCAGGCCCGCACTGATCAATCCTTCGCGGATGAGCTTCGCGTTTTCCAGATAGAAGGCCACGAGGGCGCGGACCTGTTGCCTGCCCGCGTCCGTGTACGTGGCTTCGGCGGCGCGCTGGACGATGTAGGAGACGCTGTTGAATTTGGTGGTGTGGCGGCGGTTCCAGAGTTGGTGAAGCGGGATGCTGGTTCCCGCGCCGCGCGATCCGGGGTCTGAAGCCCCCGGCTTGGCATGGCCCATCACCGTCTTGGGGACGACGGTGTAGGCGCAGCGGACGCCCGTGAATCCCGCGGTCTTGGAGAACGAGCGGAACTCGATCGCGACGTCCCGCGCGCCCGGGATCTCGTAGATCGAGTGCGGGATCGATGCGTCCGTGATGTACGCTTCGTACGCGGCGTCGAAGAGGATGACCGACTCGTTCGCCTGGGCGTACTCGACCCACTCGGCGAGCTGTTCGCGCGTCGCCACCGCGCCCGTCGGGTTGTTGGGGAAGCAGAGGTAGACGATGTCGACGCGCTGATTCGGGATCGCGGGGGAGAAATGGTTGTCGGCGGTCGCGCGGAGGTAGATCAGGCCCTGATACTCGCCCTTCTCATCCGCCGCGCCGGTGTGGCCGGCCATCACGTTGGTGTCGACGTAGATCGGATAGACGGGATCGCAGACGGCGATGACGTTGTCCTCGCGGCGCGGGCCGAAGATGTCGAGGATGTTGCCGCCGTCGCACTTGGAGCCGTCGGAGACGAACACTTCGTCCGCGGCGATGTCGCAGCCGCGTGAAACATAATCGTTCTTCGCGATCGCCTCGCGGAGAAAGTCGTAGCCCTGCTCGGGACCGTAGCCTCTGAAGGTTTCGCGGCGGCTCATCTCATCGACCGCGCGGTGCATCGCCTCGACGATGGTCGCCGGCAGCGGCTCGGTCACGTCGCCGATGCCCATGCGGATGATCTTGGCGCTCGGGTTGGCTTTCGCGTACGCCGCGACGCGGCGGCCGATCTCGGGGAAGAGGTAGCCGGCCTTGAGTTTCAGGTAGTTGTCGTTGATCTGGGCCATTGGACGGGCCGTCATAGCGGATGCGGAAGGGAAATCAACCGCCGCGCGGTCGCACCCGCGGGCGCGCGGGCGGCGGCGGTGTAACATCATCCGCCATGGACGCGATCAGCCGACTGCGCGAGGCCCGCGAGAAGTACGTTGATTTGTATCGATCGACGCTGCGCAAGCTGCGCGAGGAACACGACGACTGCATGCCGGAGATCTGGGTTCGGCCCAGCCCCGAATCCGGCTCGGAACAATCGCCTCCGGAGGCGCTGTGCATCGATATCGTCTGCGGCGAACGGGGTGAGCCGCAGGCAATTCACGTCGCGTGCAGCGAGCCGCCGGAGGGTTCGCTCGCGGGCGTCATTCGCGTCGGCTCCGTCGACGTGCCGGTGTTTCCGCTCGCATGGGAGGCCTGCGTCGTCTGGGCGCGTCTGGCGTCGCCCGACTGGTCGGCGATCGAGCCGTGGCGCAAGAAATGGCTCGATGCGGACCGCGGCGCCGATCCGAGCGACGAAGACGGTTTGAGTGGCGTCGTCCACTACTTCGCCAGCCCCGTCGCCGAGGGCGGCGGATATCTGCTGGAGTTGGATCTGGGCTCCGCACCGGTCGAGGCGCTGACGGAATTCCTCGATGCGCTCGCCGCGATGGGCGCGGCCGAGATCGAGGTCGGCCGCTCGGACGGATCGCACCTCGTGCGCGCGATCGTTGAGCAGATCGAATCGCCGACTCTCTCGCAGCCGCAACTGACCGACCTTTTCGCGTCGCTGCTGCGCCCGCTGCCGGAGATCACACAGGCGAACGTCGTCGGCATCGACGAGATCGAAGTGAAAGGAATCAAAGATTCATCGGATCACAAGGTTTATACCGGCAATCTTTATCAGCGGCTGATGCGCGTCGGACGCGAGGCGCGGGTGAAGGAGGTGTATCGTTACCTCCGCGGGCAGCGCGAGACGATGGTCGGGACGACCACCGGCGACCTCTCCCAGCTTCGACCGGTGATCAAGGACGATCGCTTCTTCCAGATGCTCGGCCGCGCGGGCAAGGACATGAAGCCGCTGGTCGCGCGGCGGCTCGTAGCTGACATCTGGGTTTGCTGCGTCTGGGACATGCCCAACGGCATGCGCTTCGCGACGGCGGACGAGCCGCAGCAATACCAGCTCTCGTCGGACGATGTTCACGCGCGGGCGGTGGCGAACTATCTCAAGGATCGCCGCGAGGTGGAATTCGCCGAGCACGGGCCGCTGCTGGTCGCGCGCACCGGCGACTGCTATGACGCGACGCTGCTGCTGGACGATGTGTTCTGGACGGAGACGGCGAAAAGGATCGACGGCGACCCGCTCGTCTGCGTCCCCGCGCGCGACATCGTGCTCATCACCGGCTCAAGCACGCGCGGCGGTGTGCAGGCGATGCGCGAGGTCGCCAGGAAAATCTCCGCCGGCGGCGATCATCTCATCACCGAGAGCATCCTGAAGCGCATGAACGGCAAATGGGAAGTCCTCGAGCGCGAAGCCGCCGCATCGGGCGTGCGGCCGCAGCGACCGCAACCGGCGGCGTCGGAACCCGCGGGCGAGAATCCGCCGAAGCGGCGAGCGTGGTGGAGATTCTGGTAATGACGCGCCACCGCTTAATCTTCGTAACTTTTCTCCTGCAAAAGCATGGAAGAAAAGTCCGCCCGGCGGGCACTAGGTTTACGTCGTGAGCAGCAAACCCATTCGTCGTGCAATCTGGGAAACTTTGGAAGACCGGCGGCTTTTGGCCTGGAGCGGCTACGCGCAGCTCGTGCATCAGGATCAGGCCGCCAGTGATTTTTCTTCCGTTACCGGCAAGGGCGTGACCGTCGCGCTGATCGACACCGGCGTAGATTACACGCGGCCGGAGCTGGGGGGAGGTTTCGGCGCGGGGCACAAGGTCGTCGCGGGATACGACTTCTATGCAAACGATGCAGACCCGATGGATGAGTCCGGCCACGGGACCAACACGGCCAGCGTCATCGCTGCCAGCTCGTACAAGGTGAACGGAATCACGTATCAGGGCGTCGCGCCGGACGCGAAGATCGTCGCCCTCCGCGTGGGCACCGAGACGAACATCTCCAACAACAACATCAAGAAAGCGCTCGACTGGGTCATCGCCAACTACAAGACCTACGGCATCAGCGTCGTGAACATGTCGCTGGGCAGCGGCGTGTACACCGACCCGACGACCAACTCGATCTTCAGCAGCGAGTTTCAGTCGCTGCACGATCTGGGCATCTTCGTCACCGCCGCCAGCGGGAACAGCAACGATCAGATCTCCGGCCCGATCAACCAGGACGGCATCGCGTACCCCGCCGCCGATCCGAACGTGTTCGCGGTCGGCGCGGTGGACTCGAGCGACGTGATCGCGTCGTGGTCGCAGCGCGGCGATGAGCTGGACCTGCTTGCGCCGGGCGTAAACATCACGATGCCGCAGCTCGGCGGCGGGTTCGTCACCGAAGACGGGACGAGTTTCGCTTCGCCTTACGTCGCGGGAACGGCGGCGCTGATCAAGCAGCTCGATCCGACCGCCAAGGCAGGCGACATCGGATCGATCCTGATGACCAGCGGCGTGGATAATCGCGACGGCGACCAGGAATCGGGCAACACGACCACGCTGCAATACAGCCGGCTCGACATCGATCAAGCGCTCAAGCTGACGCAGCAGCGCGTCGGGTCGGCGAGCTCGATGGACTTCGGCACCAACTTCGACACCGCGCTCGACGCCGAGGGCGTGCTCCACGCCGCGTGGTACGACACCGCGGGCGGCGGGCGATTGCTGTACGCGACGCGGGACACCGCGGGGCTGTGGTCGAAAGCGACCGTCGTCGATGCCTCCGATGACACCGGCGCGATGCCCTCCATCGCGGTCGATTCCACCGGCAAGGTCGGCATCGGCTACTTCGATCTGACCAACACCGCCGTCAAGTATGCCAGCTACAACGGCAAGACGTGGTCGACGACGACGGTGGAATCCGAGAAGCACGTCGGCACGAACCCGTCGCTCAAGTTCGACATCGACGGCAACGCCTACCTCGCCTACTACAAGCGCAGCGGCGGGAACTTGCGGCTGGCGACGCTTAACCGCGACAGCGGCACCTGGAGCCGAATCACGGTAGACGGCGCGGACGGCGCGGATGTCGGCGCGGACCTGAGCCTCGACGTGGACGAGGCGGCAGTCGCCGGGCAATTCGGCTTCACGCAATACGACACGACCGTCGCGATCGCATATGCCGATTCGACCAACGGCGACCTCAAATACGCGCGGCTCGACGTGGATAATCCGCAGGCGACGTGGTTCCTCGCCGTTGCCGACAACGCCAACGGCGTCGCGCACGTCCAGCTCGACCTGCACAACGGCCCGCAGAACGTCGGCACGCAGGCGCAGATCATCTACCAGGACACGAGCGGCGCCGACGTGAAGTACGCTTATCGCAACACCGACTGGTTCACCGAGTCGGTCGCGACGACGGGAAAGCTCGGCGACACGACGCAGCTCTACTTTGATTCCAACGACAATCCGATCGCGATCTACTACGACCGCGTGAAGAAGGCGCTCTACTCGTCGCAGCGCACCGGTTCGGGCACGTGGACGAAGAACCGCGTCGCCAGCAGCTCCGCGCAGATGAGCGTCGCGTTTAATCAGCGAACCGGAAGCGCGTTTCTCAGCTTCCTCAATCGTCCGAAGAACGACGTGTTTTCTACCGAATTGATCTAGCGTTCAAAGGGTGCTTTCCAGGAACTTGCGCACATCGACCAGCGATTCGTAAACGCCCTGCGCGAGTTTGCGGACGTCATCGGTTGGTTGCTTCATATCCGGCACCATGCAGACGGTCATCCCCGCCGCGTGCGCGCCGGTGACGCCGGCTTCGGAGTCTTCGAGCACGACGCACTTGTTTGGCTGAGCGCCGATTGTCTTCGCCGCGAGGAGAAACAAGTCCGGCGCCGGCTTGCCGCGCTCGACCTGATCCCCCGTGCTGACGCTCGCGAAGCGATGCAGCAGCCCGCACTTCTCTAGTCGCGGGAGCGCGTACGCGCGTCGCGTCGACGTCGCCACCACCTTCGGCACCTTCTTCGCTTCGATCGTGTCGAGCAGTTCGAGTAAACCCTTCTTAATCGGCGGCGGTTCTTCGAAGCAGATGTGATGGTGATGCCGCGTGCGGTCCCGGAACTTTTCTAAGAGTGCCGGATTGTTCCAGACCTCGCCGAGAATCGTCCACGTGTCGGCGCTGTTTCGGCCGAGCAGTTGCTCGTGCAGAGCGGCGGGAAACTCGATCTCACAATCCGCCGCCGCCCGGTTGAACACGTCCCGGTAGACGCGCTCGGTGTCGAGCATCAGGCCGTCCATGTCGAAAATCACCGCCGAGAACTTCATTCCGACGCGATCATAGGCGAGCGAGCAGTTCGGCGACATACGCGCGAACACCTTCGACGCCGCGGCGAAGCGCCGTCTTGTTCCCGTGACGATCGAAGAAGTCTGTCGCCTTGATGGTGATGGAATGGTTCTTCGGTCCGGCGCCGCCGCGATCGGTGATCGTCGCGGATGAGCCGGAGATCTCCTTGGCAAATTCGGCGGCCAGTTGCCAGTACATGTAGCCGTCGACCAGGTTGTAGAACTGCCCGGCCGTCGATTCATCGCCGAGGGCGAGGACAAGGGCGTCGGCGACGTCCTGCACGTGCGTGATCTTCCCGCCGTGCGGCGTGTCGATCGTGCCGCCCTGCTTTGCCGTGCGGATCAGATCGAACCACTGCGACTTTTCGAGCTTCGGATCGACGCCGTAGACCGCGGCGGGACGCCAACTGCTGGCGTTCATGCGGTAGGCCTGGTGGTACGCGAGCAGGTGCGGCTCGATCGATGCCTTGTACGCGCCATAAATGCTCGACGGCCAGGTCGGGTGCGCCTCGTCGATCTTCCCGCCCGCGCCCGGCAGGATCGTGTGATAGACGGCGACGGAGCTGACAAAGAGGAATTGTTCTACGTTCGCCTGACGCGACTGATCGAGCAGCCGCAGGGACGCGAGCACGTTGCGCTCAAAGTTCGTCTGCGGCGAGCGGCGCAGCGCGTCCCAATCGGCGGCGTTATGAATGACCGCTTCGACGCCTGCGACCAGGGCGGCGGCAGTCTGCGGTTCGGCGATATCCCCTTGGCGCCATTCCGACACGAACGCTTCGATATGATCGCGCCGACTGGTGGGCCGGACGAGCGCGCGGACGCGGTGTCCGGCGGCGTGCAGCGCGCGGACGGTGCAGCTGCCGATGAAACCACTGGCGCCGGTGATCGCGACGAGCATAAATCAGCCTGCCGGCGGAGGCCCGGCGGCGGGAGGAGGTTCGATCTTCTCCACGGGGGCCGCGGGCGGCGGAGCCGCGACCGGGGCGACGGACGCGCCAGTCATTCCCGGCGCTTCGACCACCACCGCCGACGCGGGGGCGGTGGGGACCGGCGTGGTCGTGGTGTCGGCGAAATCTTCCTCCGACTGCTCGATATACACGTCGTCCATCTCCGTCGCGTCCACCTCGTTGCGCATCAGGTAGTAGATGATCGTGTTCGCCGAGAAGTAGAAGCTGATCACGAACGCGCCGAGCATCCCGACGACGAGGTACACCCAGAACGCGATCAATACTGCGGCGATGTCCTGATCGAAACGCAGCGTGAGGAAATCGATGTCGTAGGAGAGCGTCCCGCGCGCCTGCGGACCGGGCCACATCGTCGTCCACAGCGGCGCGAGGCTCTCGGCCTGTGCGAACATCCCGGCGCCGACGAAGTAGTGCGTCAGCGACAGCATCAGCCAGATGAACAGCCGGACGAACAGGTAGCAGAGCGCGCCGTAGATGATCGCCACGATCGTGTAGAACAGCATCCGCCACGGGCGGGCGTAGACGTAGCTGAAGCTTCGGCTGATGGCGTCGAAGCTGTCGGAGCCTTCGACGGCGATCGTGGGGTACATCAGGTTGAATCCGCCGAAGGTGCCGAGCATGACCAGCGTCATCACGAATCCCGCGGCGAGGATCAGCGCAAAGAGCAGCGCCATCACGATGTTCAGGATCGGCCCGATGAACGGGATGCTGGCGAGCAATCCGGCGATGAGCGGCACGAGCCCGACGAAGAGCACGATCACCAGCGGAATCAGCGGAGCAGAGACGAAGCTGAGGAATTTGCCGAGCGAGAACGCGAGGGCTGCGCGGACGGAGAGCTTCTCGTCGCGCGCGACGTGAACGGCGGCGATGCGCGCGATGGCCCCGCCGAAGATCGCCCACACGGTGAGGAACCACAGGGTGAACAGGATGAAGTACAGCGGGTGATGCCGCATCAGCCAGATGGGCGCGATGCGGAAGAAATTGATGACCGCTTCGACCACGCCTTCGCGACCGTCCCTGGCGGAGCCGAGCCAATTCCAGTTCTGTACGCCGCGGATCACGCCATTGATGCGCTCCGCTTCGTAGGAGAAGAAGGCGTGGAACAATCCGATGCCCCGGATCTGTTCGGCAGCGCGCATGTCGTCGTACGCGTCGGCATAGACGGTGCGAACCTGCGCACGATACGCCTCGTCGGCGTCGCGGACCGCACGATCGTGCTCGCGCGGGTCTTTAACTGCGTTGGCGGCGCTGCGGGCGGCGTTGTATTGGTCGGCGGCTTCTTTTCGCCGCTGCTCGCGGCGATCGAGAATCTTGTGCTTCACATCACCGAGGCGATCGCCGTCCTTGGCGGCGGCATCGGCTGCGGAGCGGTCCTTGACGATGCCGGATTCGACCAGCCGAGTGGCATACGCGTCCTCGATATCATCCCGCTTGCGTTGCCGCTCGGCGGTGAACTGATCGCTCGTTCCGCCGCTGGTCGTATTGGTCTGGTAAGCGTAGACCTCGCTCGGCACCGCGAGCGATCGCGCGGACCAAAGCCCATCCAGCAACCGCCCGCCCGCGTACAGCGCGAGAAGCGCGATCAGCCCCAGCACGAGCTTCGACGGGTGAATGGCGATTCGAAACGCCCGGAACAGGTGCGTAAACGGAAATGCCTCGCGCCAGTGAATGCCCCTGATCTGCTGCGATTCGTCCGCCATGGGACGGTTCTCCTTTCCCTAAAGCAACCGTCGAAAAAGATGCGGCCGGCAGTATAGTCCGCCGCGAACAACTGAGCAAAATGTGGCGAGACGCCCTTGATTTGAACGATAGAATGAACAAGGTGTTGCGCGCCTGCGACGTACGGCAGGCCGCGCGCAGACGCAACCCGCGGTGAGATGGCGTACCTGATCTTCACGGCAAACGGGGAGGAATACGATCGGCGCGAGCTCAAGCGCTCGCCCGTCGTTATCGGCCGCGCGCCCGACTGCAACATCAGCGTTCACGACATCCTCCTCTCGCGGCATCACTGCAAACTCGAGCTTCAAGGCGACGGCGAGACGGCAGTATGGATGCTCACCGATCTCCAGAGCAAGAACGGAACGCACTTCCGCGGAAGGCAGGTCAATCGTCACGAGCTCAGCGACGGTGACGAGCTGCGCATCGGACGATCGCGGCTCACGTTCAAGGCGGGCGTGTACGACGTGAC
>JAICTV010000163.1 GCA_025936175.1 Phycisphaerae bacterium
GGCTTAGGCGTCTCGCCCGAGCGTTCTCGCGGATCGATCTTTTTCAAAGAGCGGCTCAAGCCGCGAGCGCTCGGGCGAGACGCCCAAGCCACCTTATCGTGCTCACATGCAACTCGTAGGGATTCAACTCGACATCGCGTGGGAAGACCGCGAGGCGAACCACGCGAAGGTTCGGGGCATGTTGGAAGCGGCGCCTCCGAAACCCGGCGCGCTGGTCGCGCTTCCGGAGATGTTCGCGAGCGGGTTCAGCATGAACATTGAGCGCATTGCGGACGACGCGACGCGCGCGACGGAACGGTTTTTGTGCGACATTGCGAAGCGGTTTGGTGTCACGGTGATCGCAGGGCTGGCGATCTCCGGGGATAAGCCGGCGGCTTTGGCCGCCGGGCACACCGGACCGGTGGCTAAAGCCACCGGCCTGGCATTGAATCAAGCGGTCATCGCGGGATCCGACGGATCGGTCCTCGCGCGATATTCGAAAATCCATCCGTATTCTCCCGGGAAGGAAGCGCAGCATTACAGGGGCGCGAACGCGATCGTCACCTTCAAATGCTCCGACTTCACCGTCGCCCCGTTCGTCTGCTACGACCTGCGTTTCCCGGAAATCTTCCGCGCCGCGATGCATCGCAAAGCCGAGGTCATGGTCGTTATCGCCAACTGGCCCTCGCCACGCGTCGAGCACTGGATCACGCTCTTGCGCGCCCGCGCCATCGAGAATCAATCATTCGTGATGGGCGTGAACCGCTGCGGCAACGACCCGTATCTGCCCTACCCGGGCCGCAGTTTGATCGTCGCGCCCAACGGATCGATCCTCGCCGACGCCGGCGCCGAGGAGAAGATCATCACGGCAGAAATTGAACCGGCGACGGTGCGGGATTACCGACGGGAACTGCCGTTCCTGGCCGACGCGAAGACGGACCTCTCCCGCCTGTTCGACTGACAATAACGATCATCACCCGCAGGATGATCATGCCGACGATGAACCACGTCAGGTAGTTCGCGCCGTTCTGATAGCCGAGCCAGTACACGATCGGGTGCTCGATCCGCCGTCCTTCCAGCAGCGTGTGATGGCCGGAGTAGAACTTGAGGCGTTCGCCGGCGGCGTCGCGTCCGCGCGCGTCGTCCTCGTCGCAGAGGACGATCGCGCGCTGCTGCGCCATGATCGCGCCGTCGAAGTCCCCGTTCTCCGCCCGCGCCGCCGCCAGCGCCTGCGCGGTGTAGGGAAGCTGCGGCGAGAGCGTCACCGCCATTTTCGCCAGCGCCAGCGAATCCTGCACCCGGTGCTGCTGTGACTTCATCCCCGCCGGTGAACCGGTGTAAAGACACGACAGCCCGGCGCAGGGAAAGCCGTTTTGCGGATCCAATCCGATCGCACGGCGGTAGTCCTCCTCCGCCGCGTCGTACTTCGCCAGCTCCCAGCACCGGCAAGCGCGGGCGTGGTAAATGAGCGACATCACGCGGTCTTCGCTGAGCGTCTTGAGGAACACGCCGTCGCGGATCTGCTCTTTCGTCACATCGTGCGCGCGGGCGTACCCCTCGTCGCTGTAGGTGCAGGCGTCGTTCGGGTCCCAGTTGACCCATTTATCATCGCCCACCTGCACGCGCATGAAGACGTGATGCGGCAGCGAGACGAGCCGGATATCCACATCGAACGGCTCGGCCATCCCGCGATACAGCAGCGACGCCTGCTGGCACGCGATGAAGTGCACCGGCCGCTCCGGATGCATCATGATCTGCTGGCGGCGGTGGACGTTCTCGTGGCGCTGGAGGATGCGGAAGAGCGTGTCGCGATCGACCGTCCGCGGCTGCAGCGCCTCGGCCAGCGTCGAGTCGTAGACCAGCGGGAAGACGAAGCGCTGCTCGACGAGCACGTCGTCGATCGTGTGGAGAAGGTGCATCACCTGGCGCTCGCGCGCCTTGCGATCGCCGACGATCACCGCGGTGCTGACGCGGGCGCGCACGCTCGCGATCATGCGATCGATCAGCTCATACGCACTTTGAGGGACGTCGGCGCGCTCGGATTCGATATCAAGCACGCGGTGGGCGAACGTCGCCGGTTGCGCTCGGGCGGCCGGCCGCGTCGTCGGCTGCTCGGCCAGCATCGGCGGGAATTGGACGTGCGCGCGCGTCCACATCAGCCCCAGCACCATGCCGAGCAACAGCGCGATCAGGCCGCGGCGAAAGAGACGAGCGATGCGAGAACCCACGCGCGAATTACCCCACGAAGAGACCTGCTTGCGGGCATTATTGGCATGGCTGGCCGTCGATGCAATGTCATCTGCGGCGGCGTGGCTTGAAGCGGCGCCGGCGGGGGTGAAGAATTGCGGCAACTATGCGGACACGGGCGATCGTGGTGGTCGTGGCGGTGGTGATCATGGCCGTCGCGCTGGTCTACAGCCAGCGGCGAAAGGCGCCGCCGCAAGTTTCGGGATTCATCGAAGCGGACGAGATCCGCATCGGCTCGCGCGTGGGGGGGCGCGTGGCGCGCGTCGCGGTCGAGGAGGGACAACGCGTCAAGCCCCGCGAAGTCGTGCTGGAACTCGAGCCGTTCGATTTGCGCGAACGCGCCAGCGAAGCGGAGGCGGAGTTGCAGGCGAAGCGGGCCGACCTGCAACGGCTCCAGGCGGGCTTTCGGCCCGAGGAAATCGCACAAGCCAGGGCAAAGGCCGAGCAGGCCGCGGCGCGGCTGTTGATGCTCAAGAACGGTCCGCGCCCCCAGGAGATCGCCGCGGCGGAGGCGCGGCTGAAACAGGCGCACGCGCAGCTCGATCTGGCGAACGCGACGCTCGATCGTGTCAAGAAATCGTTCGAAGCCAGCGCCGCCAGCGCCCTCGAGATGGACCAGGCGGCCGAGGCGCAGAAGACCGCCGCGGCCGCCGTCACCGCGAGCGCCGCCGACCTTGATCTGCTCAAGGCGGGCACCCGCGCGGAAGAGATCGCGCAGGCCGAAGCGGCCGTTCGAGAGGCCGATGCCGCGGCGAAGCTGGCCGAGAACGGCTATCGCAAGGAGGACATCGAAGCCGCCGAGGCATCGGTCGCGGCGGCGGAATCGGCGCTCGCCGCGTTCAAGCAGCAGATCGACGAGCTGGTCGTCAAAGCGCCTGTCGAGGGGACCGTCGAAGCGGTCGAGCTGCGCAAGGGCGATCTGGTCGCGGCGAACGCGCCGGCGCTGTCGATCATGGACACCAGTCACCTCTGGGTCCGCGCCTACCTGCCGGAAAATCATCTCGACGTTGCGGTCGGACAGAAGATGCAGGTGCGGGTCGACAGTTTTCCCGGCCGCACGTTCGGCGCTCACGTCTCCTTCGTCGCCCGGCAGGCGGAGTTCACGCCCAACAACGTGCAGACGCCCGAGGAGCGATCGAAGCAGGTCTTTCGCGTGAAGGTCGATCTTGACGAAGGGCTGGACGTGCTGCGCGCCGGCATGGCCGCGGACGTGCTGATCGGGCAGGAGAAATCGAAGTGACCGAGGACGCGCGGCCGGTCATCTCGGTGCAGCATCTCACCCGCCGCTTCGGCGAGCTGCTTGCCGTCAGCGACGTCTCGTTCGAAGTGCAGCGCGGGCAGATCTTCGGTCTGCTCGGTCCCAACGGCAGCGGCAAATCGACGATCATCCGCATGCTGTGCGGCGTGCTCGAGCCGTCCGCCGGCGGCGCGACGGTGCTCGGCTACGACATCGTCCGCGACGCCGAGCAGATCAAGCGCCGCATCGGCTACATGTCGCAGAAGTTCAGCCTGTACGGCGACCTGACCGTGCAGGAAAACCTCGACTTCTACGGCCGGATCTACGGCCTGACGCCCGAGCGATTGCGCGAGCGGCGACAGCAGGTGCTGACGCTGACGCAACTGACCGATCGTGTCGATCAGATCGCAGCGACGCTGTCAGGCGGATGGAAGCAGCGCCTCGCGCTCGCCTGCGCGCTCATCCACGAGCCGGCCGTCGTCTTCCTCGACGAGCCCACCGCCGGCATCGATCCGGTCGCGCGGCGACAACTCTGGGACCTGCTCTTCGATCTCTCCGCCCGCGGCGTGACCCTGTTCGTCACGACGCACTACATGGACGAGGCCGAGCGCTGCACCGACGTCGCGTACATCTACAACGCACGCCTGCTCGTCGTCGGCAAACCGGATCAGCTCAAAGAGCTCCCGCAGGTCACGCCGCCGGGGACGAAGCGGTATGAAGTCGAAGTCCACGCGCCCGCCGAGCGGCTCGCGAAACTTCGCCAGACGCCGGGCGTCGAGGATGCCACGCTGTTCGGACAGACGATCCACCTGCTCGCGAAGGACGATCTCAGCGCGCAGCAGATCACCGACGCGGCGCGCGTTGGGGATGATCAAGTCGCGGTTCGTCCGATCGAACCGACGCTCGAAGACGTGTTCGTCACGCTGACCGCTGCTGCGGAGCGCGACCAAATGCGCGCGCCCGCGCCGACGATCGCTGAATCGTCAGCGACCGGGCGTTTAGCGACTCCGCTTGCGGAGAACGTCGATCGACGCGCGAAATCCCAACCGCTGCGCGGCTTCGCGGCGATCCTGCTCAAAGAATTCGTCCACATCCAGCGCCAGAAGACCACGCTGTTCTTCATGTTCCTCATCCCCGTCATCCAGATGCTCATCTTCGGCGTCGGACTGGACACGCAGATCGAGAACATCGACACGATCGTCCTCAACCTCGACGGACGCCAGCCCAGCCGCGAGGTCGTGGACGCCTTCGCGAACACGCGCAAGTTCATGATCGTCGAATCAACCCACGACCGCAGCACCTTCGAGCACGCGCTCACGTCGGGTCGCGCTCGCGTCGGCGTCGTGGTGCCGCCGGACTACACCGACAAGCTGCTCAGCGCTCAGCAGGCCGAGGTGCAGGTGCTCATCGACGGGAGCGATTCACAGGTGGCCAACACCGCGCTCAATGCCGCGAACCTCATCGGCGTGACGCGCTCGATCGACATCGGCCGGGCGAAGGCGACATCGCTGCAGCTTGCCGCCGCCCGCGATCCCGCCGGACGATTCGCACTGCCGATCGATATTCGCCCGCGGCTGCTCTACAACCCGGACCTGGAAAGCTCCTTCTTCTTCGTGCCGGGCCTCGTCGGGATCATCCTTCAGCTCGTAACGCTCTTCCTGACGTCTTTCGCGATCGTGCGCGAGCGCGAGATGGGAACGCTCGAACAGCTCTTCGTCACGCCGGTCTCGCGCGCGGGACTGATGCTGGGAAAACTCGCGCCGTACGCGCTGGTCGGCGTGGTCGAAACGCTGCTGGTGCTGACGGTGATGGTCTTCCTCTTCGGCGTGCCGATCCGCGGGAACTTCTGGCTGCTGATGTCGCTGTCGACGCTCTTTCTGCTCGCCGCGCTGGGGCTCGGATTGCTGATCTCCACGATCGCCGATACGCAGGTGGCGGCGATTCAGTTCGCGTTCGTGATCATGCTGCCGTCGGTGCTGCTTTCGGGATTCGCCTTTCCGCGCAGCACGATGCCGCTGGCGATTTACTGGATCACTTACCTGTTCCCGGTGACGTACTTCATCGAGATCATGCGCGGGATCGTGCTGCGCGGCGCGGACCTGATCGACCTGACACCGCATATCGCGGGGCTGGCGGTCGCGACCATCGTGATCCTCGCGCTGAGCATCGGGCGCTTCCGCAAGACGCTCGCGTAGAGAGGCAGCGCGTGATCGCTAGTGCATGAGATACCCGATCACCCCCAGCAGGATGAGCACGCCGGCGACGATGGCCAGCCACTTGATGCTCTGCCACTCGGCCTTGTCGTGGATCTTCTCGGCGGCGGCCTTCTTGATCTTCTTCTCCAGCTCCTTCTCGCGTTCCTTGAAGCAGGAGGGGCAGACCTTGGTGACCTGAAAGTAGATGAGCTTGTGAGCCGGGAAGACACGGCTGCAGTCGGGGCAGCGCAGCTCTTCCTCGCGCTTCTTGGCGCGTTCGTCGGCGGCGGCGCATTCCTTGCACCAATAGCGACCGAGGTGATCCTTCAGCCGCGTCCGCCCCGCCAGGTCGGCGCCGCAGACGTAGCACTTTTTTTCCTTCTTCGTCGCGGTCAGCGCTTCCGAGGAGCCGGACGCGTCGCTGTCATCGGATGCATTCGCGGCGGGCGCTTCGGGGACCTGAACAGAGATGCTGGGCCGCAGCGGAACGTCGTCCGGCGTGAGCGTCGGGCCCTTGGCCGCTTCACCGCAGCGGCAGCGCAGCGCGTTATCGACTGCCCCCGCCGGGGCGATCAGCTTTCCGCAATCGGGACAAGTGACTTCGGTATCCATCGACATGACAACTACATTCTAGGATCGGTCCAGTCGTCATGGCACGGTCACAAATGCCTTTGCGGGCACGATGTGAAGCGTGGCAAAGCCTGTCCCGATCGACTGTGCATATTATGCCGCCTTCGCGGTTTCCGGACGCCGCATCGCCACAACTTTTGCAGTAACGATGGTCAACAGTCCTGGCAGCAACCAGACGGTTCGCTGCTCGATGAACCCGATCCAGAACAGCGGCAAAGCGAGCAGAACCGCGACGGCGAATGCGCTCGTCTGCCGCCGCGTCGGCTCGGTGTTCAGCGGGATCATGCAAATCAGAACGTACGTCGGAAAGACCAGCCCGTAGAAGCCCATGAAAACGCGGTACGCCGTTTCGCCGATCGAGCGGCTTGCTGCGCCCCCGGTGACGAGCGCGGCGATGCCGTAGATGGCGGCGGCGAGGACCGCGGCGGCGATTAGGGGGACGAAAACGCGCGTCGTCGGGCGCAGGTGCGCGGCGATGGTGAAGGCGCTTTGCAGCGCCATGTGAATCCCGATCGCCCACGCGGCGGCGCCGATCGTGTCGAAGTCCGCCGACTCCCCCGCCGCCGCAAGGCGCCGCGCGTAGCAAAGCGTGAACAGGATCATCAACAGAAAGATCACGCCGAACCCGACGCCGAAGGCGATCCGCGATGACGATGGCCCGCTCGCGCGATACGCGAGCTGGAAAGTTCTGTCGAGATACGGACACAGCGCGAAGCCGAAGACGCAGACGGGCGCGAGGTAGATCAGCTCCGTCATGTCCCGCGCCGGCTCCGTCGTCAGCGGCCAGGTCCAGCCGTACATCGCGAAGATCGCCCAGCAGACGAGCGACACGACGAAGACCGCGACCGCGGCGGGAATATCGCCGCCGTTTTGCAGGCCGATCATGAAAATGATCGCCGCGGCGATCAGGCAGACGATCGCCCCGCCCGGCAAGAGCTTGGCGATGATCCAGAACATGAAGAACAGGTGGAAAGCGATCGTGACGAGCGAGAACCCCATGAAGGCGAAGAGGTGACGGAGGTAAAAGCGCTCGGGATCATCCACCCGCCGCATCACCCAACCCATCGCCGCGGCGCCGATGACGTTGGGCACTGCGAAGACGATCCATCCCCACAAGCCGTAATCGCGCACCAGCAGCACCGGCAGGAACATGCCGATGCACCACGTCCAGGATGTGCCGAGAAAGGCTGCCCAGGCGAGCGGAGAAAGAGAGGATGGAGGATAGAAACTGGAGGATAGCGACGGCTCGTAATTTCGATCCGCCATCCTTTCTATCCTCTATCTTCTATCCTCTATCTTCTGATTACTTGCGCCGACGCGCGGCCTTGGCCTTGTGATGCACCTTGGGCGTGACGTGGAAGGTGGCCTCGCAGCGTCCGACGCGGCGGTCGCGGGTGTCGCCCTTGATCGCCTGCTGCATGATCTCCATGTCGATCGTCACATTGAATTCCCCCGCGTTCCTCACGAGCTCCGCGATGTTCTCGCGCGCGTTCATGCGGTAGACCGCGGGGCCGAGGCACGGGCGAAGGAAGGTGTAGTTCAGGTTCTTGCAGACGACGGTGTAATCGGCGCCGCAGATGCCGAAGACGTACGCGCCGCCGGCGATCTCGCTGTTGGCCAGCAGCGCGCCGCCCGCCATCGCGCGATACCAGTTCCGGTTGAAGCGACGGAACGGAAGGATCGCCTGCGCGGCGAATGAGCCGGGCTCCAGCTCCTTGATCCGGATCCCGCTGAAGAACGCCAGCGGCAGCCAGATCATCGAGCAGATGCTGTTCCAGAAATTGTCGCGCATCGAGAGGCGGCTGACGAAGGCTTCGACTTTGTCGAACCAGCCGGGCTGCTCGGGCGCCTTAATGCCCTGTGCGACAGGATCCTTCTTCCCCCCGACGATCGCTTCGCCGACGCGACGATCGTCTGGGAATGCCCTGGGCTGATCCGAGGCCGTCGTGGTTTCGGGCACGTCGAGATGGCGATAAACCGGCGTCTCCGATACCAGCTTCGGCCCCCGCGCGGGCGCGGGTTCCTGCTGCTCGGAATCGGCGGGGACGATGCTCATCTTGGGACCGCTCACCATGTCCGATTCCGGCTCCTTCGTCAACTGTATCGGTCGCAAACTGCAGACCACGCCGATCAGACGTTCGCGCCGCCCGCTGCCTTGCAGATGATGTGAGTCGACATGCCGCGCACCCTCCCCGCCCTGCCCAAACCCATGCTTTGCACCCTGGTCGCGAATTCGTTCGACGATCCGGATTGGATCTTTGAGCCCAAGCTGGACGGGCTGCGCGTGCTGTGTCGCTTCGACGGCAAACGCGTCGCCCTCATCAGCCGCAACGACAAAGAGCAGAATTTCCAGTTCCCGGAGATCGTCGAGGGGCTGCAAAAGAGCTTGAAAAAGGCGGCAATCGTGGACGGCGAGATCGTCTGTCTCGACGACCGCGGCCAGTCATCCTTCCGCGCGCTCCAGCAGCGGTTTCACATCACCGATGCCGCCGAAGTCCGCCGGCGGAGGAAGGCTTTTCCGGCGTACATCTACCTCTTCGACATCCTCTACTTCGACGGCGAGGACGTGCGCTCGCAGCCGCTCGAGAAGCGGAAGAAGATTCTCAAGCGCGCGGTGAAATGGAACGACCGCATCCGCTACACGGACGGCGTCGCGGGCCGAGGCACGAAGCTGCTCAACGACATCTGCCGTCGCGGCGGCGAGGGGATCGTCGGCAAGCGCGTGACCAGCGCCTATGCCGACGGCCGCAGCGAAAGCTGGGTGAAGATCAAGTGTTCGAGCCGCCAGGAGTTCGTGATCGGCGGGTTCACCGATCCGCAGCGCTCGCGCGTGGGGCTGGGCGCTCTACTGGTCGGCTATTACGACGACGGCAAGTTCGCCTACGCCGGGAAGGTCGGTACCGGCTTCAATCGCGAATCGCTGCTCGACCTCCGCGCACAGCTCGACGAGATCGAGCAGCAGCAATCACCGTTCGAGACCGGCCCGCGCCCGCCCGGCGGACTGCGCGTGCACTGGGTCAAGCCGCAACTGGTGGCGGAGATCGCGTTCGGCGAGTGGACGCAGAACGACATCCTCCGCCAGCCGCGCTTCGAGGGACTTCGCATGGACAAGAAGGCGAAACAGGTACGACGCGAGCGGGCGAAATCCGTTGCGCCAGCGAAGCGCGCGAAGGAAAAAAGAAAAACGACAAAGGGAAAAGGGACGTCGCGATCATCAGTCGCGGCGCCGCCATCAGCGCGCGTGCAGTTTACGCACACCGATCGCGTCGTATTCCCCGACGCCGGCTACACCAAGGGCGACGTCATCGACTTCTACCTGCGCGTTGCCGACAAGCTGCTGCCGCACCTGCGCGATCGGCCGGTCACGCTCGAGCGACTGCCCGAGGGCGTGAAGGAGGGCTCGCCGCACTTCTGGCAGAAGAACACGCCCGGCTACTACCCGAGCTGGATCCCGCGCACGCGGCAGCCGACCGACACGGGCAAGCCGGTCGATTACGTGCTGATCAACGACGCCGAGTCATTGATGTGGCTCGTGAACCAGAACGTCATGACGTTCCACACCTGGTTCTCGCGCGTCAAAGCGCCGGATCGGCCGGACTTCGTCCTGTTCGACATCGATCCTCATCAATCGACCTTCACCAGCGCCGTCGCCGTCGCAAAGGTGTGTCACGAAATCCTTTCGGACGAAGAAAAGGTCGAAAGCTTCATCAAGACGACGGGAAAGAGCGGGTTGCACGTGATGGTTCCCTGGCGAAGCAAGGGCGGTTACGACGAGGCGCGGCCGTGGGCGGAAAAGGTCGCCGCGCGCGTCGCGGAAACCGCGCCGAAGATCGCGACGGTCGAGCGGATGATCGCCAAGCGCGGCAACCGCGTTTACGTCGACGCGATGCAGAACGCCAAGGGCAAGCATTCCGTCCCGCCCTACGTGCTGCGCGCGACGCCCGCGGCGACGGTATCGATGCCGCTGGAATGGAAGGAGCTGACGGCGAAGTTGTCTCCAAAGCAATTCGACTTGAAGACGGCGGTCAAGCGGATCGAGCGGATGAAGAAGGATCCGCTCCTCGTGCTCACGGGAGCGAAGCGCTGACGACCTGCCCGTCGTACGCGAGCTGCATGTGCGGAGGAAGCAGCCGGTTCGTCTCGACGTGCTCCAGCGCGTGAGCGATGTGCGTGAAGAACGTCTGCTTCGCGCCGATCCGCGTCGCCGCTTCAATCGCCTCTTCCAGCGAAAAGTGCGTCGTGTGCCGCTTGTGCTGTAGCGCATCGAGAACCAGCACATCCAACCCCTTGAGCATCTCGAACGCCGGCTCGGGGATCGCGCTCACGTCCGTGCAGTACGCGAGGTTGCCGACGCGAAATCCCAGCACCGGCAGCTCGCCATGCATCAGGTGCACCGGCCGCCACGTCACGCTGTTGATGTCGAACGGCCCGTCGATCCTGCGATGCACCAGGTGCGGTCGGAAGAGCTTCTGCTCCGGCTCGGGCTCGCGAAACGCGTAGGAAAAACATCGGCCGAGCGTCGCGTAGGTGCGATCGTCCGCCCAGACATCAAGCGGCCCGCCCTTGATCGCGTTGAACCGTCGCGCGTCGTCCAGCCCCATGATGTGATCTGCGTGAGCATGGGTAAAGACGATCGCGTCGATGCGATCGACGTGATTCGCGACGCACTGGAGGCGCAGCTCGGGCGTGGTGTCGACCAGCACGCGCGTCTGACCGTAGCGGATGACGACCGACGGCCGCGTGCGCTTGTCGCGCGAATCGCTGCTCGTGCACGTGGCGCAGTGGCACCCGATCATCGGGATGCCGGCGCTGGTCCCGGTGCCGAGAAACAAAAGCTCGACGCTGCCGTCGGTCACGCCTGCGGTTATAGCGGATGGTGCGGCAAAGCGAGAAGGAGGCGATCAATCACCGGAGGGACCGGGCGGAGCCGTCGCCGGCAGGGTCGCGGATTCGACGAGTCGGCCCGGCTCGCGGACGTTCTTCCCCTGCCGCTTCGTCGCCGAATCACCCAGATCAGCGCGAGCCTGCTCCGCGAGACTTTCCAGTCGCGCGACGACGTCCGGATGCTCCGACGCCACGTTCCTGGTCTCACCGATGTCGCTCGACAAATCGAACAGCGACAGCTCCACCTGCTGCTTGACGATCTTCCCCGGCTGCCCGCCGTGGCCCGGCGGATCGGGATGCGGATAGCTGTGCGCGAAGTGCAGCTTCCAGTTGCCGCTGCGGACGGCCTGGAGCTCGCGGCCCCAATAGAAATAGAAGACGTCGTGCGGCGATTTCGCGCCGGCTTCGCCGCGCAGGAGGGGGCCGATGTCGCGCCCGTCGATGATGCGGTCCTTGGGCAGCTCGGCTCCCGCCATCGCGGCGAAGGTCGGCAGCAGATCGAACGTCGCCGCGATCTCGTCGCACGTCTTCCCCGCCGGCACGTGTCCGGGCCAGCGCGCGATGAGCGGCTCGCGCGAGCCGCCGTCGAACGTCGTCATCTTCCCCTCCCGCAGCGGCCCCGCCGAGCCGGCGTGATCGCCGTAGACCAGCCACGGGCCGTTGTCGGAAGCGAACAGGACGAGCGTCTGCTCGTCGAGACCGTTCTTCGCGATCGTTTGCAGGATCTGGCCGACCGACCAATCGATCTCCATGATCACATCTGCGTACAGCCCGCGCCCCGATTTGCCGGCGAACTTCTCCGACACGTGAATCGGCACGTGCGGCATCGAGTGCGGGACGTAGAGGAAGAACGGCTTGTCCTTGCTGCGCTCGATGAACGACACGGCGTGCTCGGTGTACGACGTCGTCAGCATGTTCTGATCGGGATTGAGCTGAACCACTTTCTCGTTCTCGAACAGCGGCAGCGCCGGATAGCGATCCGTCGGATGCTTCGGGTACATGTCGTTCGAATACGGCAGCCCGAAGTACTCGTCGAACCCGTGCCGCGTCGGCAGGAACTGCGGCGCATCCCCGAGATGCCACTTGCCGTAGATCGCCGTCGCGTAGCCGCGCGTCTTGAACATCTGCGGCATGATGAACTCGCGATCGCTGATGCCGATCTTCGAGTGCGGCCCGATCGCACCGAGCAGCCCGACGCGATTCGGATAACAACCCGTCATCAGCGCCGCGCGCGATGCGGTGCAAATCGGCTGCCCCGCGTAGAAGTTCGTGAAGCGCGTGCCCTGGGCGGCAAGCGAATCGAGGTTGGGCGTCGGCGTCGCCGAGCCGTAGCAGTGCAGGTCGCCGTAGCCCATGTCGTCGCAGAAGATCAGCACGACATTGGGGGGATGCTGATCCGGCGCGGCGCGCGCCACGGGAACGATGATCACAAGCAGCAGGAGAGCGAAGAGGGATTTGATGAACACGCGGCGGATTCTAACCGAACCGGCGCGGGCGGGGCATCAAGCCGCTTCTTCGTCGGCGAGCGGGGGCGGAA
>JAICTV010000298.1 GCA_025936175.1 Phycisphaerae bacterium
GTCAACAGCACGATCATCGACCCCAAGCGCTTCAGCGACCGCAGCTTCGTCACGGTCGATACCGAAGCCGAGGGCACCGATCACGTCCTGATCCCCCCCAACAGTTTTGCGCTGTGCGAGACCGTGGAATACGTCTCGATCCCGCGCGACGTCTTGGCGATCTGCGTGGGCAAGAGCACCTACGCCCGCTGCGGCATCATCGTGAACGTCACGCCGATCGAGCCCGAATGGCGCGGCAAGATCACGCTCGAGATCAGCAACACCACGCCGCTCCCCGCGAAGATCTACGCCAATGAGGGAATCGCGCAATTGATATTCCTCAAAGCCGACCGCATCTGCGCCGTGAGTTACGCGGACAAGAAGGGCAAGTACCAGGACCAGCAGGGACTGACGCTCCCGCGCGTCGATTGACCGACGCGTCTGACAGGACGCGTGATTTAGCGGCGGTGCGCAGCACCGCGGGTTTCCAATGAGCCGCTCCATGAAACACTCGCTCCTCCCATTGCTGCTCGCGACCGTCTCAATCGCAGGCTGCGCCAGCACCCCCAAGCAGGTCATCCAGCCGCGCGGCGACGTCGTCGCTCAGGGGACGGGTCAGCTTTCCTTCCGCGCGCCCGGGCCGGGGCTCGTCAGCGTCTACGACGTCAACGACAACTCCGTCATCTCCTCCAGCGCCGTCGATTCCGGCTCGGTCGTCTCGCTCAATCCGGCCGCCGGGAACATCACCGTCACTGACGTCTCCCACGCCGGCACGCAGGTCGTTCACACCGGAATCAACAAATCGCACCAGTACGAGATGTGGTTCATCTCCCGGACCTACACGCCGCTGAACGCGGCGGCGACGCAGCCGCTTCGATAGCCGAGTCGATCGCGTGCACACGCTCAGAGTCATCTTCGTTCTCGCCCTCGCGTCGCTTGCCGGCGCGTGTGCGCACAAAAAGGAAGCGACGACGCAGCCGTCCGCCGAGGATTTCCGCAATCCGCAGTGGACCTCCACGCCCCTCAAGTTCGAGCAGAAGCCCGTCGCCATCGCCGAAGGCGAGCCGCCGCTGGCGCACATCTTCACCTCGGCGGTGCCGATCCGGATCGTGGACGTGACGAGCAATGCGCAGCTCGCCGCGACGGGCGTGGGGGAGCGCACGCTGGTGAGCATCGACCGCCTCCGCGGCGTGACGATCGGCGGCCAGCTCATCGTCCCGGGCCCGCTCCCGGCGGGACATCATTTTGCCATTTACGTCGACCCGACGACCGAGAACGTCCAGCGCCAGGGCATCGGCCTGCCGGCGCGGATCGATCAGCCGCAACAGCAGCCATAAGGATCACAGGGGTTCGTCTCGAGGCACGGAGGTTTGTATGAACGCTGAATCAGATTCACGCGTCACGGGGAAACAGGATCGCAGCGATCATCGAGACCGAATCCGCCAGCCGCGGCGGCGGAAGAAACAACAGCGGCATTCCGAGTAGACCAGGACGACGAAGGACGTCCGCGCGGCCGTACCGATCGAGCCGCCACGCTCCCGCATCGTCTCATGATTCCGCACGAGTCACGCGCCACAACAATTACAGGCCAACAATACAGGGAAGTAGTCCGATGAAAATCACACGCCGTTTCACCAAGGCAGGTCAGGACCCGTTCACATCCGTCGAGTACGAGAAGCGCACCAGCCGCATCACCAACCCGGACGGCTCGGTCGTCTTCGAGATGAACGATGCGGAGATTCCCAGGCAGTGGAGCCAGCTCGCCACCGACATCATGGTGAGCAAGTATTTCCGCAAGGCGGGCGTGCCGCAGGTCGATCCCGCCACCGGCTTGCCTCTTCGCGACAGCAACGGCAACGCGGTGACCGGCCCGGAAAAGTCGGCGCAGCAGGTCATCCATCGCCTCGCCGGCTGCTGGCAGGACTGGGGCAAGCGGCACGGCTACTTCGACGCCGACGACGACGCGCAGGCGTTCTATGACGAGATCGCCTACATGCTGCTGCACCAGATGTGCGCGCCGAACAGCCCGCAGTGGTTCAACACCGGCCTGCACTTCGCCTACAACATCACCGGCCCGGCGCAAGGCCACTACTACTGCGACCCGGCGAGCGGCGAAGTCCTCAAGAGCAAGGACGCCTACTCGCGCCCGCAGCCGCACGCCTGCTTCATCCAGTCGATCAAGGACGACCTGGTGAATCCCGGCGGGATCATGGACCTGTGGACGCGCGAGGCGCGCCTCTTCAAATACGGCTCCGGCACCGGGACGAATTTCTCCAAACTCCGCGGCGAGAACGAGCCGCTCTCGGGCGGCGGAAAATCGTCGGGGCTGATGAGCTTCCTCAAGATCGGCGACCGCGCCGCGGGCGCGATCAAGTCGGGCGGCACCACCCGCCGCGCGGCGAAGATGGTCTGCCTCGATCTCGATCACCCCGACGTCGAGTTGTTCATCAACTGGAAGGTGCGCGAGGAGCTGAAGGTCGCCTGCCTCGCCGAAGGGATCAAACACATCGCGGCGGATCAGCAGGAGCTGGCGAAGAAGCTCGGGCTGAAGCTCGATTACGACTTCAACGGCGAAGCCTATTTCACCGTCAGCGGGCAGAACTCAAACAACTCCGTCCGCATCCCCAATCGCTTCTTCAAGGCGATCGAGGAGGACGGCGACTGGACGCTGGTGCGCCGCACCGAGGGCAAAGTCGCCAAGACGATCAAGGCGCGCGAGCTGTGGGACGAGATCGCCTACGCCGCGTGGCGCTGCGCCGACCCGGGCGTGCAGTACGACGACACGATCAACCAGTGGCACACCTGCCCGAAATCCGGCCGCATCAACGCGAGCAATCCGTGCGTGACCGGCGACACGCGCGTCCTCACGCCGGGCGGCATCTGGCGCCGCATCGACCAGATGATCCATCTGCCGGCGCGCGTCGTGACGAACCTGAGCAAGCAGGAAATCCACGTCACCGAAGGCGCCTTCCCGACGGGAACGAAGGACGTCTACGAGCTCGTCACCGCCGGCGGATACAGCATCAAGCTCACCGCCGATCACAAGGTCTGGACGAAGCAGCGCGGCTGGGTCGAGGCTCAGAACCTGACGACGTCCGATGAAGTTCGCCTGCCGAGCAAGCCGGCGGCGGTGCAGGAGGTCGGCGAGCCGCAGGACCCGAAATTCTTCCAGCTCCTGGGCCTGTTCCTCTCCGATTCCAACGCCGACAGCACCGCGCTGCATCTGGACGCGTGCCTGCCGAGCCACGAGATCGCCGAGCAGTTCAGCCGCTACGTCACCGAGACCTGGGGCGACCGCACCTACGCGGACGATTACGTCAACCAGCTGATGGTGACCAATGACGATTCGACCGAGGGATCGGGCGACACGCTCACGGTGACGCTGACCAACCGTCGGCTCATCTCGCGTCTCAAGGCGTTCGTCCGCACCGAATCCGGCCGCTCGCGGCTGAGCGACGACGCGTTCACTGCGGGCCTGGCGGCGCAGAAGCATTTCCTCCGCGCCCTGTTCACCGCGGACGCGACGATCAACAACGGCTCGCTCGAGCTGCGCAGCGATTGCCTCGATCTGCTGCACGATGTGCAGCTCATCCTGCTGGGCTTTGGCATTCAATCGTCGATCACCACTGAAACGACTTTCGGCGAAGGCGGAGCCGTCGCCGGCGGAGGCCTGCCCGAGCGGCAGGTGACTCACGGTTCCTCTTCGTCACCCGGGGCGCGCAATGGTGGCCTTGCCGGTCATCGCGCCGACGCAGTCAACAGACGCCACGGCCTGCGTATCGACCCGGGCAGCCTCCGCTCTTTTGCCAAATTCGTCGCGCTGCTCCCAGGCAAGAAGCTCGAGCAGCTCGCGCAAGCGGTTTCGTTCGCGATCGAAAAGCCCGAGGATTCCAACCCTCGGGCTTGCGGAAATTTCGATCGCGTCGCGCATCTGACTCCGATGGGACGACAACAAGTGTTCGACCTGACCGAGCCGCAGACCGGCTCCTTCGTCGCCAACGGCATCACCGTGCACAACTGCTCGGAGTACATGTTCCTCGACGACACGGCGTGCAACCTCGCGTCGCTCAACGTCCTCACCTTCTTCGATTCCGAAGCCCGCCGATTCGACGTCGAGGCCTACAAGCACGGCATCCGTCTGTGGACGATCGTCCTCGAGATCTCCGTGCTGATGGCCAGCTTCCCCAGCGAGGAGATCGCGCGTCTCAGCGACATGTTCCGCACGCTGGGCCTGGGTTACGCGAACCTGGGCGCGATGCTGATGCAGGCGGGCATCCCCTACGACAGCGAAAAGGGCCGCGCGATCTGCGCCGCGCTCACGGCGATCCTGACGGGCGAGTCGTACGCGACCAGCGCCGAGATGTCGCGCGAGCTTGGCGCGTTCCCGGGTTATGAGAAGAACAAGCAGGACATGCTGCGCGTCATCCGCAACCACCGTCGCGCCGCGTACGATGTCTCGCACATCAAAGCCCACGGACTGCAATCCCTGGGGAATTTCGAGGGATTGGACATCCATCCCGTGGGGATCGATCACGCGCAGTTCACTCCATCCGATCCGCTTGTGAGCAAGGAACTGCTTGCATCCGCGCTCGAGTGCTGGGACCGCGCCCTCTACCTCGGTGAGCAGCACGGCTATCGCAACGCGCAGACCACCGTCATCGCGCCGACCGGCACGATCGGCCTGCTCATGGACTGCGACACCACCGGCGTCGAACCCGACTTCGCCCTGGTGAAGTTCAAGAAGCTCGCCGGCGGCGGATACTTCAAGATCGCCAACCAGTCGCTGCGGCCCGCGCTCGACAACCTCGGCTACTCCGCCGAGGAAGTGCACGGCATCCTCCAGTACGTCATGGGCACCCTCACGCTGCACGGCGCGCCGGTGATCAACCACGAGACGCTGCTCCATCGCGGCTTCACCGATGCCGAACTCGAGAAGATCGAGCAGGCACTCCCCGGCACGTTCGAGCTGAGCTTCGCCTTCAGCCCGTGGTCGCTGGGAAAGGAATTCTTCGACCGCCTCGACATCCCCGAGGCGACGTGGCAGTCGCCGAGTTTCAACACGCTGCGTCACCTGGGTTTCACCGCGCAGCAGATCAACGACGCCAACGATCACGTCTGCGGCCGCGGCACCGTCGAAGGCGCGCCGCACTTGCGTGACGAGCACCTGGCCGTCTTCGACTGCGCCAACAAGTGCGGCAAGACCGGCTCGCGCTTCATCGCCGTCGAAGGTCACATCCGCATGATGGCGGCGGCGCAGCCGTTCATCAGCGGCGCGATCAGCAAGACGATCAACCTGCCGAACGAAGCGACGGTTGAAGACATCAAGAACAGCTACCTCCTGAGCTGGGAACTGGGACTCAAGGCGAACGCCCTCTATCGCGACGGCTCCAAACTCTCGCAACCGCTCAACATCAAGTCGGATGAGGATCTCGACAAGACGACCGATGAGGAGGATGAGGAAGCGGTGGAGTCCGCGCGCGAAGAAGTCGCGGCCGAAGTCGCCAGCGGACTTGCCGCTTCGGCGGCAAGCTTCCAGAGCGACAATCTCGATCCCGCGCCGCAGCAAACCCACATCATCGAAAAAATCGTCGAGCGCATCGTCGAGCGCCCCCTCCGCCGACGCCTCCCCGACACCCGTCACGCCACCACGCACAAGTTCGACGTCGCCGGACACGAAGGCTACATCACCGTCGGGCTCTATGAAGACGGCCAGCCGGGCGAAA
>JAICTV010000276.1 GCA_025936175.1 Phycisphaerae bacterium
CCGCGGGCAACGGGCTGTGGAAGAGTGACGGCACCACCGCCGGCACGACGCTGGTCAAATCCCTCGACGTCAACGCGTGGAAGCCGGATTCGCTGATCGGGCTCGCCAACGGCAGCGCGATGTTCATCGCGGACGACGGCGTGCATGGCGTAGAGCTGTGGAAGAGCGACGGCACGGCGGGCGGAACGACGCTTGTGCGCGACATCATCAGCGGCAGCGGATCGTCGGGACCGCTGCTGCTGACCAACGTCAACGGCACCGTTTTCTTCCGCGCCAACGACGGCGTGAATGGTTACGAGCTGTGGAAGACCGACGGCACCGCCGCGGGCACCGCGATGGTGAAGGACATCCGCGCGGGCGCGGACGGCTCGGTCGTTTCCTCGCTGATCAACGTCGCCGGCACGCTGTTCTTCACCGCCGATGACGGCGTCCACGGCGATGAGTTGTGGAAATCCGACGGAACCGCCGCCGGGACCGTGATGGTGAAGGACATCTACGCCGGCAGGCACGGCTCATCGCCCGGCTCGCTCACCGTCTCCGGCGGGCTGCTCTACTTCCGCGGCGACGACGGCATCGCCGGCAACGAGCTGTGGAAATCCGACGGCACCGCCGCCGGGACCGTCATGGTGAAGGACATCAACCCCGGCCCGGCGGGATCGGGACTTGGGCACATGTATCCGCTCGGCGCGCAGGGCGTCGTCTTCGTCGCCAACGACAATGTTCACGGCTACGCGACGTGGCAGAGCGACGGCACCGCCGCCGGAAGCGCGTTCACTTATCCGTTTTCGATCGACCAGGGCGTCGGCATTGGAAACAGCGTGCTGATCTCCGCCTGGAGTGACGGCGGGATGGAACTGTCGGAGGTGGACCTGACGACGCCGGCGACGACCGCGCCTGCCGCGCAGATCGCCCCGCCGCAGACGACGACGGCATCTTCCGCGCCTTCACCGTCGGCGCCACCGGCCGGCAGCGGGATCGTCTACGACGCCACGTTCCTGGGCGATCGGCCGGACCTGTCGCAGTTCGGCGTGCTGCCGTTCATCATCGATTACAACTCGTACTTCGCCAGCTACCTTGATCAGACGCAGGCGGACGAAAGCGCGGTGCGGGCCCTGGCGCAGCAGGCGGCGAGCCGCGGCGTGCCGATCTGTCTCAACCTCGAGACCTGGCCCAACGACATCCGCTTCGCCAGCGAGAGCGTCGTCGGACAGAGCGTCGAGAAGCTGATGCAGATCGTCGACTGGATGCACGATGAGCGCCCGGACGTGAAGGTCGGCTACGCCGGGATGTTCCCGCACGGCGCGTACCTTCCGCCCGCGATCGGCACCGCCACGTACGAGCAGTGGCACGCGGCCAACGAGCGGCTGCGCCCGCTGGCGAACAAGGTCGATCTGTTCTTTCCCGGCATCTACGCGCAGGACGATTCGGTAGACAACTGGCTCGCGTACGCGCGCGGCCACGTCACCGAGGCGAGCCTCTTCGCCAAGCCGGTCTACCCGCTCATCTTCATGAACTACGAGGGGGGCGGGCAGTGGAACCAATCGGTGGCGCCGGAGTTCTGGCGGACGATGCTGGACGAGACGCGCAAGCTGAGCGACGTCGCGGTCGTCTGGGGCGGCTGGTCGGACGATGCCTCCTGGGACGTCCTCACGCGCGACTTCGTCGCCAATCCCGATCCGATGGCCCCCGCCGCGCCGACCGCGCTCGCGGCGGCCGCGGATCAGGCCAACTTACGGATCGACCTGACCTGGCAGGACCACGCGTACAACGAGAGCGGCTACCGCGTCGAGCGACATCCCGCGGGACAGACCAGCTTCGTCACGGTCGCCTCGCTGCCCGCGGATTCGACGAGCTGGAGCGACACGACCGCCACGCCGGGATACGACTACATCTATCGCGTTTTCGCGACGAACGTCGGCGGCGATTCGATCCCGACGAGCGAAGTCGCCATGCGGATTCGTATCGTTCCGGCGGCGCCTTCTGACGTCACCGCGGTGGCGCTGGCGAGCCGACGGACTCGGATCACCTGGAGCGAAGCCGGCGACGACGTGCAGAACTTCATCGTCGAGCGATCGAGCGGCGGCAGCTTCGCGCCAGTCGCGACGATCGCCGGCGACGTCTATTCCTGCGACGACGGCGGGCTCACCCCCGGAACGGCGTACGCGTATCGCGTCCGCGCGAGCAACGCCATCGGACAATCCGCGCCGTCACCGCAAGCGGACGTGACTACGCCCTTCACCGACACCGCTATCCGCGCACACTGGGCGCTGGATGAGACGGGCGGCAGCACCGCCGGCGATTCCAGCGGCGCGGGTCACGTCGGCGCCTTCATCGGCGGACCCGTAACCGCCGGCGGTGAGCTCGGGCCGGCGCGGATCTTCGACGGGGTTGACGATCACGTCGTTGTCCCCGACGCGGCGGATCTGCGCTTCACTTCCGGTGACGACTTCTCGATCTCGCTGTGGGTGAACCTCGCGTCGCTGCCGAATAAATGGTCGGCGGTGCTGGTCAAGGGGTCGGGCGGAGGCACGTACGGCATCTGGCTGGACTCGACGAATCATTGGATCGTCGGCGCGGAGGATACCTTCGCCGGGCCGGTCGCGACGACGGGGTGGACATACCTCACGGTCGTGCAGGACGCCGCCGCGGGCAGACGCGTTCTGTACGTTAACGGCGTGCAGGTCGCCGCCGGTTTCGCGGGCGACGCTAACGCATCCGGCGCGCTTTGGATCGGCGGGAATCCGAGCGACGCGAGCCAGTTCTTCCCCGGGCGGATCGACGACGTCCGCATCTACGGCAAGGCGCTGACCGCCAGCGATGCGGCAGCGCTGGCGAACCCGAACGTCACGCTCGCCGGCGGCGCCGGCGACGACCTCTGGACGATCAGCCTGAGCGCCGCCGGCGACACGTATCAGTTCTCCTCGACCGCCGCCGGCGGCAATGCGAGCTTCACGCGCCCGATCGACGCCGTCGGTTCAATCTCCGTGATCGGCGGCGCGGGCGACGATCAGCTCATCATCGACTGCGCCAACGGCGATCCGCTCCCGCTGTACGGCTTCACCTTCGACGGCGGCGGCGCTTCGGGCAACGACACTCTCACGCTCCGCGGCGACGTGACGGACCTCTTCAACATCACCGGCGCGACAATCCAGCGATCGCTCGGATCGATCACGTACTCGAACGTCGAAACGCTGGACTTGTCGCAAGGACAATTCGCTTTCCCGACCGACTTCGCCTCCATGACCAGCGAACTGCGTGTTGACACCGGCGCCGTCGCGCTTTTCAACACGAGCCAGCACCTGAACTTTCTGAACGTGGCGGGCTCAGCTTCGCTGAGCCTGGGCTCGCCCAAGCTGCTGATGGCAAAATCGCTGTCGATCACGAACGCCGGTCGACTCGATCTGACGGACAATGCGCTCGCGATCGACTACTCCGGCGGGAGCATTATCGGTACATGGAACGGAAACGCGTACGCGGGGGTGTCGGGCCTGGTCGCGTCCGGTCGCCAAGCGACGGGCGCGTGGGATGGCGTCGGCATCGTTACGTCTCTCAGCAGCGCGATTGACCCGAACTCGCTCACGACACTCGGCGTCGCCGAAGCCTCCGATGCGCTCGGCATCAGCGCGAGCGAAACCACACTCTGGAACGGCGGAACGATCGACGGCACCACCGTCATCGTCAAATACACTTACAGCGGCGACGCGAACCTCGACGGCGTCATCAACGGCGACGATTATTTCGCCATCGACTCGGCGTTCCCGCAGTCAGCGCACGGCTACGAGAACGGCGACTTCAACTTCGACGGCGTCGTCAACGGCGACGACTATTTCCTCATCGATTCGACCTTCCCACAGCAGGGCTCGCCACTCTGAGCCTTGGGCAAAAGTTCGCGAAATCGCCGACCTCGGAAAATTGCCAACCGTACTCTTTCTGTGGTTTACCCCACCTTTTGCTGATGCCCGATTCGTGGCGGGCTGAAGCATGCCGCGTGCGGCTCAACTTGCTGCTCTATCCGGAGGTTCCGGCGGATGGTTCGTCTTCGTCGAAGCAAGCGGTCTGGTCGTCGTTTCCCTGTCGTCACCGAAGCGCTGGAGCAGCGGCAGTTCTTCAGCAGCTTCCACGCTGCGCATCCGCGCCTCGACGCGATCACCATCGACAACGGCTCGCCCTCCGACCCGAACATGCCGGCGCCGATCCAACTCGCCAACCGCTGGACCAGCACCGCGACCAATCCGACGACCGGATCGACCGGTACGGGCATCACCTTGACCTGGAGCATCGTCCCCGACGGCACGCTCCTCGGCAGCGGGGACGGGGAAGCCAACACGCCCTCCGATCTGCACGCGCGTCTCGACGCGATCTACGGCAGCCAAAGCAACTGGATGCCGGTCATCCAGAAAGTCTTCGACGAATGGGGCGCGATCAGCGGCGTGAATTACGTCTACGAACCGAACGACGACGGCGCGGCGTACGCCAACGGATCGACCGGCAAAGGCGTGCTCGGCACGCGCGGGGACGTCCGCATCGGCTCGCATCCGATCGACGGCGCGTACAACATCCTCGCCTACAACTGGTTCCCGGTGTACGGCGACATGGTCATCGACTCGAGCGACCTGACCTCCGGCGGGTTCATGTTCAACACCGCCAGCAACTCACTCCGCCTGCGCAATGTCATGGCGCACGAGCACGGCCACGGTCTGGGTCTGAATCACGTCGATCCGATCGACGGCACGAAGCTGATGGAGGCGACGGCGTCGGTGAACTTCGACGGTCCGCAGTTCGATGACATGCTCGCGGTGCAGCGCTTCTATGGCGACTACTACGAAAAAGGCGCCGGCGACAACACCAGCTTGACCGCCGTCAACCGCGGCACCATCACGTCGAGCGATATCATCTCCAACGTCAGCCTGGCGACGACCAGCGACGTCGATTACTACAAGTTCACGCTCGGTTCGAGCCAGAACACGACGATCACGCTCGCGCCTGCGGGACCGACGTACAACCAGGGCCCCCAAAACGGCACCGTCACGAGCTTTAACGCATCGGCGCAGATGGACATGCAGTTGCAGGTGCTCTCGTCCAACGGCACGACGGTCCTTTCGACGGCAAACGTCACCGGCGTCGGCGGGAGCGAGATCGTCAGCCTCGGCGGCCTCGCGGCGGGCACGTATTTCATCCGGGTCTCACCCGCCAGCGGCGCGACGGACAGCGCACAGATGTACACGCTGACGACGACTGTCGGCGCGCCGGTCTCCACGAGCACGAACGTCGCGATCGACGCCAGCGGCAACCTGACGATCACCGACACCGCCAGCGGCGGCAAAGCGGACGCCCTCACCGTCGCCGTCGATTCGGCGAACAGCCGCTACGTCATCAGCGATCCGAATAACCTCCTCGGCACGACGATCAGCGGCGCGGCGGGCAGTGCAACGCACTCCATCACCGTCCCCTGCGCGGCCGTCACCGCGGGGCAGGTGAAGATCAACACCGGCGCCGGCAACGACTCGATCACGATCAACGGCACAAACGCGCCGGTGAGCATCGACGCCGGCGCCGGCACCGACACGATCGTCCTCGCCGAAGCGAGCAGCGCGGCGCCCGTTACGATCGCATCGAGCGCCGGCAGCGACGGCGTTTCGGTCAACACCGATAACAGCGGCGCGGCGAAGGTGCTGCTCACTACGCCGCAGCAGCTCGGCGCGCTGTCGATCGGTTCCGGCGGCGTCGTGGCGCTGGGCGGCTCGCGCAGCGTCGCGGTCGTGACGTCACTGTCGATCACCGGGAGCGGTCAACTCAACCTCGGCAACAACGACCTGGCGATCAACTACGCGGCCGCCACTCCCGCCGGCGCTTGGAATCCGGCGACCGGCAGGTACACCGGCGTCACGGGCCTGGTTGCCTCCGGCTTCAACGGCGGGACGTGGGACGGCGGCGGGATCGTCACCACCATGTCCACCGCCGTCGCGCCCAACTCCCTCACCACGCTCGCCGTCGCCGAAGCCTCCGAGGCGCTCGGGCTGGCCAGCGCTCAGACTGGCGTTTGGGACGGACAGACGATCGACGGCACGACGGTCCTCGTGAAGTACACGTACGCCGGTGATGCCAATCTCGACGGCATCATCAACGGCGACGATTACTTCCAGATCGACTCGGCGTTCCCCGCGGGTGGCCACGGCTGGTTCAACGGCGATTTGAATTACGACGGCGTCATCAACGGCGACGATTACTTCCTGATCGATTCGACG
>JAICTV010000013.1 GCA_025936175.1 Phycisphaerae bacterium
AGAACAACCGCGACGAGGTACCGCTCGGCTATCGCACCGCGGACAAGCAGTTCAACTCGATGGTCTGGTCGGCGACGACGCAGCAATACGTGATCTTCGGCCTGCTCTACCGCGCGGGGCTGATGAAATCGCCCGCGGCGTTTTATTGCCCTTCGGAAAACAATCAGCAGTCGATGTACAACTCGCCGATCAATCCCTGGCCGCCGGGAAGCGACGGCCAGACGCCCGCGACCAACGGCTACTGCGGCTACGCCTGCCGGCCCGATGTGAATATCGACGACGCCGTCGCCGGCAATGTGCCGTTCCCCAAACTCTATCGCTTCCGCAACCTCGCGATCCTTTCGGATCTGACGGCGACGCCCGAGCGCGTCTCCACGCGACACAACAGGGGGATCAACGTCCTGTGGGGCCACGGCGGCGCGCGCGGGGTCGAGCGCGCGACCTTCAACGATCCTCTGAACCAGTGCCCGGTGTTGAATAAGGCGTACAACGCGTATCAAGATCAGATCTGGCGGATTCTCGATCCGCAATGACGTGTTGGGGAGCAGAGGCCTATCGCGGCTTGTACATGAGAATTCGCATCGCGTTCAGCACCACGACGACGGTCGAGCCTTCGTGGAACAGCACCGCGACGCCGAGGTAGGTGTATCCCAGCGCCGCCAGCGGCGCGAGCACCGCGATCACGCCCAGGGCGATCACCAGGTTCTGCTCGATGATCCGCCGGCTGTAGCGCGAGAGGCCGATCGCGTCGGGCAGCTTGGCGAGATCGTCGGCCATGAGCGCGACGTCGGCGGTTTCGATGGCGACGTCCGTTCCCGCGCCGCCCATCGCGATGCCCACCGTCGCCGTCGCCAGCGCGGGCGCATCGTTCACCCCGTCGCCCACCATCGCCACGCCGCCGTATTTCGTTTCGAGCAGCTTGACCAGCTCGAGTTTGTTCTCCGGCAGCAGCTCGGCGTGATGCTCGTCGATGCCGATCTGAGCGGCGATCGCCGCGGCGACGGGAGCCTTATCGCCCGTGAGCATGATCGTCCGACGGATGCCCATGCGATGCAGCCGCTGAATCGTCTCGCCCGCGTTGAGCCGCGGCGTGTCGGACAATCCGATCACGCCGATCGGACGATCGTCGATGCCGACGACGACGGTGCTCTTTCCCTCATGTGCGAGCCGGCCGATCGTGTCGGTCAGCAGTGCGGCATCACCGTTGAGGGCCGTAAACATCTCGGCGCGCCCGACGGAGATAACATGCCCGCCGACCGTCGCGCGCACGCCTTGTCCGGCGGCCTGCTGAGCATCAATCGCGTCGGCGATTCCGTAACCGTGCGATCGCGCCTCACCGACGATCGCGACGGCAAGCGGGTGCGTCGACCCCTTCTCCACCGCCGCCGCAAGGGAGAGTATCCTCTCCGCGGTCATAAAGGGGTCACTTCCCATTTTGTCCGCGGTCATAAAGGGAAGTGACCCCTTTTTGACCGCAGCCGGGAGTGAATCGAGCGGCAGCACGTCCGTCACCGTCGGCCGGCCCTGCGTGAGCGTGCCGGTCTTGTCGAAGCAGACCACCCGCACGCGGCCGAGGTTCTCGAGGTGCACGCCGCCCTTCACCAGCACGCCGATCTTCGCCGCCCGCGCGATGCCGCTGAGAACCGCCGCCGGCGTTCCGATCGCCAGTGCGCACGGCGACGCCGCCGTGAGGAACGCCATCGCACGATAAAACCACGTCCCCCAGAATCCGCCGTGCGCGAGCGGCGGGACAAAGATGAGCAGCGCGGTGCCGACCAGCACGACCGGGACGTACCACTTCTCGACGCGATCGGTGAACACCTGCGTCGGCGATTTGGTAGCCTGCGCTTCCTGGACCAACGTAACGATCCTGGCGAGTGTGCTCTCGGCGGCGAGCTTGGTCGTCTTCACGGTCAACAACCCTTCGCCGTTGATCGTGCCCGCGAAGACAGCCGAGCCGATGACTTTCTCGACCGGCGCAGACTCGCCGGTGATCGGAGACTGATCGATCGCGGAGGCCCCGCTCACGACGACGCCGTCGCAGGGCAGCCGATCGAAGGGCCGGACGACGACGTTGTCGCCGATCGCGAGATCCTCGATGCGAACAAGCCGCTCCTTGCCGTCAGCGTCACGTCGCGTCGCCGTGTCCGGCGCAAGCCTTGCCAGCGCCTCGATCGCCTTGCGCGCCCGGTCCATCGCCAACTCTTCACCCGCCCCGCCGAGCGCGAACAGGACCAGCAGCAGCGTCCCTTCCTCGTAGTGTCCCAGCGCCGCCGCGCCGAACGCGGCGGCGAACATCAGCACGTCGATGTCGAACTTGAACTCGCGCAACACATGGAGCGTGTCGATCGCGGTGTACCATCCGGCGATGATGAAGCCGGCAAAGACCGACGCGAGCCGCAGCCACGGCGGCCCGTCGACCGCCCGCGTGATGGTCGCGACCATCAGCAGGAGCGCGCCGACCAACGCCATCGCCAGCTTGTGATGCGTCAGGATCAGCTCGCGCAGCCGCTCGATCGACTTGCGATCCTTCGGCGGCTCCGCCTGGCGCGGGCCGCCTTCGCGCAGATGAAAGCCCAGCTCGTCTAATCTCCGGGCGATTTCCGGGAGGGCGCAGCGCGAGCGATCGAATTCGACGCTGAGGGATGCCGCGGCGAAGCTGGCGCGGGCGGTGACGCCGGGCAGCCTGGCCAGAACCGACTCGACCAGCCGCTCGCTGCGCTGCGACACCATTCCTTCGACGCCCAGCACGACGCGGGCGCGATTTTCGTTCGGGCTGAAGGTCGTCGCTGTGGTCATTCGCTCGGATCGATTCTACGATTGCGGCGGCGGCGAAACAGCGCGCCGGTTAACTGTGACCGAATCTCAGCCCAAACCTCCGCAGTCCAGCGCGTTCCGCCCGCTGATCGTGATCTTCCTGCTTTTCGCGGGCGTCGCGGGAGTTACGGCGTTTTCAAGATGGCACGTGGCGCCGGAACTGGTGGACTGGTCCGACAGCTTCAGCGTCGCGCGCGAAAGAGCGCGGACGGAACACAAGCCAATCCTGCTTTACTTCACCGCGAGCTGGTGCGGCCCGTGCCAGGAGATGCGGCGAAGCGTCTGGACCGACCAACGCATCGCCGATGCGCTGTCGGCGTACGTCACCGTCCGCATTGACATCGACAAGCAAGGCGATCTGGCGCGGCAGTATCACACCGAATCGATCCCGCAGTTCTTCCTGATGGATGAAGACGGGAACATCCAGCGCAGCGAGACCGGCGCGATGGACGCGGATCAATTCCTGGCGTGGCTCGCGAAGGCGACCGCGTCTTCGCCCCCGCTTCACTCCGAGATCGAACTCGCCCGCTCTGCCGCCACGGGTTCGTCGACGTGAAGCAGCCCGATGCCCGCCCACTGCTGGTCCGCGGTTTCCAGCAGTTCTTCGCACCGCCATTTCGCCTTCAGCTCGTTCCAGAACGGCCGAACCTTGTTGAGCGGGTCGACCTGCCGCGGCGCGATGTCGTGGAAGGCGATCAGCCCGCCGCTGCGGACGAGCGGGCCGTACATCGCAAAGTCCCGCTTGATGCCGTCGTAGGTGTGGTCGCCGTCGAGCAGAAGGAAGTCGATCGGTTCGCCGCCGAGTGAGCGTTTCACCGCCTCCAGCGACCGCTGCTCGTGCGAGTCGTCCTGCAGCAGTTCAATGGACTGCCCGTCGACGGCGAAGGCCTGGTACATCGGCCGCTTCCACAAGGGATACCCGCCGCCGAACTCCCCGCCGGGCAGGTCAAGGCTGAGCAATTTCGCGTCGGGAGCGGCAACGCGCGTGAAGAGGAACAGGGTGCCGCCGTTGGCCGTGCCGATCTCCATCACCCGCCGCGGCCGCAGCGCCTGCACGCGCGCCAGCAGCTCGCGGATCTCCGAGCGGACCTGAATCGGGCGGATGATGCGATGGCAGGTGTTGAAGGAGAAGTCGAGCAGAGCGTCGAGGTCGGCGAAGGTGGGCTTGCGCGCCAGCTTGCGTTTGGCGCAGAGGGTACCCAGCGTGTGCTGCATCGCCTTGCGTGCCGCCCCGCCGACGCCTTGCGAGCGCAGCAGGTTCATCGCCTTCTTAATGGTGACCGACACGCCAAGCCCCCTAGCGGGTGTTGCTGCCCATCGGCGTGAGCACGTTCAGACTGCCGCGCTTGATCGTCAGCGGGACCGTCTCAATCGGCGCCTCGGGGCAGCGCGCCGCGAACTCCTCGTAGAACTTGTTGATGAACGTCCGCGTCGCCCACGCCGTACCGTCCGCCAGGCCGCAGATCGTCGTGCCGGGCATGATGCCCATCGTCTTTTCCAGTTCGAGGAGCATCTCCAGGTCTTTGGCGCGCCCGCCGCCGTCCACGATGCGGTCGAGGATCTTGCGCATCCAAGCGCTTCCTTCGCGGCAGGGCGTGCACTGGCCGCAGCTCTCGTGGGCGTAGAAGCGGACGCAGTTGCGCAGCGCGGCGACCATGTCTGTGTGCTCGTTCATGACGATCATGCCCGCGGTGCCGAGTCCGAGGCAGCCGCCGCGGAAACGCACGTCGTCGAAATCGAGCTTGATGTCGAGCTGCGTCGGACCGAGCACGCCCATCGAGATCCCGCCGCAGATCGCCGCCTTGTATTTGCCGCCCTTCATCCCGCCGGCCATGTCGATCGACTGTTGCAGCGTGATGCCGAGTTCGTTCTCGTACACGCCGGGCTTGTTGAGGTGTCCGCTCATGCCGAAAAGTTTCGGACCCGGCGACGAGGGCGTGCCCATCGTCTTAAACCACGCGGGGCCTTTCTCGATGATCGGCGGGACGAGGCAGAGCGTCTCGACGTTGTTGATGACCGTCGGCCGCGCGAACGCCCCCGCGATCGCCGGGAACGGCGGCTTATTGCGCGGCCAGCCGCGCTTGCCTTCGAGCGATTCGAGCAGTCCCGTCTCTTCGCCGCAGATGTAAGCACCGGCGCCGCGATGCACGTAGCACTCGAGCTTGCACTGCGAGCCGAAGATCCCCTGCTGGCCGAAGACTTTGTTGTCGTACGCTTCCTTGATCGCGTTCTCGAGCGCCTTCGCCTGGCGGTGGTATTCGCCGCGGATGTAGATGTAGGCGACGTCGCACTGCGTCGCGATGGAGGCAATGGCGATGCCTTCGAGCAGCGAGTGCGGGTCGTAGTCCATCAGATAACGGTCTTTGAACGTCCCCGGCTCCGATTCGTCGGCGTTCACCGCGAGATAGTGCGGCCCCTTCTTTTCCTTCGGAATGAACGACCACTTCTGTCCCGCCGAGAATCCCGCTCCGCCGCGGCCGCGCAGGCCCGAGTCGATCACCGTCTTGATGATCTCGTCCGCCTTCATGTCCAGCACCTTGCGCAGCGACGCGTAGCCGCCGGTCTTGGCGTAGTCGTCGTAGCCGACGAGCTTGCGTTGGCTGGGATCGAGGGGAATGCGCTTGGTGAGGACGGGTTCGTTAAACGCCATGGCGAGGGAAATAGTAGCGAGATCGAAAAGGCGGGCAACCTGTCCAATCAATGGCCGGGCTTGCCGTGCCGACGATTTACCGCTTGCGCCGGCCGTTGATGATGCAGCCTTGGGCGTCGTCCTGCTTCATTACGACGTCGAAGCCTTCGTTGCGCACCAGGTTGATGAAGTCGTCGCGCTGCCGCCCGGCCGGCGCGTGGACTTCCATGGCCACCTGCTGCGCCATTGCCAGCAGTTTGCTCCCCGGCCTGAACAGTTCGAACTCGCTCCCCTCAATGTCGCACTTGATCAGGTTGATCTTCGACAGGTTGAAGCGACGGATGAACTCGTCTTCCGAAAGGTACTCGTTCTGAATGCCGCTCTCGGTGGCGACCATGTCGCGCTGGAACTGCGTTTCGCCGCCGATGAAGGCGCTGCAGATATCGCAGCGATTTTCCCACCCGTCGTTGATCTCGAGCAGGTGGCGGATGCGTTCGCAGTCGCTGACCCGCGGTTCAACGCAGACGCAGCGCGTGTCGGGATGCATGCCCAGCGCCAGCGCGGTAAAGAAGCCGCGGTTCGCCCCGAGATCGAGGACGACGCCGGCGGGCGCGATCTCGATGTATCCCCCGTTCGTGTAGACGTCGCGGACCCAGACTTCGCGGATCGAGGAGATCGCGTACGGATCCTCGATCTTCGCCCGCGCGCCGCGAAGCTTCGGGTAGAAAGGGCCGCTTCCCATCCCCCGATCCGCGGACTGGAGGGTGCGCGTCCTGATGCACGTTCGCGCGTGCAACGCGATCTGCATCAGCCAACGCAGCGCCACTCCGACCCCGCACACACGCGCCAGCCCGAGGAAATCGCGAACCACCGTTCGAAAGATCCGACCCATTCAATTCTGTTCCGATGGCACGACGCGCTGAAACGACTTAATTCGGTAATCGTTTGCCGTCGTCGCGGACGACTTCATCGATGATTGTCCGTCGCAGTTTCTCCTCCGGCCGGTCAGGGAGCGTCGCTTCCTGAACGGTCGTTTTTTTGTACACGATCTTAGGCTGCGCCACATCCTTGCCGGCGGCGCCTTTGACGTAGCCGATCTGGCGTCCGAGCCATCCGAAGAGACTCTTCGACTTCTTTGCCATCGCTTCAGTCGACCGTCACGTCGAACTCGCGTTTCGCCTGGTGAATCGCGTCTTCGCGCGTTCCGTGCCACGAATCTCCGATGAATCCGCCGGAGGCGTCGAAGCGATGAAGCACCCACGCGCCCGACATCCCCGGCTCGAGGACGAGCCGGCTCACCAATCCTCCCGCGGCCGGCTTGAGTCCGACACCCCGCGGCGCGCCCAGGTTCATCGCCGCGTGCGGCAGGCAATCGTTGCTCGCCGGCATGGGCTTGGGAAGATTGACGACGATCTTCGACATCATTCCTGTCCGACCGGTAATCCCTCGGGCACCGCACCAGTCACCGGATCATAGACTTCGATAAACCGCTTCACATCCCCCACCGTCCGCTGGCTGTGCCCGAACGTCAGCATCTGCTCGATGCACTTTTCCTTCGCCCATCCGAGCACGCTCCGCTGATACGCCGCTACCATCATGCCCGTCCGACGGACGCCTTGAGCGCAATGCACGAGAATCGGCTGGTTCTGCTTGCCTGCCACCACGGACAGGAAGTGGCGGACATCCTCAGAACTCGGCCACCCGCCCAGCTTCACCGGGATTCGCTCGATTTTCACGCCGTTGCGCGCGCACCACTCGACTTCCGCCGCGAGCTCCGGCTTACGCGTGTCCGCCAGCTCGGTGTCATCAATCAGGCAGACGACCGTCTTGATCTTGCCGCACTGAATCGCGTGGCTGAACTCCCGCACGCCCCGATTGCCGGATCGATAGAGCACGCCTGGATCGACGACGGCGAAGTGATAGGTCTGCCACTTTGCCCACCAAAGTGCGCCGCCTGCGAGCACGACCGCGACGATTGCTAACGCGATCGGCAGCACGAGACGACGAGCCTTAGTGGCCACCTTCGTCCCAGGTAATCGTCGGGTCTTTGTAATCAGCCGGATCATCCGGCAGCTTGTTCAGCACATCAGCGAGCTTCTCCGGCGTGAGGTTCTCGTGCAGCACTTCGTTCACCAGCGCCACCGGCGCGGTGCCGCAGGAGCCGAGACATTCCAACTCGACGAGCGTAAACCGCCCGTCCGCCGTCGTCTCGCCGACCTCGATCCCCAGTTTCTCCTCGACCTCCCGGGTGAGCTGCTTCGACGCGCAGATCTCGCACGAGAGCGACCGGCAGACCTGGATGAGATACTTCCCCTTGGGCTTGAGCCAGTACTCCTCGTAGAACGTCGCCGTATCCATCACCTCGGCCGGCGAGATCTCGAGGAACTCGGCAACTTCTTCCAGCGCCGCGATGGGAATCCAGTTGTAGGTGTGCTGGATGGCGTGCAACGTCGGCAGGAGACAGGCGCGCTTGGTCGGATAGCGCGGAAAATACCTCTTCGCGATGTCGATCTTCAGATCGTCGGTCAGGTACTTTGTGCCCTTCTCGACGACGGCGTTTCGGCGATCTTCAGCAATCCAAGCCATTTTTGCCCCAGCAATCGTTCCGCTTCAGCCGTTTCTGCGCCGCACATTCTGCGATTCGGCCAATTCTGCGGCGCAAACAACGCCGCTTCGGCGGCCATCGGCGCGATTTATCGATCCAGTTCCGCCGCGATGACGTTGATTGATCCCAAAATTGCCGGCACGTCGCTGACCATGTGCCCTTCGATCATCTTCGGGAACGACTGATAATTGATGAAGCTGCACGGCCGCGTGCGGACGCGCCACGGCACGTTTTCGCCGGCGGAGACGATGTAGTAGCCCAATTCGCCGTTGCCGGATTCGATGCAGAAGTAGACTTCGCCCTTGGGGGCCTCGAAGCCCCGGTTCGTCATGATCAGCTCGAAGTGCTGAATCAACCCTTCGATGCTCGAATAGACCTGGTCCTTCGGCGGCAGGACGTCCTTGCCTTCGGGCGAGACGTTCACCGGCCCGGCGGGGATGTTGTCGATGAGCTGGCGGATGATGTGCAGGCTTTGCCGCATCTCCTCCAGGCGGACGAGGTAGCGCGCGTACACGTCGCCGGTGGTCATGATCGGCACTTTGAAGTTCACTGCCGCCGTGCCCTGGCCGTCCCAGTTGTCGGCGAAGCAGAGGTACGGCTCGTCCTTGCGAATGTCGCGCTTCACGCCGGAGGCGCGGGCCATCGGGCCCGATAAGCTCCAGGCGATCGCCTCTTCTCGGGTCATCACGCCGACGCCTTTGGTGCGATCAATGAAGATCTGGTTCTTGCTCAGCAGCTTCTCGACATCCTCGACCGCCTGGGGCATCGCGTCGTCGATGAACGTCTTGACCATCCGCCTGAAGACCACCTCGTCCGGCAGATCCATGTTCAACCCGCCGACACGGGTCCAGCTCGTATGAAATCGCTGGCCGGACATGTACTCGACGATGTCGTAGATCTTTTCGCGCTCGTTGAAGCCGTAGAGGAAGGCGGTGAACGCGCCCAGGTCCAGACCCGCCGCCGCGACGCAGAGCAGGTGCGATTGGATGCGACCCAACTCGCCGGCGATCGTCCGCAGCACTTTGCAGCGCGGCGTGAGCTCAATCCCCATCAGCTTCTCCGTCGCCCCATGCCACGCCAGCTCGTTGTAGATCGGGGCGGAATAGTCCATCCGATCGACGATCGTCACGTACTGGTTGTAGTTGAGGGCTTCGCCGAGCTTTTCGAACCCCGAGTGCAGATACCCGATGTGCGGCGTGCACTTGATGATGCGTTCGCCGTCGAGCTCGAGCACCAGCCGCAGCGTCGTGTGCGTCGCCGGGTGCTGCGGGCCGAAATTGAGCGTCCAGCGGTTCGACGCATCGCCCGCATACGGGTCACCGTCCGGCTGCAGTTGCGGAGAAGCGTCTTCCAGCGTGTAGGGCATAAGCGGCGCGGGATTATAGCGACGACGGGACTTCGTGCCATCCTTCACAATTTCCCGAGCCGGATCGATCACCTGATCCTGCGACCGCCCTACCGATCGGCGGCCACTCCTCTACAGCCACCCGGGAGGACCGCGATTATCCTGACATGCCGCGCGATTGCCGCCGTCGCTTGCATCTTCGCGACCACCTCGTCGGGAACAACAATACCGGCGCGACGCTGGTCGACGTCAAGGCGATCCAATGGGATCCCGCGCACGGCATGCGGCCTCTGCAGGACGCGCTGCTCGCCGACTAAAGCGGTGCGCGCTCGGGTGTAGCGTGCGGGTCCAAACTTACGTCATGCTGAGGTATTTTCGAAGCATCTGCGTTCCACGGTGAGCCGCTCCCGGTTCGCGGCCAGATCCTTCGCGGAGTACCGCTCAGGATGACGGCTCACCGACGCTCCATGCGAACGCGCGCGGCTCTACGGCATCGGTTTCCGCGGCTGGCGGTTGAACGGCGCATGGGAAGTCTCCGACGACGGCCGGATCATCGGCGGCGCCGGGACCAATCCGTCCAACGTCAGCGAAGCGTGGGTGGTGACGATCGTGCCGGAGCCATGTTGGGTCATCGCGTGCGGTGCATTCGTGGTCATGACGCGTTGGCGACGGCTGTAGGGGCGACACTTGTGTCGCCGCTTCTCGTGCCCCGCGGAGGGCGACAGTCGCCCCTACATTGCGGTCAGGACTTCGACGGCCATCTCCGGCAGCGTCATCGTCACGACACCGTCGTGATCGGCCCGCACGGGATCAAGTAACTTCAGCGTCCCCTTCCGATCCGCGTTCCAGATCGTCGCGCGATAAGACTGATCTGGCTTCATGCCGCCGATGGTCACTTTCTTCTCCGCGTGCACGCGATTGAGGACGAACGTGCTCATCTCATCGCCCTTGCCCTTCAGCGCGGCGACCCACACGTCTTCGACTGCTCCGTCGATCTTCATCGCGTGCCAGCCCGGCTCGCACGCGTGCGTGAACATCTTCAACAGCCAGTACCCCGGCTTGAGGGCGAACTTGGTTTCGACGGGACCGATCACGCCGTAGCCCATCTTGCGGTCGTACCACGCATCGTACAGGTCCCACTGCGCGGTCCCGACGAAGCCGGCGTTGAGGCAGTCGATCGTGAAGATGGCGATCTCGAAGCTGTAGACCGGCTCATCGCACAGCGGCGTGCCCTTGTCGCTCTTGCCCGGCTCTTCGCCGGGCTTGGCGCGAAAACCGCGCGCGCCGAACTCCGTCACGTACATCGGCCGCCGCTGCTTCTCGGGCATCGCGTCCAGCGTCGCCTTCACCTCCGCGATGTGCTGGCGGAACGTGCCGATGCGCCAGTAGTCCCAGTAGGAGTGGATCGAGTAGCCGTCGCAGACGTCGCTCATCTCGCGGGCCATCATCTCCAGCCAGTGCTTCCACTTCTCCCCGACCAGGTCCCCGCCGATGATTCTGATCTGATCCCGAATTCCCGCCTCGCGCAGCGCGCGGTCGAACGCGTGATAGACCTTCGGATAGCGGGCGATTTTCACATCGTCGGAGTTCTCGTCCGGCTCGTTCTGAATCGTCGCGTACCGGATGCACGTCAGCCCGTGCTTGTCGCGCAGCGCCTTGATGGCAGTGGCGAACCGCTTCGTCACGCCGTCCATGTCCTGGTAATGATCCGGGTCGTACCAGAGCTGGATCAGCACGCTGGCGCCGGCGTCCTGCGCGAGCTTGGCCGTCTTGATGAACGACTCGCGCATGCCGGTGTGACCTTCGGCGATGGAAGCGTCGGTGTCTTTCTCCCACCAACTGTTGAGAAAGAAAATCCGCACAAACTGCGGATGCAACTCCTTCACCTTCGCTTCGAGATCCTTCACCTGCTCCGCGCTGATCTCGCGCGGCATGTTGGGATACGCGTAGAGGTACGGGTTCATGCACGCGCCGAACCCGGCGATCGGATCACCGATGGATCGGTCGCTGATCGTGAAGTCCGCACCCCGACAAACGGCGCAAGCCGTCATCACGACGATGAACGTCGCGCCCAGCGCTGCTTTCATGGCAGAGGATTCTAATCGCGATGCGCGCCCCGCGCTTATCCCTGGTGACATGAGGAGCGATGATACCGCCGACGCCGCAGCAGCGCGGCGCCGCCGCCGCACAGAAGGAACAGCAACGCCCCCGGCTCGGGCACCGAGGTGGCCGCCAGCGCGGGCGCCGGTGTCGCGGACGGCGACGTCGTCGTGAAGCTGACCTTCAACGTCGGCCGCAGCGAGACGTTCGAAAACTCATCCGACTGCCAGCGCCACGCGTCGGTGCCGCCGGTGTTGGCGGTGATGACCCAGCCGAAATCGCTCGACCCGTTCGCCCACGCCTGCACGCTTTTGGTGACGTCGAAGGTGACGAGCTTCCCCGGCGTCCCGGGTGTGAGGGTCGCGTCTGCGGCGCTGAGGCTCTCGATGCCGTCGGTGCTGATGCCGCTGCTCAGGCTGTTCCAGGTGGACGATTCGCTGAAGCCTTTGAGCAGGCGGTGGATGCCGAAGGAGCCCTTGCTGCCGTCGACCGAGCCGCTCGAGGTTTGCAGCGTAAGCTGTGCCGAAGTGATCTTTGCGCCGTGCGGGATCTGCGATGAGCCGCTGCCGACGAGGGAGTCGAAGCGGACGAGCGCTTCGGATTTGGGCGACTGCCCGGCGACGATCGGCGTGGCGCTGCCGTGTGTTGACGCGGCGCCCGATGAGCTCACATACGTGTCGTGCCCGCCGGCGTAATTGCTCGAGCCTTTGCGGAAGGTGAGGGTTTTCGTGATCGTCGGCGTGGTCGTGGTCGTGTTCCAGATGTTGGCGATATCGCTCGCGCCGCCCGCCGCGCCCGCGCGCGAGACGCCGTACATGTCGCTGATCGTCCTCAGCAGATCGAACTGACCATAACGCGTCGAGCTGCTCGCGCCGCTCTTGACCACCTGCCCGCTCACGATCGTCGCGACGCGATTGTCTTCGCCGTAATCGTCCTCGTCCCACGTGACCACGAGCATGCTGTTGTGCGACCTGGCCCAGGTGTTGTACGCGCCCAGGTGGCTCGACAACCACGAATCGCCGGCGGAGATCGAGCCGTCGTGCATGTTGTTCGCGTTGTTGGGCACGACGAAAGAGACGGTCGGCAGCTTCGAATAGTCCGTCGGGAAGCTGCTCATCGACATGTTGACGCTCGAGGGAAGCTGATTGCCGCTCGGGTTGGAGCTCTGCCAGTTCACCCACGGGTTGTGCTTGCGCGCGTAGTTGCCGGAGGTCTCGCCGGTCCACCCGGTCGAGGGAAGCGATTCGGAATAGCCGCCGAAGCTTAAGCCTTTGGCCCGCAGCGCCGCCGCGAGATTCGGCGTCGCAAAGGGCACGTTGCCGGGCATGTCGTCGTCGCTCACCCCCTGATCGGAGCCGCTGAACAGGTTCAGGTAGTTCGGCTGGCTGGGGTGCGACAGCGCGTAGAAGTCGGTCAGCGCCGCCCCGCTCCTGGCGAGTGAATTGATGAAGCCGGCGCTGGAGCTTGCAAAGATCTCGTCGGCCCCGCGATTCTCTTCGACGACGACAACGACGTGATCCGGCCTGGGAAGCGCCGCGCGGGCCGCGCCCGCATGCAGCATCAGGAACGTAAGGACGACCGCGCAGGCAACGAATGCGCGAAACGGCATATCTCACCTCCACAGCGAGTGGAGGCACGTTAAGCGGCCCGCGCGCCAAGGCGAACGCGCGATTCGGCGATTCAGGGAAAAAAATTTCGGCTACGAACTCGCCGGCACGGTGAGCGGGGCGGGCAGTGGAGCGGGCTGGACGCTGCGGAGCCGGCTGGCGACATACCCCAGCGTCAGCACGAGCACCACGTACGGCGCGAACATGGCAAAGCCGTCGATCCCCACGATAAAGACCAGCGGCAAAAACCGGATCGCTCGCATCGGCCGAAACTGTATCACGGCCCATCCGGGACTTTAGAAATTCGCCGCCGTTTCGACAGATTGTCTTACCGGACGTTGATAAGTCGGGAAAAGACTGCCGCCGACGCCCGGCCGCAAAATGTCGCGGCATTCAATCACAAAAGCTCAACGACCTCGCCGGAGAGGGTCAGCGGGGGCTCATAGTCCGAGCTTGGTTCGAACGGCGCCGCGTTGAGACGATCGAAATGCTCGCGTCGCATTTCGCGGAAGGCCGCGGGCAAATTCGTCTTACCCCACTTGCTGCGGAATCGGTCGTACGCACTCTCGACGAGCTTTAACATGTCTTTTGCCTGCTCTTGAAACACCGTGTGGTCGGCGGCGGCGGTTTCCTTCGCCGTGCCGGCGCCGGCGTGATCGAGCCACGCGCCGCGGGCGATGACGTGGCGAAACCCCGCGCGGTGCAGGCGGATGCCGTAGTCGATATCCGACATGAAGCCGAAGAACCGCGTGTCGAACACGCCGATGCGATCGATGACCGCCCGTCTGACGAGCATCGCGTCGCCGATGAGCATCGGCCAATCGATCGCTTCGGCGCCGAACCGACGCCGCACGTCGCCGGAGAAGGCGATGATTTCGTTCAGCCCCGTGAGCGGCGTCGGCGGCTTGATGACGAACGACCTGGCCCAATCCATGTGCTGCGACGTCGGCCGGACGATGCCGATGCGCGGGTCGCTCCGCGCCACGTCCATCATCGCCCGGGCGCAATCCGGCGCCAGCCGCATGTCGTGGCTGACGAACAGGACGTGCCCGCCCCTGGCCATGGAGAGCGCGTACGCCAGCCCCGCCGCGTAGTGCATCTGCCGCTTGAATCGCACGACTGTCGCGTTGTCGCGAGCGACGTCGTCGCGGAACGCTGCCAGCGTCGGCAGCACCGCGCGCCATTCGTCGGAGAAGTCGTCGAACAGCAGGTATTCGACGCCGTCGTCGAGAGCACGAACCGATTCATGACACGCGCGCAGCGAGCGGACGCACTGCTCCGCGTAACGGGGCGCGTTGCGAAAGAGGACGATGACGCTGATCACGTGAAGTGCGCTTACCTCTGATGTGCCGCCAGCAACTCCGCGCTGCGCAGCGTGTTGCGCAGGAGCATGGCGACGGTCATCGGGCCGACGCCGCCGGGCACCGGCGTGATGTGCGACGCCTTGGCTTTCACCGAATCGAAATCGACGTCGCCGACCGTTTTCTTGCTGCCGTCGGCCAGCGTGATGCGGTTGATGCCGACGTCGACGACCACGGCGCCGTCGCGCACCGAGTCGGCGTCGATCAAGCCCGGCTTGCCGACGGCGACGACGAGGATCTCCGCCCGCCGCGTGTGCAGCTTGAGATCGCGCGTGGCCACGTGGCAGAGGGTGACGGTCGCCATCTGCTCGGCCAGCAGCAGGGCGATCGGTTTGCCGGCGATCTCGCTCGCGCCCACCACGACGGCCTCGGCGCCGCGGATCTCGCGTTGCGTGGACTTGATCAATTCGATCACCGACAGTGCGGTGCACGGCGCGATGATCGTGTGCCCGTAAACCACGTAGCCGATGTTCGCCGGATTGACCCCTTCGACGTCCTTGATGACGTCGATCTCGTGCTGCATGCGCGTCGCGTCGAGGCCTTGCGGCAGCGGCAGGTGCATCATGATGCCGGTGACGGATGGGTCGGCATTGAGTCGATGGATCTCCTGCTTGAGCTGCTCTTGCGTGACGTCGGCGGGGAGCTTGCGCAGCTCGTAGTCGATGCCGACGTTGCGGCAGGCGTCCGCCTGTCGCTGCGCGTACATCTCGCCCGCGGGTGTCGCGCCGACGAGCACCGCCGCGAGGTGGACCGGACGTCCGAGCGCGGCGACGCGCTTGCGGACGTCCTGCTTGAGACTCTCCGCCAACGCCGAACCGTCGATGATCACCGCCGCGCCTGCCATCTCCCGGCGATTATGCGCCAAGCGGCGCGAGAGCCAAACCGGCGCGACTCAGGCGATGGGGGAAACCAGCCGCGTTCGCGGCGTGGGGGCGATGAGATGCGCGCGGGCCGCGCACGCCGGGCATTCTCCGCCCGCCGCCGGCAGCCACGGATAGCCGCAATCGGTGCATCGCCCGTGCATCGACCGCCAGCGCCGCCGCGCCGCGCGCGTCAGCTCCGACGCGGGCACCAACGCGAGCAGCGCGGTGACCATCCAGTACGGTACGGCGAAACTGATGCAGCGGACGTTGACGCTCTGCCCGTGCTCGCCGCTCAGCCAGACGCTCCCATCCTCGGCCCAGAAGCCGGCATAGGAATCGCCCCAGTAGAGATCGTCCCAGTGGTTGGCGATGAAGGATTCGGTGCGGCGAACGCTGAGCGACCGCTGCTCTGGCGAAGGGACATTCTCGATGATGGTGACGCAGGCGATGCCGCGGTACGAGCAAAGCTCGTAATGATCCTGTCCGATCGACGCCGCCAGGCCCGCGCGCACCATCAGCGGATAGCTGATCGCCCAGCAGACGACGACCAGCACCGCCGCCACGGCCAGCGCCACACATGCGCAGCGCGATTTGAGCAAACTCCACATAACCCGCCCCATGGCAATTCGACGCTTCCGAATCGGTCGAGAGAGACTTGAACTTCTTGACCTGTCACGGAGCGTGCGGGTGTGCCAATGCGCGGTCAAGGCAGCGCCCTTGATTGCCACCGTCCGGCCGACAATCATCGAGGCCCGCGGCACACGTGCGCGATCCGTCAACATGAAGATTTATACCAAAACCGGCGACGATGGAAGCACGGGTTTGCTCGGCGGCTCGCGCATCAGCAAGGGAGATCCGCGGATCGATTGCTACGGCATTGTCGACGAGCTCAACGCGAGCCTCGGCTGGGCGGGCGCGGTCTCGCCGATGGGCGATTTGCCCGAGCAACTGCGCTCGATCCAGGCGGACTTGTTCGTCATCGGCTCACATCTGGCGGTCTCAGACGGCGCATCGGCGCCCGCTACGCTTCCGCCGCTGGAAGAGTCCTCCGTCGGCCGCTTGGAAATGCAGATTGACGCGGCAGTTGCGCGCCTGCCGGCGCTGCGCAACTTCATTCTCCCAGGGGGCTGCGAGCAGGCGGCGCGGCTGCACGTGGCGCGGACCGTCTGCCGGCGGGCCGAGCGAAACCTCGTGCGCTTCGCGCAGGACCGGCCGGTCCCGCCGCTCATCTTGACCTATCTTAACCGCCTGAGCGATTGGCTCTTTGTGCAGGCGCGCCTTGCGAACCAGAATGCCGGCGTCGATGACGCACTCTGGAAGACAAAGTGAACGCATCTCCACGAGTTGCCCAAAAAACCTTGCGCCGGCGTCACATTTCCCGTGGAATCGCCCGGCGGCGGCGACTACCCTAGACCCGAAGGCACGCCGCAGTTTCTGCCCTCGGGGGGCGGAGCGATGGGTGGCGCTTTTTTTCCGCCGGAACTCGACCCGATTGCGTCCCCGGGCCGAAGAGGGTGTTTGTTAGATGACCCACAGAACTAGACGTCGCGGATCTCGTTACACCTTCGCTGCCGCAGGCGCTTCGATTGTGCTCGCCGCCGCCGCGGCGGCGTCGGCGCAGGTGTCGGTACAGGCGCACACCGTCGGGACGACGCCGCGCGACATCGTGATCAACCCCGATGCGATCAAGCCGTTCGTCGATGCCGCCAAGACGCGCCGGGTCGACATCATTGGCATCGGCGACTCGAATCAGATCGGAGGGCCCGGCAACGACTACGGTTGGGATCACGGCTACGCCAAGGCCTGGACGGAACATTACGGCACGTACGCCACGGAAGTGCTCAACACGACCGGGGAGGGTGGCTGGGGCGGCGCCGGCTATCTGGCAAGCGGGGGAGCCCCGTACGGCGCGTCCGCGACCGGAGCCCCGGCGGAGTTGGACAAATACCGGATGTTCTACGATTCCCAAGGCGATGCGATTAACGATTTCCCGCCCACTTACGCCTACATGGGCAGCTCCTACGTCGAACCAACCGATCACTGGAGTCCGACCGCCCGGGTCCTTCCCAGCAACCCATTATGGGGCCAAAATCTGACGTGGAATTTTACCTACGGCACGTTTGCCAACGGCACGGGCGGGTTCATGCCCAACGCCAGCAGCAGTTTTGTGACCGTTGCTGACGGGCCACGGATCAGTACATCCACGGGCGTCGTTGGATTGCACGATGGATCGCTGTCGCTGCCGGCGTCGGCATATCAGCAACTGACCCAGCCGCTCGACTTCTCGTTTTCGCCATATGCGACATCGACGATCCAGGGGCCGTTCTTCGCGCAGTACCAGCGCGTGACGGGCGATCGTGCCAGCGGCGTCAGTTACTCCACGATCCTCGCGCAGGGCGGACGCGCGCTCGTCCACGCGGCCACCGCCCTCCAGACGCAGTCCGATGACGCGCTCAAGGAGTACATCCGCAACGTCGTGCGCTACCAGGACGGCGCGCCGATGCTGCTGGTGGATGTGACGCACGGCGGAAACGACGGCGGCTGGCATATCCCCAGCGTGGGACCGGCGCATGTCGCCGACAGCTCCACCCCCGCCGGCTTCGCCGATGACATCACCGCCGTCGCCGAGCGCCTGCGCGGCGTCTGGACCGCGATGGGCTACGACCCGAAGAACCTGATGTTCCAATACGGCCCTTACCACCCCACCGACGGCGACGCCGGCGGCGGACAAACCAAGATCCAGCGCCTGGCCGCCTGGGAAGACGCCGTCATTCAGCTTTCGCAGCAGCACCCGGAATACAACCTTTCGATCGTCCGCGGCACGCGCGTCACCACGCCGCTGACCATGGCCACCAGCAACTGGTACGATCCCGGCGGGGACGCCCACCTCACGCCCGCCGGTTACGAGGGCGTTGCCAAGCTCGCCGTCGATCAGATCGTCGCCTACACCGATCCCAACGCCGTTCCCAATCAGTCGAACGTCACGAGCCTCAGCTTCACCTTTAACACCGACGTGTCGGCGAACCTGACCCCGGATGATCTGCTGCTGCATCACTTGGACGACGACACGTTCGTCCCGTCGTCCGCGCTGGCGGTGAACTGGGACGCCGCCACGCTTACCGCGACCTGGTATTTCCAGGATCTGCCGCTGGGCGAATTGCAGGCCGGGCAGTGGGATGGGACGCTCAAGACTTCGACGCTCGGCGGCGCTCTGGCCGGCGGCGGCCCCGCCGGGAGCGATTACACCTTCAGCTTCACCGCCAGTCCGATCCCCGAGCCCGCCGCCGCCGCCGTATTGCTCGTCGCGGCCGGCGCTGCACTTGCACGACGACGCTCGCGACGGAGTTGAGCGCGCAGCGCCGGGCCGTGCATCGCGCAGGGCGGTCTCTACGCTGTTAGACTTGCGGCATCATGCGCCGCACCACCGCCCGCCTCCCGTTCGCCGTCGCGTTGCTCGCAGTTCTCGTGATCGGCACAAGACTGTGGGCCGCGCCCGCGCCCGGCGGCGCCCTGGCGCCCGCGCCGGCGGCGACGCATCCGGTCGGCAACTTCCCGTTTCTCCAGGTGGACGTCGCGGCGAAGCAGGTCCGCGTCGAGTGCGAGGCGCTGCGCGTGAAGGCGCCGCTGGAATTCTTCTGCTGCGTCACCGGCACCAACGAGCACGAATCGGTCCTGCGGTCGAAGGTGAAGCCGTCGCACCTTCATGCGGCGCTGTTGATGCTCGGCTTGCAGCCGGGCCAGGGCGTGCATTTCGACCAGGCGTCACAGAAGTGGCTCCCGCCGCACGGGCCGGCGCTTGATATCAGCGTCGAGTTCGAGAAAGACGGCAGGACGGTTCGCCTGCCCGGTTACAAGGTGATGCGCGACACGCGCACGAAGAAGTCGATGCCACCGATGACCTGGATCTTCGCCGGCTCGCGGTTCATCGACGGGCGCTACGGCGCGGACGAGACCGGCTATCTCGTCAGCGTCGTCAACTTCGATCTCACCGTCATCGACGTGCCGGAACTGGCGAGCAACGCGAACGAAACCCTGGAGTGGGAGACGGATCTTGACGTGATGCCGGCGGCGGGCGCGAAGGTGACGATGATCGTCGAGCCGGCCGGACACGCGGCCAGCGCGCCCGCGACGACGCGGCGCGGCGCGGCGGCGGTCGATCAGACGCTCGTGACCGTCAGCGCCGACGGCGTGATCCGGATGAACGACGTCGAGTATTCGGCCAGGCAGCTCTCCAAGCTGATCGACGATCTGCCCCGCGCCCGGCGGGCGCGGGTCGCGGTGGCCAACGCGATCGAGGAGAACCCGGCGGCGCGGGCGGTTGTCAACGAGCTGGCCCGCACGGGAACGGATTTCATCGTCATTCCGCAGGCGGTTGCCGCCACGCGCATCGGACGCGACGAGCAGACCGAGCAGATCATCGACGAGCTTCGCCGCACGCGCCGCAGGCTGCTCGACGACGCGGAGCGGATTCAGACGCTGATCGAGAAGCTCGACGCCGAACCGGCGAAGTGACTCCTGCGGGGGGACGCGCGCGATGCGAAAGCTCTTCATCATCGCGATGCCGCCGTTCCTGCTGGCGGCCCTGGCGACGACCCTCGGCTGCCTCGCCGTCGGCGCGACGCTCGGCCTGTTCTTCGCCGGCGTCATGATCGCCGCGATCGTTATCCCGCCGCTTGCGTCTTGGCGACAGGATCTGCCCGAGTCAATCTTCGCAGCGGGCGGCGTGATCGACGGCATCGGCGTCGTCTGGCTCGTCGCCGCGCTGCTCTCGAGCGACATTACATTCGTGCGGTGGTTCCAGGCGTACATCGTGCTCCTGGCGTGCGGTTCTGCGTCGTGGGCGACCACGCTGACGCTGCGCCGCGCGACCGGGCCCACCGCCGCCGCCGCGATCGTCGTGATGATCGAATCGCTCTGGCTCACCTGGCCGATCTACGCATCGCCGTGGATCTCGCGCGGCCCGGTCGCGCTGCTCGCGCCCGTCGATCCGCTGTTCGCGCTCAATCGCGTGTTCATCGATCTCGGCGTGTGGACGCAGCAGCGGCTGATGTACCGCCTGACGTCGCTCGGTCAGGACGTGCCGCTGTCGCTGCCGGCCACGATCCTGCCGTGCGTCATGTTTCACTTGGTCATTGCGTCAGTATTGGCGCTGCCGCTGTGGTGGTCGCGTGCTCGGCGGGCGGCGTCGAAGGCGCACCAGACGGAAGCGTCGCCGGCGTCTTGAGCGCTTCGCTGGTCGGCAGCTTCGGAAGCTTCCCCGTCAACAGCAGCGGCGCGACGATGACCCTGCCGAACGGTCGGCTCAGGCTTCCGATGTGGTCGCCGATGTTCCCCAGACGGATCCAGTCCGAGTCGTACGGTACTTGCACGAGCTTTTCGTACTGCCTGGCGTCGGCCGAAACCGGCCTGGCGAAGCCGACCTTGCCGGCGGCGTCGGTCTTCACGCCGTCGATCGTGCCGAACATGTTCGTCCCCACGCCGAGCACCGCGACGTCGTACGGGCTGTAGAAGACGTAGACGTGACCGCGCACGTGCCGCAGCGCCGCGGTCAGGTCGTACCTGGGCGAGAGCGCCGGCGAGAGGAGCACGATGTCATCCACCATCACGTCCGCCGGCGTCTGCTCCAGCGCCCAGACGATGATGCCCGCCCCGCCGCTGTGCGCGCTGACCGTGAGCTTGGCGCCAGGGTGGTCGCGGACGTTCTGCTCGATCATCCCGGCGACCTTCGTCGATTCGACCTTGTGCCGCTGCGTCGTCAGCAGCGCGCTCAGGCCCGGATCGTTCCCGGTCCAGTCGTACGGCTCGAACTCCGCGTCGAGTCCGCCGTCCTGAAGGCCGCGGAGGAGCAGCCGATCGATGCTGCGGTATCCGCCGATCCCCGGAAGGTGAATGTGATACGCCCCCGGCGGCTGTGCGACCGCATGGATGATATGCGCCGGCTCGGTGACGCAGCCCGCGCCGGCGGACAGCGTCATGAGCAGCGCGAGGATCAGTTGGATCGGTCGGCGAAACATCTGCGTTTGGTTCCCGACAATAGTAGCGTGTTCCGGCTCAAGTCACGCCGGCCGATTTTGTTGCCGGCCGGTCCAGCGACTACTCTTCTGCGGCGATGAAGACTTCCGCCGCTTTGCTAACTCACCCAGGTCAACCTTTCCGGATCGAGGCGGTCGATCTGGATCAGCCTCAAGCGAATGAAGTCCTGATCCGCATCGCCGCGGTCGGTGTCTGCCACAGCGACTGGCACCTGGCCACCGGCGCGACCAGGCACCCGATGCCGGTCATCCCGGGACACGAAGGCGCGGGCGTGGTCGAAGCGGTCGGCCCGGGCGCCGATGACGTGAAGGTCGGCGATCACGTGGCCCTCAACTGGGCCCCCGCGTGCGGCTCGTGCTTCTACTGCCTGCACGACCGCTCCAACCTCTGCGAGACCTACACCGCGCCGGTCTGGGCCGGCATGATGCTGGACGGCACCAGCCGGATCCGCTGGAACGGCCAGACCGTTTACAGCTATTGCGGCCTGGCCGCCTTCTCGCGGCGCACGGTCGTGCCGCGCAATAGCTGCGTCGTCATCCGCAAGGATGTGCCGCTGGAGGTCGCTGCACTGGTCGGCTGCGCCGTTGCTACGGGCGTCGGCGCGGCGATGTTCACCGCCGGCGTTAAATCGGGCCAAAGCGTCGTCGTATTGGGCTGCGGCGGCGTCGGCCTGAGCATCATCCAGGGCGCTCGACTCTGCGGCGCATCCCCGATCATCGCGGTTGATTCGCAGACGCCCAAGATCTGGGTCGCAAAGCACTTTGGGGCGCAAAGTGCGATCCTGTCGAGCGACGACGTGCTCGGCATCGTCAAGAGGCACACGAACGGACGCGGTGCCGACCACGTCTTCGAAGCCGTCGGCGTCCCCGCTTTGCAGGAAAAAGCACTCGACCTCGTCCGCCCCGGCGGCACCCTCACGCTCGCCGGCCTCTCCCCGATGGGCACGACCACCAACTTCCCCTCCGCCCTGCTGACGCGGCAGGAGAAGACGATCAAAGGCAGCTACTACGGCACCGTCCACGCCCCGCGCGACTTCCCGCTGCTTCTCGACCTCTATCATTCCGGGAAGCTCAACCTCGATGACATGATCACCAGGCGCTACCGGCTCGATCAGATCAACGAGGCGTACCGCGACATGGCCGAAGGCAAGCTGGCGCGCGGGGTCGTCGTCATGGAATGAGCAGTCTCGCGAATCCCGGCACAGAGTGCCGGGCTTTGGAGCGACGCGCGACATAGAGCAGCAGCGTGCGGCTACTTCGGCGGCGCCGGCGGCGGGGTGGCGCCGGGGAGGTACTCGAGCACGTTGCCGTGCGGATCAATCCTGAGCATGCGGACGCTGCCGGGGTCGGTCGCGTGGCGGCCGAAGGAGTCCGACTCCACCGTGCGCTGGGCGCGCACGATCCAGCCGCCCTCCTGGCCGTAGGGGCGGGCGTAGAACTCGTCGCCCTCCGCCGCCGCCTTCTTTTCCTTCAGGTAATCTCTGGCGATGGTGACCGCGTCCGCTTCCTTCAGCGGGTAGGGATGGGTCGTGGGCTTCTTCTTATCCGGCGCGCAGCCGAAAGTAAGAGCCAGCGCGAGCGTGACGATTGTGATAACACACTTTTTCATCAGACCCCCACCGGGTGCCAGGTGGTCTTCACTTCCTGCGTGTCGAGGATGAAGTACGGGCTGTGCGCATCGTCGCTCATCCAGTCCTCGCGGTCGTAGCTGATGGCGCGCTTGACGTTCAGAGCGGCTTTGGTGCGCACGGTCGCCAGCTCCTCACGGTCGTTGCCACAGTAGACGGTGGCGTTGACGTCCATGTGATTGGCGAAGTGCTCGAGCAGCTCCGCGCGTTTGCCGGTGAGGAGGTTGACGACGCCGCCGGGGAGATCGCTCGTCGCTAAAACTTCTGCGAGTGTCACCGCCGAAAGTGGTTTGGCGGTCGATGCCAGCGCGATGCACGTATTGCCGCCGACGATCGCCGGCATGATCGTCGAGATCAGGCCGATCAGACCCGTTTCTTCCGGCGAAAGAATCGCCACCACGCCGGTGGGCTCGAGCAGCGAGAAGTTGAAATGGCTGCTGGCGACGGGGTTCACGCTGGAGAAGATCTGCTGGTACTTGTCCGCCCAACCCGCGTAGTAGAGGACGCGGTCGATGCTCTTCTCGACTTCAAGCCTTGCCACTGAAGTGGCGAGGCCGCTGACGGAAAGCTCCTCGACGAACTGCGCGGCGCGACCTTCGAGCATCTCGGCGATGCGATAAAGGATCTGTCCCCGAAGGTAGGCGCTCTTGCCCGCCCAGCTTGATTGCGCCGCGCGCGCGGCGACGACCGACTCGCGGAAGTCCTTCCGCGATGACAGGCAGATGTTGGCGACCGCGTGACCCTTCGCGTTTTTCAGCAGGTAGTAGCGGCCCGATTCCGTGCGCGGGAACTTGCCGCCGATGTAGATCTTGTAGGTCTTGAGCACCGGAAGACGCTCCGCCGTCGTCTCTTCCAAATGCGCGTGGCCGTTGCCGTTTTCCGCGCGGGCGGTTGTCGTCCGCGGCTTGGATTGCGTCGCGGTGCTGCCGTTCTTTCGTTTGCTCGTCTGACTCATGTTCGCCTCGCGGTCAGGTCAATACTGCAGGAGAAGCATCAAACCGAAGATCGCCGCGGCGACGCCGCACATCGCCAGCGACGCGAAACCGAACGTTCGCAGGTGACGCTTCTGTCGCAGCGCCGCAATCCCCAACACGATTCCGGCGATCCACAGCAACAAGACGACCGCGCCGAAGATCGGCGCGACACCGCGAATCAATCCACCGACCGGGCCGCCGAGGGGCTGGCGGATCAAAAAGATCGTCAGCGCGATTCCGCACGCCGACGCACAGGCGCATCCGAATCCGATCACGCCGCGGCGCGAGTGCGTCGCATGCTGGGCAGGCCCCTGCGCGTATGGAATAGGCTGATCGCTCATGTCAGTTCAAATTCAGGTACGGCGCCAGTCCGTGGAGCCCGCCTTCGCGACCCATGCCGGATTCCTTGTAGCCGCCGAAGGGCGACGTCGGGTCGAACTTGTTGTACGTGTTGGCCCAGATCACGCCCGCGCGCATCTTGCTCGTGACTTTGAAAATCTTTGAGCCCTTGTCCGTCCACACGCCGCCGGAGAGTCCGTACGGCGTGTTGTTCGCCTTCTCGATCGCCTCGGCGACGGTGCGGAACGTTTGAATCGCGACGACGGGCCCGAAGATTTCTTCCTGCACGATCCGGTGCGACTGCGAGCAGTTCATGAACAGCGTCGGGCGGCAGAAGTAGCCGCTGGTCGGGACGTCGCAGCTCGCGCACCACATCTCGGCGCCTTCGTCCTGGCCGAGCTGGAGGTACTCGTTGATCTTGTCGAGCTGCATCTTCGAGTTGATCGCGCCGATGTCGGTGTTCTTGTCCAGCGGATCGCCGACGATCAGCGTCGCCATGCGGTCTTTCAATTTGCGGATGACGACGTCGGCGACCGATTCCTGGATGAACAGGCGCGAGCCGGCACAGCAGACGTGGCCCTGGTTGAAGAAGATGCCGTTGATGATGCCTTCGACCGCCTGATCGATCGGCGCGTCTTCGAAGATGATGTTGGCGGCCTTTCCCCCAAGCTCCAGCGTGTAGCGCTTTCGCGACGACGCGAGCGATTTCTGGATGAGTTTTCCGACTTCGGTCGAGCCGGTGAAGGCGATCTTGTCGACGTCGGGATGATTGACGATCGCCGCGCCCGTTTCGCCCGCGCCGGTGACGATGTTCACGACGCCCGGCGGGAGATCGGCGTCCTGGATCAACTCCGCGAGCTTGAGCGCTGTCAGCGGCGTGGTCTCGGCGGGTTTGAGGATGACGGTGTTTCCGGTCGCCAGCGCGGGCGCCAGCTTCCACGCGGCCATCAGCAGCGGAAAGTTCCACGGGATCACCTGCCCCGCGACGCCGAGCGGCTTGGGGCGCTTGCCCGGGAACGCGTACTCCAGCTTGTCCGCCCAGCCGGCGTAGTAGAAAAAGTGTGCGGCGGCGAGCGGGATGTCCACGTCGCGGGATTCGCGGATCGCCTTGCCGCCGTCGGTCGATTCGATGATCGCGAACTCGCGGGCGCGCTCCTGCAGCATGCGCGCGATGCGGTAGATGTACTTGCCGCGCTCCTTGCCCGGCATCTTCGACCAGGTCTTGTCGTACGCGCGGCGCGCAGCCTTGACGGCGCGATCAACGTCTTCCGCGCCGGCCAGCGCGATTTCCGCAATCTTCTTCTCGTTCGCCGGATTGGTCGTGTCGAAGTACTGGCCCTTCGACGGCGCGGCGAACCTGCCGTCGATGAACAGGTCGTAGCGCGGCTTGATCTCGACCTTGGCGGTTTCGGGCGCCGGAGCGTAGCTCCAGTCGGTGTTGAAGTTGAGTTTGACGCCGTTGCCGGCGGCGGTAGTGGTCATAGCGCTCCCTCAATCACGATGGCGGCCAAACCGACCGATTGTATCAGCCGAAGCCAGTTCTTGCATGTTGCGCCCGGCTGGCGGGATCGTGGATTTCCGGCGAAATCGCGGTTGCGCCCGTTACAATCGCCGCCTTGATGCCGAAGGCGACGCTGCCGCCCCATTTCCTGCCCGTGCCCGTTGAGCCGCCCGTCATCAGGTCCAGAAGCGGAAGCTTTGCAAGTCTGACTGCTGCAGCCGCGACAGCGCCACCAGCATTCCCAGCACCAGTGCGATCAACCCCGCTAACGCCGGACGCAGGACGTTGGGGCTGACCGGCAGCGGCCGCGGCTTCGTCTGCAATGTTGCGGCGTCGTCGGTCACGGCGGGCCTGAGCAGCACGCGCAGGCGAAGCGTCACGAAGCTGCGCAGCGGCATCCGATTGACCGACGCGCGGCGGAGGAACTGGAGCGGCGCGCGGACGCACCCGCGCGCCAGGATCGCCAGCGCGGCGAGCCGCGCGACCGGCCCGAAACGTGCCGTCAGCGCCGCGCACTTCGGGTACCACCGCCGCAGCGTTGATGACGTGCACAGCGTGCGGACGACGAAGACCTCCGCCGCCGTGAGCGTCTGCGCGTATCGGTTGGCACGATCGCCCTGAATCCCGCGCACGCCCTGGACGATCCTGTATTCCTTCTCCGCCGGGTTGATCAGCGGGACATCCAGCAGCGACGGGTCGTACGGGCGGAGGAGGAAGTCGCACAGCTCGCCGACGGTCTGCTCCGGTGCGGCGAGCAGGTCTTCATAGCGGACGATGTGAAATCGATCGGGAAAGGTGCGCTGGTGGTGCGCCGCCAGCTCCGAGCCGCGCTTCCAGCCCAGCGCCGAGACGATCAGGTTCTCGCCTCTGGGGTCGCGGCGTTTGTGTGACGCGGCGGCGTCGAGAGGGTTGCGCATCAGGTAGACCATCTTCACGCCGGGCATGCGGCAAAGAAGCACTTCGGCGTGGAAGACGTAGGACGTGGCCTTTCGCGCCCAGAAGGTCCCTCCGGCGGCGCGGGCGGCCAGCGAGAGCGCGTTGTGGAAGATGGCAACGGAGTCGGCGTGCGGACGCTGCGCGGCCAGCGCGCGGAGCTCGGCTGCGACCTTGTCATGCATCGGCTGCGGGCCCAGCGGCAGGTGCGCGATGATCCAGTCGGCGCGCTCGGCCGCCGACGGCAGCGCGTCGAGGCGCGCGCGGTGCTCGAGGACGACGTCCTCGCCGTCATTGAAAACACAACCGGCCATCCGGCCGATGAGGTGCGTCAACATCGTGTTGCCGCTGTGCTGGCGACCACAGACGAAGACGCCCGGCAACCTGCCCGTTTCCATCAAAGCCCTCTCTCGTTCCCCGTGCCCCCCTGCGGCGCCTGCCCGCCCCCGCGCAGACCCCGTCCCGCCCGTTGAAACGTCCCGGTCCAGCAAATATTGCAATGGTTCCGGACCGCCGGCGGGAAACTTCCACCGTCAGCAACGAATTAGAGCCAATTCATGTGAAGATGGACCGACGCCGCTGAAAGCGCTGGTCGTTCCTCCCCTTTTTTTCTCCGACCGCTCAATCCTTCGAGAAGTAATCGAGCGATTGGTATACGCCGCTCGCTTCCTTCGCCAGCTGCATGAGAATGTCGTTCGCCAGCCGCGACGCGCCGATGCGGAAAAGGTCGGGCGTCATCCAGTCCTGTCCCAACGTTTCGCGCAGCACAACGAGATATTGAATCGCGGTCTTCGCGGTCGAGATCCCGCCGGCGGGCTTCATGCCGATCTTTTTTCCCGTCGCGTGATAGAAGTCGCGGATCGCTTCGAGCATGACCAGCGTGACCGGCAGCGTTGCCGCCGGCGTCACCTTGCCGGTGCTGGTCTTGATGAAATCGGCGCCCGCGTGCATGGCGATGTCGCTGGCCTTGCGCACCTGATCGAAGGTGCCCAGCTCCCCCGTTTCGAGAATCACCTTGAGATGCGCCGCTCCGCACGCTTCCTTCACCTGCGCGATCTCGTCGAAGACGTACTGATAATCGCCGGCGAGGAAGTGGCCGCGGCTGATGACCATGTCGATCTCGTCGGCGCCTTCGCTCACGGCGTAGCGCGTGTCGTCGAGCTTGACGTTGAGGGGATACTGGCCGGACGGGAAACCGGTCGCGACGGCGGCGACGTTGATGCCGCTGTCTTTGAGCTCGTCCTTGGCGATGCGCACGAGCGTCGGATAGACGCAGACGGCGGCGACGTGCGGCAGCGCCGCCATCGCATCGTGCAGGTGCTTTGCCTTGTAGCACATCTGCCTGACCTTGCCGGGCGAGTCGGCGCCTTCGAGCGTGGTCAGGTCGATCATCGCCAGCGCGAGCTTGAGCGCGTGGACCTTCGATGCCTTCTTGATGCTGCGTTTGGCCAGGCGATCGACGCGTTCCTCGATGCCGACCTGATCGACGGTGGGCGTCCGAGAGAGATCGGGGAGAGACGATGAAAACGACGCGGTGTTGCTGGCGATCATGCGAGGGGGGATTGTAGCAAGTCGGCCTTGGCGCGCTCCGCGATGAGCGATTGGGTTCGTTTTGCAACGGCGCGCGGGCGCAAATCGGGTGAAAACCGCATTTTTGACCTCAAAACGCGGTTTTCCGTTGGCTTCGATTGGGTTCGTTTTGCAGGGACGGGTTGGTTTTGCGCATTGGCCTGGCGCGCGACCAACCGCGTCATTTCCCGACATCCCGCCCGCGCCCCTCTTTCGACTCCAAAGTGACATGATGCGCCTCCCCTAGTACCGCGCGATTGCACAAATTTGATCACGAAGCTGCAATTCCAGCCGGAATTCTTTTTGAGAGGAGCGCCACATGACGCCGGATGAGTTCATGCGGGAATACGAGACCTCCGGCCGCAACGGCGGCGTGGACAGGACGCTGTCGCTCATCGATGACGACGCGGTGTATTGGTTCAGCGACGGCGCCAGCCACGTCGGCAAACGCGCGATCAAGCGCGTGCTGCAGCGCAACGCCGAGCTGATTCAAGACGAGAACTATCGCATCAGCGACATCGTGTGGGTCGCGCAGAGCGACGATGTGGCGGCGTGCATCTATCACTTCGACTGGTCCGGCACGCTCCGCGGCTCGCCGGCGAGCGGGAGCGGGCGCGGGACGAGCGTGCTCAAACGGCGCGGCGACGCGTGGGTGGTCGCTCATGAGCACCTGAGCAAGATGAGCGCCCAGCCGTGATCGCGCCGCCGTGCAGTTCGTGCAAATAAATCGGAGACCTCCCTTGTTATGGCACTGCCGCCGGAATGTCGGCGGCCAATTGCTCGGAGGTCGGAAATGCAAAAATTCATAGCGGCGGCGTTGGTTGAAACCCTCGAGATGCGGAAACTGTTGTCCGCCTCACTGGACGCGAATGAGCTGTTCGTTACCGGCACCGGCGGTGACGATTCCATTTTCGTCGCGCTGCAGGCGGGGGATGCGACGAAGCTCGACGTGAAGGTCAACAAGATCGTCAGCACCTTCGACGTCGGCTCGGTTCGCGAGATCAAGATCAACGGCCTGGGCGGCGACGACCATATCGAAGTGATCGAGACCAACGGCGTTGTCCCGGTGCAGACCCGTATCTTCGGCGGCGGCGGATCGGACACGATCGTCGGCGGCGCGGGGCTCGATCGCATCCACGGCGACGACGGCAACGATCTCATCACCGCCGCCGGCAACCGCGACCGGGTCTGGGGCGACGGCGGGGACGATGCGCTCTTTGGCGGACGCGGGAACGACCTGGTCGACGGCGGCGGCAACGACGATTACGTCGAAGGCGACCGCGGCGACGATTCGCTCATCGGCGGCGACGGCCGCGATCGCATGCGCGGCGTGGACGGAAACGATAGCCTCGATGGCGGGTCCGGCGCGGATTCGATCGACGGCGACGCGGGCGATGACTCGATCTTCGGCGGCGGCGGGAACGATCACGTCAACGGCGAGGCGGGCGATGATTCGCTCCGCGGCGGCGACGGGGACGACGATCTCTCCGGCGACGTCGGCGACGACTCCCTCGACGGCGGCAACGGCGACGATGACGTCCGCGGCGGCGGCGGCCACGATCACAACCACGGCGGCGCAGGCAACGACGACTTCGACGATGACTCCGCCAATGACGTCAACGACGACCGCGGCACGGACGATGCCGGCAACAACCGCCACGGCGACGACGACGGCGTCAATCACGACGTCGGTGATGACAACGGCGGAGCGACGAATACCGGCGGCGGCACGGACGACGGCACGAATCATGACGTGACGGACGACAGGTCGGCGGCGGCGCAGCTCGATGAGCTGAAGTAGCCTGCGGGGGAGGGCGACGCTTCGGCCGAGCCGCTGTGCGTGGCTGAGACACCGGCTCGGCAGGAGCCTCGCCCTCCCACATCTCCAATCCGGCCGGTACGATTCGCCACCATGCCGCTGCTGGCGCCGGTCACGCGCAACCCGAGCCCCGGGATTCGCCTTTTCCGGGCGTTCGGGATTGACGTTTACCTGCACTGGCTCTGGTTCGTCATCGCCTTCATCGAGATCAGCAACTCGAACCACCGCTATTCGTCGCTGGCGTGGAACGTCGCGGAGTATTGCTCGCTGTTCGTGATGGTGTTGCTGCACGAGTTCGGGCACGCGCTGGCTTGCAAGTCGGTGGGCGGGCGGGCGGAGCGGATCATGCTCTGGCCGCTGGGCGGCGTCGCCTACGTACAGCCGCCGCCGCGCGCCGGGGCGCTGCTCTGGAGCATCGTCGCCGGGCCGCTGGTGAACGTCGCGCTGGCGCCGATCACGATCGGCGTCTACATGTTGATCCGCTCGGCGACGATCGCGGCATCGACGGACGTGCGGCACTTCGCGTTTTACGTCGCGGCGATCAACATCCTCCTGCTGGTGTTCAACCTGCTGCCGATCTACCCGCTGGACGGCGGGCAGATCCTGCGGGCGCTGCTCTGGTTCATGATCGGGCGCGCGAACAGTTTGCGGGTGGCGAGCCTGATCGGCTTGATCGCCGCAGGCGCAGCGCTGGCGTGGACGGTAACGCACCAGATGTGGTGGACGACGGCGCTGGCGGTGTACGCGCTGGTGCGTTCGTGGGGCGGGTTGCAGCAGGCGGGGAACGTGAGCCGATTGCTGGCGTTCCCGCGACATGATGAGTTGAAATGCCCCGCGTGCGGGATGTCGCCGCCGCGGGCGCCGCTGTGGCGCTGCGCGTGCGGGGCGACGTTCGACACGTTCGACATGCACGCGACCTGTCCGCACTGCGGGCAGAAGTTCGAGACGACGATGTGCCTGCACTGCGGCGAGAAGTTTCCGATCGATGAGTGGGTCGGCGCCGAGACGCTTCCGCCGGCGCCGACGCCCGCGTTCCTGTCCCCCTTTCCCGGAGCGGCGATGCGATCGCGCTGACGCGTTGCGTTGCGATGGTGCGGCCGGATAATTCGCCGCCACGGATATGGGCGGCATCGGTTCACTTCTCCGCGGCGCGCTGGCGCATCCGCTGACGCGCGGGGCGGACCTGGACGACCCGAAGACCACCGCGCTTCGCCGGGAGATCATCAAGAGCAAGCCGTTTTTGAAAAAGATTTACGACGAGTGGTACGCGACGCTGGCGCACGACCTGCCGGCGGGCGAGGGGCGCGTGCTGGAGCTCGGATCGGGGGCGGGATACCTCCGTGAGTTCGTGCCGGACGTCATCACATCGGAAGTCTTCACCTGCGCGGGCATCGACGTCGTGCTGGACGGCCAGCGCATGGCTCTGCCGGATGATTCGCTGCGCGCGATCGTGATGACCGACGTGTTTCATCACCTGCCGAACGTGCGGCTGTTTTTTGGCGAGGCGACGCGGACGGTGCGCGAGGGCGGCGTGGTGGCGATGATCGAGCCGTGGGTGTCGCGCTGGTCGAGGCTGATCTACACGAAGCTGCACCACGAGCCGTTTCGGCCGGAGGCACAACAGTGGGAGTTTCCGCCGAGCGGGCCGCTTTCCGGCGCGAACGGAGCGCTGCCGTATATCGTCTTCGAGCGCGACCGCGCGATCTTCGAGCGCGAGTTTCCGCAATGGCGGATCGAGAAGGTCGAGCCCTTCATGCCGCTGCGATATTTGCTGTCGGGCGGGGTGTCGATGCGCTCGCTGGCGCCGGGGTTCTCCTACGGCGCGATCCGGGCGATGGAATCGCTCACGGGCGGCGCGGGCGCGATGTTCGCGCACATCGTCGTGCGGAAGCGACGCGCGGGCCGGGACGCGGATAAGATCGGCGGTTGATGTTTTCCGCGACGCGAAAAGTGATAGCCGTAGTGCTCGCCGCCGCGGGGATCGCGCTGTGGCTGACGACCGGCGAGCACGCCGGCGCGTCGCCGTGGCGGGTGGTGCTGCTGGTGGTCGCGGCGGCGGTGTCGCTCGTGCCGATCACGCGCGACTCGATCGCGTGGGCGCTCGATCACGTGCGCCGGCCGACGGATCGCGCGCGGCGGCTTACGGCGCTGGGCGTCGCGATCGTCGCAATGGGCTACATCGGCCTGGAGGCCAAGCTTCAGGACCGCGACCTGATTCCGAAATATCACGACGAGCACATGCACATGCTGCAGGTGCGGATGCTCGCGCACGGGAAGCTGTGGACGGCGCAGCACCCGCTGGCGGACTTCTTCGAGACGTTTCACGTCTTCGTCAAGCCGGTCTACGCGTCGATCTACTTCCCCGGCACCGCGCTGATGTACGTGCCGTCGATCTGGCTGCACCTGCCCTTCTGGTTTTTGCCGCTCGTCGTCGCCGGGGGGTGCTGCGCGATTCTCTACCTCATCGTCACTCAGATTTGCGACGGCGTGGCCGGTTTGCTGGCGGCATTGATGCTGCTGTCGCTGCGCTATTTTCGCTATCTGGCGATGATGGTGATGTCGCACAGCGTGATGCTGCTGCTCGGGCTGCTGATCATCTGGACATGGATGCGGTGGCGACGGGAGCGAAAGCTTCGCTGGGCGGCGCTGGCGGGCGCGCTGATGGGCTGGGCGGCGATCACACGGCCGGTCGATGCGCTGTGTTACAGCCTGCCGGTCGGACTGGCGATGCTCATCGAGATGCGGCGGGATGATTGGCGGAAGATCGGCATCACGCTGTCGCTGCTGGTCGTCTGCGCGCTGCCGTTCCTCGCCGTTCAGGTGATTCAGAACATCGGCGTCGTCGGTAAGCCGTTCACGACGCCGTACCGCGCGTACTGCGACGCCTACACGCCGCAGATGTCGTTCGGCTTCCACGACTTCGATCCGAACATCCGCCCGCAGACGAATTTGCAGCAGCGGCTCGATTATTACGACCACTTCACGCTGCCGGCGGCGCGGGAGCACGCGCTGGTGCCGACGTGGAAGGTGTGGATTGCGAGTCGGTTTCCGGTGCTGTCGAAAGACGCGCTGCCGAACCGGATGTTGCTGATCCTGCTGCCGCTGGGATTGCTCGCGATTCGTGGCCTGCCGCGCGCGGTGTTCGTCGCGGTGTTGCCGATGTACATCGCGTTCTACTGGTTCTTCGCGTACCTGCTGCCGTGGTATTGCGTGGTGATCGCGCCGGCGATTCTGGTGCTCGTGCTGCTCGGCGCGCGGGCGGCGGCGGACGTCTGGCGGCGGACGGGGGCGCGGCGGAGCGTTGAAGTCTTCCTCGCGCTCGCGATCGCGACGCTCACGATCAGTTGGCTGCCGGAGTTCAATCCCGCGATCCTCGACGACCCGTACCCGTGGCAGACGCACGGGCCGTCGATGTGGTTCTCGTACGTGGTGCTGCCGCAGCAGGTGAAGACGCCGGCGATCGTGCTGTTCCGCTACAAGACCGGCGACATCATCCACGAGGAGCCGGTCTACAACATCGACGTGGTCAACCCGGACGATGCGCCGATCATCCGCGCGCACGATCTTGGCGTGCAGCGCGACCGGGAGCTGTTCGAGTACTACGCCAAGCGGCAGCCGGAGCGGATGGTGTACCTGTACGATCGAGCGACGAAGCAGTTTGCGGAGCTGGGGCGGGTGAGTGATCTGGCGCGGCGGCTGCCGGCGAGTCGTTCGGCGACGAGCACCTCAAATAGTGATCACCAGCGCGGGCCGTCGAGCTCCGGGCCCATGTAGATGAACGTCATGTTCTGCGCCAGCGCGATCATGATCAGCAGCAGGCAGCCGAAGACGATGTAACGATCGCGCGGCCGCCAACGCGCGAGTTCCAATCCCACGATGGCCATCAGGAAGGGAAACTGGATCAGCCAGAGCCGCGCCGTTTCGCCCGGGAGCAGCGCCGCCAGCGCGACCGTGATGATCTGGATCATCGCGAGGAGCACGAGCCGATCGCGCGGCGAGCGGCCGGCGAAGAGGCGCGAGCGGATCGAGATCAGCAGGAAGATCAGCAGAAGAAAGCTGATCCATCCGCCGCCGAGCGCGAAGTCGAGTACGTCAAAAAGGATGTGCCGCGGGAACGGGCGGACGAGCGGGATGAGATCGCGCGCCTGCGTGCGCGAGATGCTCTGGAAGGTCTCGATCGGGTCGAAACCCGTCGCGAAAAAGAGCGCGGCGTACAGCACGATGATGGTGATGATCGCGATGAGTCCCGCGCCGGCGGCGCGGTAGAAATCGGCCGGGCCGCGATCGGCCAGCAGCAGCATCCAGTCGATCATGATGAAGCAGCCGAGGACGAGGAAGATGTAGCTGCAGAACAGGCCCAGCGCCAGGACCGCGCCGCAGGCGACGGCGGCGGCGATCGATCGCCAGCCCGCCGCGCTGCGCGATGCGATGTGCCACAGGGCAAGGATGACGCACGCGAGCATCGGATAGACCTGATCGAACTGCGGCGCGAAGAGCACGAGGGAGGGACAGAGAGCAAAGAAGCTCGCGCCGACGAAGGCGGCGTCGCGATCATCGCTGTACTTGCGCAGAAACCAGAAGCACGCCGGCGCCGCGCCCGCCGCCAGCAGCAGCACACCGATCCCGCCCGCCAGCGCGCCGGCTTGCCCGTGTCCGAGCAGCTTGACGAAGGGGACGTAGTAGAGCATCAGGCCCGGCGGCTTGTACTTGGCGTGCAGGTGCATCATCGGAAGGATGTCGGGGTACTGAAGCAGGATCTGCGAGAAGGGAATGTTCTGGCTCTGGGCGTTGAGGATGGTGGCGTCGATCCAGTAGCTGGTGTTGGTCGCGCTCTGCACGATCGCGACGAGACGGTGCAACCCGACCGGCGGCTGGAAGGCGAGGGCGACCAGCTCGAGCGCGAACGTGGTCGCCGCGAGCAGCACGAGCGCGAGCTTGAGACGATTTCTCAGGAACGCCCACTGCGCCGCCGCGAACGGCACGGCCCCCGTCGCGATCATGCCCGGATAAATCCACCACGACAGCCGCCGCCACGACCAGATCCAGTACCACGGGCCGTTCACGCCGTGCACGTGACAGACGACCAGGACGGTCATCGTCAACGCAAGGAGGATTACGCAGATCAGCTTCGCCGGCGGCGGAATCGTCATCGATCGTCGCTGTGAGGGGGCGTCGGTCATCTTCCATCCCATCGCACGAAGTTCTAAACTACCGGCCGATGGCACGAAAGCAGACGCCGCCCAGGAGCTTCGAGGAAGCGCTTGCCGAACTCGAGCAGATCCTCGCGGACATCGAGGGCGGCCAGGTGCCGCTGGAAGAGAGCCTGGTCAAGTACGAACGCGGACAGTTCCTGATCCAGCATTGCCGCGGCGTGCTGACGTCGGCGGAGAAGCAGATCGAGCTGCTCAGCAAGGGCGAAGGCGACGAGCTGCGCTCGACGCCGATGCCGTCGGCAGAAAAGACGGCGGAGGAGGACGCGGAGTCGTGAGCATCGACGTGACGACCCTGTCGGCCCAAGACTTGCTCAAAGCGCACGGGGCGGCGACGGATGCCGCGCTCAAGCACGCGCTGGAGAAGCTGACCGATGCGCCGCAGCGCCTCGTCACGTCGATCGGGTACAGCCTGACCGCCGGCGGGAAGCGACTGCGGCCGGCGCTCGTGCTCGAGTGCGCGGCCGCCTGTGGCGGAAACGACAAGTCGCACAAGAGCGCCCTCGCGGCGGCCGTGGCGATGGAACTGATCCACACCTTCTCGCTGGTTCACGACGACCTGCCGGCAATGGACGATGACGATCTCCGTCGCGGTCAGCCGACGAATCACAAAGTCTTCGGCGAAGCGATGGCGATCCTCGCGGGCGATGCGATGGTGACGCTGGCGTTCGAGACGATCGCGACCGATGCCGAGCCGAAGCTCGTGCCGGCGCTCGTGCGCGAGCTCGCGGCGGCGGCGGGGCCGGAGGGGATGATCGGCGGGCAGGTGCTCGACGTGGACGGCGAGAACCAGAACCTCGCGCTCGCCGGGTTGCAGAAGATCCATCGCATGAAGACCGGCGCGCTGCTGACTGCATCGTGCCGGATGGGCGCGATCGCCGCCGGCGCCAGCGACGGGCAGCTCAACGGCATCACGAAGTTCGGCCGCAACGTCGGGCTGGCGTTTCAGATCGTGGACGACGTGCTGGACGTCACGTCCACGCCGCAGCAGCTCGGCAAAGCGACCAACAAGGACGCCGATCGCGGAAAGAACACGTATCCGAGCTTGATCGGACTGGACGCGAGCCGCGCCGCGGCGCGGGAAGCCGTCAATGCAGCCCTTGAAGCGCTTTCGAGCTTCGGCCCCTCCGCCGATGGGCTGCGCGCGATGGCGCGATTTGTCGTCGCGCGGCAGTTTTGAACTTCGCATGCGTGGCACGGGCGCCTCGCCCGTGTTGAAGCGGCTATAGCCGCTCATGCATGGCGAGGCGCCCATGCCACGTGTTAAGCCTTTCCGCAAATCAGTCGAAATTCGCCTTGCCGCCTGTCGCGCGGCGGGGCCACAATCTGCGGCCATGCCCACGCACATCCTGGTCGGTCTTCTCGTCCTGTTTTCGATCCCGTCTCTCGCCCGCGCGGCGGACCCGCCGTCGGCGGACACCGCGGCCAAGCAGCTCTCCGATTCGCCGCGGCACGGCGAATGGGCGGACGTGGTCATGGGCGATCAGAAGATCAAGACGTGGGTCGTCTATCCGGAGACCAGGGACAAGGCGCCGGTCGTCATCGTCATCCACGAGATCTTCGGCGAGAGCGACTGGATCCGTTCCGTCGCCGACGCGCTGGCGGCGGAAGGTTACATCGCCGTCGCGCCCGACCTGCTCAGCGGCAAAGGCCCCAGCGGCGGCGGGACGGATTCGTTCGCGCCGAACAAGGTGCAGGAAGCGATTCGCGGGCTGTCGAAGGATGAAGTTGTGCAGCGGCTGAATGCCGTCCGCGATTACGCGATCGCACTGCCGAGCGCCAGCGGCAAGAGCGCGACGATCGGCTTCTGCTGGGGCGGCGGCGCGAGCTTCAATTACGCGGCGAATCAGCCGAAGCTGAACGCGGCGGTCGTCTACTACGGCACGCCGCCGGATAAGGACGCGATGGGAAAAATAGAATGCCCCGTCGCCGGTTTCTACGGCGGCGACGATTCGCGCGTGACCTCGACGGTCGAGCCGACGGCGAAGATGATGCAGGAGCTGAAGAAGACCTACACGCATCACGTCTTCGACGGCGCGGGCCACGGATTTCTCCGCCAACAGTCCGGCCGGAATGGCGCGAACGAGAAGGCGGCGAAGGAAGCGTGGAGCGAGACGATCGCGTTTTTGAAGAAGACGTTGCAATAGCAACAGCATTTTCTCTGTGCTCGCGCGGCGGAGAATTTCATCCCGAGGTACTCCGACGGATCTCGATGTAGAAGCACCGTTCGACTCCGAGATCCCTCGCGGAGTACCGTTCGGGATGACAGCTTCGCACGGTCCGCGTGTGAGAGCGAGGTTCCATATGCAAGGCGTCGAAGCGAAGTTCACCGTCAACGGCAAGCCGGTCAGCGTCACGACGGATCCCAATCGATCCGTGCTGGAAATCCTCCGCGAGGACCTGCAACTGACCGGCACGAAGTACGGCTGCGGCGAAGGGGCGTGCGGGGCGTGTACCGTCCTCGTGGACGGCAAGCCGAAGTTCAGTTGCTCCACGCTGCTGAGCGAGGTCGTCGGGAAGAAGATCGTGAGCATCGAAGGTTTGGCCAGCGGCGAAACGCTCCATCCCGTGCAACAGGCGTTTCTCGACGAAGGCGCGTATCAATGCGGGTACTGCACGGCCGGCATGATCATGGGCGCCGTCGCGCTGCTCGAGAAGAACCGCAAGCCGAGCGATGAGCAGATCGCCAGGGGGATGAACGGTCACATCTGCCGGTGCGGGACTTATTCGAAGATCGTCGCCGCCGTGCGCAAGGCGGCCGAGGCGATGCCTCAAGCGACGGAGGCCAAATCATGAAGACTTCCACCGACACGATGGCGTTGTATCGCGACGATGACGATGAGCAGATCATCGAGCCGGTCGGCTACGACTTCGGCCTGACGCGGCGGACGTTCGTGCAGGTGCTGGGCGCGGGGTTGCTGATCGCGGTGGCCGCGCCGTCGATCGCACAGGCACAGGAGAGCGGCGTCGGCGGACGCCGGCGCGGCGGGGGCGGATTTACCGGATCGTCCAAGCCCGTGCCGCTCGACGCGCGCATTCACATCGGCAAGGACGGCGCGATTACCGTCCTTACGGGGAAAGTCGAAGGCGGGCAGGGCGCCCGCGCTGAGATCACGCAGGCGGCGGCGGAAGAGCTGCGCGTGCCGGTCGATCGCGTGACGCTGCTGATGGCGGACACGGAGCTTTGCCCGGACGACGGCTTCACCGCCGGCAGCCGCACGACGCCCTCGACGCTGCCTTCGATCCGAAGCGGGTGCGCCGCGGCGCGACAGCTCCTGGAGAAATGGCGCGGCGGCGACGAATCGAAAACGTACGCGGATCTGGCAGCGGCGGACGCGAAATCGCTGTCGCAAGTGCCGGGGACCGACGTGCAGATCACGCCGACGAGCGAGTGGAAAGCGCTGGGCAAGCCGACGGCCCGGCCCAACGGGCGCGACATCCTCACCGGCGCGCACAAGTACCCGTCCGACATCATCCGCCCCGGGATGCTGTACGGAAAAATCCTCCGCCGCCCGTCGTACGGGGCGAAATTGACGGACGTGAACACCGACGCGGCGAAGGCGATGGAGGGTGTCGACGTCGTGCACGACGGCGACTTCGTCGGCGTTGCGGCGCCGAACACGTCGATCGCGAAAGCAGCGATCAAGGCGATGGAAGATTCCGCGAAGTGGGATCAGCCGCCGCATCCGTCGAGCAAGCAGCTGTTCGAATACTTGAAGAAGAACACGAAGGGCGGTGTGCCGGCGAATCCGTTCGCGGATGAAGTTTCCGGCGCGGCGAAGTCGCTGCGGGCGGAGTACCACGTGCCCTACGTGCAGCACACGCCGATGGAGCCGCGGGCGGCGGTGGCGGAGTGGGATGAGAACGGGAAGGTCACCGTCTGGACTGCGACGCAGAACCCGTTCGGCGTGCGCCGCGAACTGGCCAACGCGTTTCACGTTGACGAATCGACGGTGCGCGTCGTCGTCCCCGATTTCGGCGGCGGATTTGGCGGCAAGCACACCGGCGAGTGTGCCGTGGAGGCGGCGAGGCTCGCGCAAGCGGTGAAGCAGCCGGTCGCATTGCAATGGACGCGGGCCGAGGAATTCACCTGGGCGTACTTCCGCCCCGCCGCCGTCATCGAATGCCAGGCGAGCCTCGACGCGTCGGGAACGCTGACGAGCTGGCACTTCGTCAACATCAACGCCGGCCGGCCCGGCGTCGAATCGCCCTACCGCTGCGAGAAGAAGAATCAGCAGGCGGTGGATTCCGCGCCGCCGCTGCGGCACGGGTCTTATCGCGCACTCGCCGCCACGGCGAACAATTTCGCGCGCGAGAGCTTCATCGACGAGCTCGCGGCGGCGACGGGGAAAGATCCGCTGGCGTTCCGGCTCGATCACATCGAGATCGACCGGCTCCGCGCGGTGCTCGAAGAAGCGGCGAAACAGTTCGGCTGGAGCGATCGCCGCGCGAAGCAGCGCGACGCGAATGTCGGCGTCGGTCTCGCGTGCGCGATGGAGAAGGGATCGTTCGTTGCAACCTGCGCCGAGGTCGAAATCGATCCCGCGAAGAACGTCGCGAGGGTGAGGCGGGTCGTGCAGGCGTTCGAGTGCGGCGCGATCACCAATCCCTCCAACCTGCAATCGCAGAATATGGGAGCGATCATCCAGGGCCTCGGCCCCGCGCTGCGCGAGGCGATGGTTTTCGAGGAGGGGAAGATTCAGAACGCCTCGCTCTGGAAGTACGAGGTCCCCCGCCAGGCCGACGTGCCGGTGATCGAAGTGTACCTGGTGAACCGACCCGACCTGTCGTCCGCAGGAGCGGGCGAGACGCCGCTGATCACGCTGGCTCCGGCGATCAACAACGCGATCTTCGACGCGACGCGGAAGCGGTTGCGGGAAATGCCGCTTCGACTCGCGTAGGGCATGCTGCGAGCAACAGCGTCATGCTGAGAGGGTGTTTAAGAAGATCACACGCCCGTGACGTCATGCTGAGGTACTCTGAAGCATCTGCGTTCCCTTGCGCAGATCCTTCGCGAGTCACGCTCACGATGACACGCCTTGCGGCGTTCTCGGCTGTGTAAATAAACACTCTCAGCATGACATTGGGCGCCCTCTACGGCCTTCTTTGACACCCTCTGAGGTACTCCGAAGTAATCTGCGTGATCGAAACCAGAATTCTTCGAAGTACCTCAGGATGACGGTCATCGCGGGTCGCACCAGCAGTGAGATTCGATCGCACACTGCCCGGCGAAAAACGTACTACTCCTTAGCTTAAGTCATTGGAGAACAAGGATGTTAGCTAAGAAGGAATCGCCCGCGACGCGGGAGCTGTTGAACGATCCGCAGATCCAGAACGCGCTGGAAGAGGGGACGGTTTTTGAGCTGCTTCCGACGCTCGATCCAGCGCGGGCCGAGCGGCTGAAAACCTGGCTCGCCGGCGCCGCGCGAGAACGGCTGGAGGAGGCGGACGACCCGGAGCTGGCGATCGTCCGCACCCGGCGCGCCTACGAGCAGCAAGGTCACAGCCGAGTGTGGATCGATCAGCGGATGAGGTCGGTGAGTGCCCGGCATGAGTTGACGGGCGAGTGGTATCGCCGCGGCATGCGAGACAGCGATCACTTTCGCGCGCTGACCAACCAGATGAGCCAGGCCGCGTTCGGCATGGATGTCGAAACCTACCGCCGCTACAAGGGGTTGTTTCGCACCCGCGAGAACCTGCGCGATCACATGACCGATCTCGAGCTGTCGCTGCTGGCGCTAGCCGAGACCACTGCCGTCGAGCTGCATCGCAGCCGGCGGAGCAGCGGATTCGAGGCCCTGCTGCTGGATGCGAAGGAGGCGGGTCAGATCATCGGGCGGACGCGCGGGGAGATCGAGTCGCAAAGCGGGCGGCCGGTGGTCTCGGCGCAGAACCAGCTATCGTCGCGGCCTCGGCGTCCGATGGCGGCTTGATTCTCATCACGAAGACATGAACGGCAGCGGTTTTCGGAGTTCGGGCGACGCGTCGTGATCTTCGTGACTTCGTGGCGAACATGTTTTCACAATGTTAGGTTGCGCCGACTTTTCCGCGCCGCTTCGTTGCCTTACTCCTGCCCTCTCGCTAACTTACGCCACGCGAAACTCCGCCGCCGCCGCGCGCGTGTTGTTGTGATCATGCGTCGGCGTCACCGAAGGTTCCCGTCGTTCAGGGCTTTTGAAAGCGGCACACGGTTACCATCAGTGGCAGGAGGACCCGGCATGACGCTGCTCGAGCGAGTCCAATCACCCGACGATCTGAAGAAGCTCTCGCCGGATGAACTGACCGGGCTCGCTCAGGAGATGCGTTGCCGGATTTTCGACGCCGTCAGCAAGAACGGCGGGCACCTGGCGTCCAACCTGGGCGTGGTGGAGTTGACCATCGCCCTGCACTATGTCTTCGACTTCGGGCCGTATCCCGAGGGGCCCGATCGGCTGCTCTGGGACGTCGGGCATCAGTCGTATCCCCACAAGATGCTGACCGGGCGCACGCACCTGTTCGACCGGCTGCGCAAGAAGGGTTCCGTCGGCGGCTTTCCCTCACCGGAGGAATCGCCTTACGACCTGTTCGCCGTCGGCCATGCGGGCACCGCGATCTCCACCGCCGTCGGCATGGCGCGGGGCGATGCGCTCAAGGACCGCAAGAACCACGTCGTCGCGGTGGTGGGCGATGCATCCATCGTCAACGGCGTGTCGCTCGAAGGCCTGAACAACGCGGGCACGCTGCACCGCCAGCTTTTGATCATCCTCAACGACAACGGCATGAGCATCAGCCCCCCGCAGGGCGCGTTCAGCCATTACCTCGAGCGCGTGCGCGTCAGCACCACGTACGATGAGTTCAAGAAGATCAGCCGGCACATGGTGCATCAGCTTCCGACGACCGTCGGCAGCCGGATCGAGCAGCTCTGGCGTCACTTCAAGGAGGGCGTGAAATCGACCTTCTGGGGCGGGCAGATGTTCGAGGCGATGGGGATCAAGTACATGGGCCCCCTCGACGGGCACGACCTCCCCGGGCTGATCAACATGCTCGCGGAGCTCAAGCACGTGCAGGCGCCGATCCTGTTGCACGTGAAGACCGTCAAAGGCCACGGATACGAGGTCACCTGCAACGAGCCGACCAAGTTCCACAGCCCTTCGCCATTCCAGGTGAACGGCTGCCGCGTCGAAATCAACAAGGGCAGTGGCAAGTCTTGGACGACCGCGTACGCCGACGCGATGATCGCGCTGGCGAAGCAGGATCCGCGCGTGATCGCGCTGACGGCGGCGATGCCGGACGGGACGGGCCTTTCCAAATACGAGAAAGAGTTTCCCGACCGCTACATCGATACGGGCATTTGCGAATCGCACCTGACGGCGATGGCCGCCGGCATGGCCAAGAGCGGCATGCGGCCCTTCGCGGCGATCTACTCGACGTTCATCCAGCGCGCGTTCGACCAGGCGTGGCAGGAAGTGATCCTCAACGGCGTGCCGGTCGTCTTCTGCACGGACCGCGCCGGCTACGTCGGCGACGACGGGGCTGTGCACCACGGCTTCATGGACCAGGCGTTCCTGCGTCCGCTGCCGGGGATCGTGCTCATGGCCCCGAGCGACGAGGCGGAGCTGAACCGGTCGCTGCGGCTGGCGCTGTCTTTGGAAACCGCGTCGGCTGTCCGCTATCCGCGCGACAACGTGCCGGCGACGAACTTCGAAGACGCGATCGATCCGTCGCTCCGATCGGCGGCGAAGCAGGAATGGAAAGTCGGCAGGAGCCGGCGGCTGCGCGACGGCTCCGATGCGACGCTGATCGTCTACGGCGCGCTGGCCGAGGCGGCGATGGCCGCGGCGGCCAAGCTCGCCGGCGAAGGCTTGAACGTCGGCGTGATCGACGGACGCTTCTGCAAGCCGGTCGACGGCGACATGCTCGACGACGTGCTTCAGCCGGGACATCCGGTGTTGACGATTGAGGATCATTTGCTTCAGAACGGCTTCGGCACCGCGGTGATCGAATACGCCGTCGCGCACGGCCTGCCGACCGGGACGATCACGCGGCTGGGCATGCCCGACCGGTTGATCCCCCACGCGACCCGCAAGGAGCAGCTCGCGGAGGCTGGCCTGGACGCCTTTGGCCTTGCGGCGAGCACGCGCGAAGCCGTCCGCGCGGCGGCGGCGATGAATCAATCGCGCGGCATCGACGCGGCCGAAGCCGACGCCGATGTCGATGACGCGGTTTCACATTGATTCGTAAAACGCGAATTTCGTAGACTTGCGGCCCTGGGGGCTTTGCTCTCTCGAGAAGGGAAGGTCCGCGTCATGTCTGATCCGATCCCGCCGTCACCCGATTCCATTCCGCCGTCGCCCCTCATTCCGCCGTCGCCCGTCTCTCCCGCGCCCGGGACGCCGCATCCTCCTTCGCCGCCGCCTCCGCTCGACTACGGCATGTTCCCCCCCCGGGGTGAGTTCAACTGGTCGGACTTCTTCGCCTTCAAGACGATGATCGCCATCCCGGTGATCATGGTGCTGTTCTGGCTGGGGGTGGCATGGTCGATCATCGCCGGCATCGCCATGATGTTCCGCGTCGGTGGGCTGTCCGGTTTCTGCACGGGCGTGGCGGTCATCCTCTTCGGCCCGTTCATCGTGCGCATCTATTGTGAATTCCTGATCGTCGTCTTCCGCATCAACGAGACGCTGACGGAAATCCACAACACGCTGCGCGGGCGGGCGAACTAAAGCAACGGCGAGTTCGTACACCGTCGCGCGCTGTCATCCCGAGGTACTCCGAGGGATGACAATCCCGACCCCCCCTGCAAGAACCGAGGCGCTGCAATAACTCCGGCACACACATCCGCCCGTCATGTCGCGAACGACCGGTGGCGGGGGGTACACTGCTTCGCATCATGCCGGAGCAAGATACCGAGCTGCCGCTGGTCGCGTATCGCATCCATCCGTACCCCTCGCTGCCGATCGTGCCGGCGTCGTCGCAGCGCAAGTGGATGGACAACACTCACGAGCGCTTCGCCTACCGCTGCCTGCCGCTGCTGATCGCCAATCAGAGCGGCTGGTTCATCGTCAACGTGCACCGCATCCGCGTCATCTGGAACGGCCGCGACGGGAAGGACGATCTCAAGGTCATCTGCAAGGGCGGCCCGCCTTCGACGCCGTGCCCGGCCGAGAGTCACTTCGGGCACGGCGTGCTGACGTTCAACCTCAACTACCTCTTCCGCACGCCCAAGGGCTACAACCTCCACGCGCGCGGCCCGGCGAACCATCCGAAGGACGGTATCGTGCCGCTCGAGGGGATCATCGAGACGGACTGGTCCGTCGCCACGTTCACGATGAACTGGAAGCTGACCACTCCGAACCAGCCGGTCGATTTCGAGCCGGGCGAGCCAATCTGCATGATCTCGCCGGTCAAGCGCAGCGAGATCGAGCAGTTCAAGCCGCAGGTGCGATCGATCGACGCGGAGCCGGAATTGAAGAAGGCGTTCGAAGTCTGGGCCGAGCGCAGGAACACCTTCAACAAGCAGCTCTTCGAGCCCAACTCGCAGGCGGCGCAGGAGAAGTGGCAGAAGGAGTATTTGCAAGGCTATTACCCCGACGGCACGAAGGCGCCGCAGCATCAGACGAAGGTGAACGTGCGCGAGTTCGAGCTGCCGCAGCCACCATCCCCGTCAACGAATCAGAGTTGATCACTTCCGCGCCGCGCGGCCGATGTCGAAGATGCGCTCGTCGAGCTTCTCGATCGCCACGCCTTCCTTCGGCACGCGGGCCGAGATGAGCCTGCGCGCCTCCGACCAGATCTCCTCGAAGCGATCGGCGGGTTGCGTCGTCGGCTCCCGCCACGTCGAGATTCGCTGCTGCTTCTCGCCGAACCGCGCGCTCATGACGCGCTGTGATGCATCGACCGGCACCGGGCGGGACTTCGCCAACTCCGGGTCGTCGAAGAAGTGGATCGCGTCCAGCTCCTTCAGCAGCTTGTCGACTTCGGCCGGATCGATCTTCGCCGTCCGATACGGTCTGCCGGCGTGCGTGCGGCCGGTGTTGGTGGTCCAGACCACGGTGCCGTCGCTCCAGAAGCCGGCGATGACCTGTTGGTATTCGGTCACACCGGGCGGCGGGTAGCCGATGTCGAGATAGAGCGAGACGACGGGCAGCGAGGCTGATGCGGCGGGTCGTGATGCCGGTCGGGTCGTGGCGGCGGGCGCGGCGGAGGTGGCGAGCAGGCAGAGCAGCATGATCGTTCGCATGCCTTATCTGACTCTCGCGAGCACTCAAAGTTGCCTACAATCGCCGGCGCTCATGAAGTTGAACGTGCTTGAGAACGCGACGCAAGCGCCGTGGTACGCCGACGGTCTGAAGTTCACCTGCTCGCAGTGCGGGAACTGCTGCACCGGGGCGCCGGGTTACGTTTGGATTTCGGAAGAGGAGATCCGTCGCCTCGCCGAGCATTTGAAGTTGACGCCGGGGACGATTGTCGAGCGCTACTGCCGCAGGATCGCCGGCCGGTTCAGTCTTCAGGAGCGGCGCTCGCCCGAAGGGTTGTACGACTGCGTCTTTCTAAAGGAGACGCGCATCGGCAAAGGGCGAAAAGCGCAGGTGAAGCGCGTCTGCACGATCTACGACGTCCGCCCGCTCCAGTGTCGGACCTGGCCCTTCTGGTCCGGCAATCTCGGCGACAAGGACGCGTGGGAGGCTGCTGGCAAGCGCTGCCACGGCATCAACGCCGGCTCGCGCACGTTCACGCGCGAGCAGATCGAAGCGCTGCGCGACGCCGAGGACTGGCCCGAGAACCCGCCGACGTCGTCGAGTACGTGATCCTCAAGTCGTTCAGTCGATGTCATCCCGAGGTACTCCGAGGGATCTCGGACGCAACTGGCCTTCGAGATCCCTCGGAGAATCTCGGGATGACAATGCTCGCTGCGCATCGGTTATCGGTATGCCGAGCGAAGCGGAGGGTCGCGTTGACGGCTGCGTCGCCGCCGGCGCGGTGGTCGCTTTCATCGTCGCGGCGGCGGCGTGGCGGGCCCTGCGCTTCTTCGCCGCGGCGCGCTTGGCGGCTTCCTGGCTCTTCTGACGCTTCAGCTTCTCCGCCTTTGCGTGGGTCCTGGCCTTGCGCTCGGCGGCGACGTGTTTCGTCGCGGCGACGTGCTTCTTCTTCCGCGCGATCTGCGTCGTGCTCGGGCGCGTCGCGCCGCCGGCGGTCGTCTTGGCGGTCATGCGCGTGGTCGCGACCGGCGTCTTGCGCCAATCCTGCGTTCCGGGCGGCACCTTGATATCGACCTTCGCCAGCACCATGTCGCCGACCTTGGCGACGCGCTCGGTCGGGACGATCACGCCGCGGTCCATCAGCTCGCGGATCTCGCGCTCGCCTTTGCCGTAGAGGTTGGACGGGAAGACGGCGTAGTGGATGTTCAATGCCGCCAGGTGCGTCGGCCAATGCACGGGCGATTTGTTCGTCGGGATGATGTCCTTCTGCATCACCACTTCACGGCCGCTGGTATAGCTCATGATCGTCGCGCCGGGCGCGATGACCTTCTCGCCGGGCGGGACGAGCGTGCGCACCGCCTCGCTCATGTCGAGCACGTACTTCCACTTGGGCCCTTCCTCGGCGGAGCGGTTCCAGCCGCGCTGCTCGCCGATCACCTTGCAGCAGCGGGCGAAGTTGGGACAGACCACCGCGAGGATGCCCAGGATCAGCGTCAGCTCGGCCCATTTCGGCGGAACGTTTTGCGCGACGACGACGGTGAGCAAAACCCAGCTCAACATCATGATCGGCAGGACCATGACGTAGTAGCGCGGGACCGCCGTCATCACCAGCGTCACCGCGACGGTCAGATACACCAGCAGCGGCCAGAGCCAGTTGCGGCGGAGCAGCACCAGCGGCGCGAGCAGCGCGATGACATTCATCAACTGCGTCATCCCGGGCAGCCACTTTTCGCCGAAGAACGAGTACGCCAGCTCGGAGTTGATCATCTCCGGCAGCGTTTTCTGCACGTTGGCGGCGACGTTGCGGAGTGCGGCGATGGCGTCGCGCTC
>JAICTV010000068.1 GCA_025936175.1 Phycisphaerae bacterium
GGCTGCTGAGAAAATCCAAGTAGGGGCGACACTTTTGTCGCCCGCTTTGAACTAGCCGCCCGGAGAGGGCGACACAAGTGTCGCCCCAACGGGAGCGTCGCTGGCGCCGTGGTCGTCGGCTGACGGCGGTTGAGCAGTCGCATTGCCGATCTTCTGCATCGCGCCGCCAATCGCGTGCCCCGTTTTGTTCGCCGCGGTGTTGAGCGCGCGGCCCGTCGCGTCGGCGGCTTTCTCGATCGCGGGGCCGGCGTTTTGCGTCGCGGACTGGATCGCCGCGCCGGTCTTGTCCGCCGCGGTGTGCAGTGCTTCGCCGGTCTTGTGGGCGGCGTTCTCGATCGATTGGCCGGCCGACTGCGCCGTCTGCTGCACCTGCTGCGTGGTGGGCATCGACGTCGTCACCGACTCGGATCGCTCGCATCCGACCGCAAGCCCGAGAACCGACGCAAGGATGACAGCGCGTTTCATGTGGGCGATTTTACATCAACACGCCGACGACGCACGCCCCCATGAACGACGCGATCGCCCCGCCGATCATCGCGAGCAAACCCATTCGCGACAGATCGTGCCGGCGGTCGGGCGCCATCGTGCTGATCCCGCCGATCTGGATGCCGACCGAGGCGAAGTTCGCGAAACCACACAATGCGTAGGTGGCAATCAACGCCGATCGCGGCGAGATGAAGTTGGGATCGTTGGCGAACCGCTGGCTCATCTGCAGGTACGCGAGAAATTCGTTCAGCACCGTCTTGACGCCCAGCAGCGAGCCGACGGGGATGGCATCGTGCCACGAGCACCCGGCGAGCCACGCCAGCGGCGCCATCACGTAGCCGAGCGTCGTTTCCATCGTCACATTCGGATGGCCGAACCAACCGCAGACCCCGCCGAAGATCGCGTTGATCATCGCCACTAACGCGGTGAACGTGATCAGCATCGCGCCGACATTGATCGCCAGCGCGGTGCCCTCGGTGGTGCCGCGCGTGGCGGCGTCGATGATGTTGGCATCGAGCTTCTCGACCTTGAACTCCACGCCGCCTGTGGTGAGCGGCTTGCTCGTCTCCGGGATCATCAGCTTCGCGACAACCAGCGTCGCGGGCGCGGAGATGAAGCACGCGGCGGCGAGATGGCCGCCGACGTCGCGGATGTAGTCCTTCAAAAACTGCGTGTATGCGACCAGCACGCCCGACGCGATGTTGGCAAACCCGCCGACCATGATCGCCATCAACTCGCTGTTGGTCGCGGTCGCGAGAAAGGGTTTGACCAGCAGCGGCGCTTCGGTCTGTCCGACGAAGATATTGGCGGCGGTCGAGAGCGTCTCGGCGCCGCTCGTGCCCATCGACTTGCGCATCACCCACGCCAGGCCGTGCACGATCGCGGTCATCACGCCGACGTGGTAGAGCATCGCCGTCAGCATGGCAATGAAGATGATCGTCGGCAGGACGACGATCGCGAAGATGAAGCCGACCTGCGCCACGCCGAGCGTATTGCCGCCGGAACCGACGACCGGCACGCTGTCGTGAATCAGATTGCCGAAGAGCATCTGCTCGCCGGCGACGGTGAAGTCGAGCAGCTTCTGGATCGCGAACTGGATCGTCTCCAGCACGCGCGGCGCAAAGAGGACAATCCCGCCGAAGACGAAGTCGAGGATCGTGCCCCAGAGGACGACGCGCCAGGGGATTTTTTTCGCGCCGCGCGCTTTGCCGATGATCCAAGCGAGGATCGTGAACGCGATCAGGCCGACGAACGATTGAAGACGCTGCGCCGGCGTCGCGTGCGGCGGCGCGAGCGGTCCGGTTGCGGCGAGAATCGCGATCGAGGACTTGATCACGGGCGGCGACAGGATAGGGGCAGCATCGCCGATCTAAAAACGCGACGGCGGTAAATGACATCCCCAAAACCGACCGGCGGACGTAGATGTCATCCCGAGGTACTCCGAGGGATCTCGCCGGCCGTTCGACTCCGAGATCCCTCGCGGCGTACCGCTCGGGATGACAGTGGTGCGGAAGTCACACGTTTACCGGTGGCAGCTTCCCGTCGAGAAACGCCTGCAGGAATCCCGCCGCGGCCAGGGCGTCGAGCTGCGCTTTCTTCCGCTTCCGCGTGATTTTTTCACCAGCCCGCTTGCGGTCGATAATCCCCTGCTCGGCCTCGAAGCTGCTGAGCCGTTCATCAACAAAAACGAGCGTTTTCCCGCTGTCCGCCGACAGCTTTCTCCCCCATTGAATCGTCTGCTTCGCCGCCCGCCCGAGCGAATCGTCCATGTTGAGCGGGAGCCCGAGCACGATCCGCTCGACGCCCTCGCGGCGGACGATCTCCAGCACTCTGCCCATCGCCTGGTCAGGTGACGTGACTTCGAGGACATCGAGAGGCGTGGCGAACTTGGCGCCCTCGTCGCTCATGGCCAAGCCGACGCGGCGTGTGCCCAGATCGATGCCGAGAGTTCGCATTTACTGAAATCGGTTGCCGTACTTCTCTTTGACCTTGCCGACCAGCTCTTTGACGCGCTGCGCTTCGCCCTTGGGACAGACGAGCGTCGCATCCTTCGTGTGGACGATGATCATGTCGCTCAGACCGATCGTCGAGATCAGGTGCTGCGCATCGGTGCTGATGACGATGTTGCCGTCGGAGTCGAGGAAGCAGGCCGTCTCGGCATCGATGGCGTTGTCGTGTTCGTCCATCGCCAGCGTCTCAGAGAGCGCCGGCCACGAGCCGACGTCGAGCCACTTGACCGGCATCTCGACAACGACCACCTGCGCCTTGCCCTTGCGCTGCGACGCCGGCTCCATGATCGCGTAGTCCACGCTGATCTTCTTGAGCTTGGGGTACAGCTCGCGGATGACCGACTCCTGGTTCGGCGTGCCCCAGGCGTCAGCGATTGCGGCGAGCAGCTTGTGGTTCTCCGGCAGGTGCATGCCGAGCTCGTTGAAAACGGTGTCGCACCGCCAGACGAACATCCCGCTGTTCCAGTAGTACCGCCCGGATTCGACGTAGCGATCGGCGGTCGGCTTGTCGGGCTTTTCCTTGAACGCCTGCACGCGGAACGCCGCGCCGCTGCGGCCCTTGACCATCAGCGCTTCGCCGCGATGGATGTAGCCCAGCCCTGTGTGACCATGCGTCGGGACGATGCCGAAGGTGACCAGCGCGTTCGGATATTCGGCGACGACGTCGAAGCCGGTCTTGATGGAGTTCTGAAAAACGTCCACCGGCTCGATGACGTGATCGGCGGTGATGAACGCGGCGACGGCGTCTTTGTCGCGCTTCGCCAGGACCGCCGCCGGGAAACCGACGGCGTTGGCCGTGTCACGACCTTCCGGCTCGCCGAGAAGGTTTTCCTTCGGGAGTTCCGGCAGATTTTCCAGTACCGCCTGCCCGTGTACCGCGCCGGTGCAAACGAAGATGCGCTCGGGCGGGAGCATCCCGCGCAGACGGTCGTAGCCGAGCTGCAGCAGCGACTTGCCGCGCATCACGTTGATGAGCTGCTTGGGCTTGTCGCCGCGCGAGACGGGCCACAGCCGTGTCCCCGCTCCGCCCGCCATGATCACGCCGTATTGCATGGTTGAAGAGTTGTCAGTTGCCAGTGACCAGTTGCCAGTAAAAGTGCCGCTGCCGCACTGGCAACCGGCAACTAACAACTGGCAACTCTTTCGTGCAAATCATACCAGATACTTCTTATCGCGCTTCCGCACCGCTTCGATTCTTTTAGCTAGATCGGCAAATCCCTCCTTGCCCATCAATGCGTAGGTCGCGTCCTTGCCCAGCTGCACCGCCGGCTGATCATAGGTGTTGATCTCGTACAAGCCGCCCATGTAGGAGACGGCCGCCTCGTAGAGATAGATGAACTGCCCGACGGTTTCCGGCGTGATGCGCGGGAAGTTGATTGTGAGCGTCGGCCGCTGACTTTCCAGCAGCGCGAACTCGGTGCCGAGCTTTTCGCTGTTGATCAGCGTCTGGAAGTTGGAGTTCGACAGATAGTCGAGCGACGGCTGCCCTTTCACGCCGGCGGGGATCGCCAGCTTCTGGTTGAAGCGCTCGACCTCGAGGAAGGTGATGATCTTGTCATTGGGCCCTTCGCGATAGAGCTGCACCTGCGAGTGCTGATCGGTCGTGCCGAGCGCTTTGATCGGCGTCTGACCGGCGAAGACGTTCTTCTTCGTCAGCCCGTCCTTCTTCCCTAGCGATTCCGCCCAGAGCTGGCGGAACCAGTCGCCGAGGTAATAGAGACTCGTCGAGTACGGCATCATCACGGTGATGTGCTTGCCCTTACGGTCGAGCGCGTAATGGATCGCGGCGATCAGCGCGGCGGGATTCTTCATCACGTCGGCGTCTTTGAGCCGCTTGTCCATCGCCGCGGCGCCGGCCATGATCGCTTCCATGTCGATCCCGCACATCGCCGCGCTGAAGAGCCCAACCGCCGACAGCACGCTGAACCGCCCGCCGACGCCTTCCGGAACCTCCAGCGTGCGATAACCCTCGGCCTTGCAGATCTCGCGAAACGTGCCGCCCTTCGGATCGGTCGTGCCGAGGATGTTCTCCTGGTACTTCTTGCCCAGCTTCTGCGCCAGCAGGTCGCGGAAGAGCATGAATTGTGACGCGGTTTCGGCGGTCTCACCCGACTTGCTAATGACGTTGACGATCGTCTTCTTCAGCCTCGGCGTGACCAGATCAACCACCGCCTTGATCTGATCCGGATCGACATTGTCGAGCACGAAGAGCTGCGGCCCCGTGCGCGTGCGGTCGGACATCAGGTTGTACGTGTACGGGTTGAGCGCGCTCTGCAGCGCGATGTTGCCCAGCGCGCTCCCGCCGATGCCGAGGACGATCAGCACTTCACAGCGGTCGCGGAAATGCTCGACCTGCTTGTTGATCGCGCCGATCATCTCATCGTCGTACGGCAGATCGCGAAAGCGCAGCTTCCCCGCCTTGCGGTCGGCCGTCATCTGCTGGTGAATCTGCTTGATGCGCGGGGCGAGGTCTTTGAGGTCTTTGTCGGTGACGCCGTGCTTGTCGCTGACGGCGTCGGCGGTGGCGTTCTTCCAATACAGGCTGATTTCATCCATGTTTCTTCCCTGGGTGGCCGAGCGAAAGGCCGGTAGCATACGCGCGGCCCTGGCAAAGGCTAGGGAGATTCATCCACATAGCCCGACGTTTGTGGCGGGGCCTTTCGCGGCACGCGAAAGACGAAATGCCCCGCCGCAAGCGGCGGGCGATGTGATCGCCGGACGACAAAGCATGCGGTGCAATATCGACGCGAAAGGGAAAGCCGTCCGCCTCGCGTACGGCTTCGCGCTCGTCATCACCGGCGCGGTGTTGCTTCGGTTATGGGCGCTTGGGAGCGGTTCGCCGCTGGCGTGGGTTGTGTGTCTGGCCCTTCTTGCCGGCGGCGGGTTTGCGATCTTCGAGGGAGGGTCGGGTTGGTGCGTGATCCGGGCCCTGGGCTTTCGCACTCCGATCTAGCTTCAGCCCCGGATACCAGAACTGCGCGGCGGACAGATAGATCTCCTCCTGCACCGGCAGCCGCGCGAGCTTCTTGCCGATCATTTCCTTCTCGCCGTCGACGCAAACGCCGCTCGCGCTCCAGCCGGAGTTGGTGTCGAGATCGATGAAGAACGCTTTTCGTTTCCGATCCGTGTTGAGCTCAAACCGCGGGATCAGGTCCTTGTCGATATGCCGGTCGAACGCGACCACGCAGGCGCGGTTCTCATCGCGAAAGATCATCGCCGGCGCGTCGCCGCTCGACAGGTTCAGGGGCGCGGCGGCGATGTTCTGCGACGGCACCGCGACGGGCTTGCCCTCGCCGACAATCGTGATCAGCACGTCATCCTTCGCCGGCGGAGGTTGAGGCTGCGCCATCGCGGCGAGGTATGCGCCGCCGGGCGGCGACATCACCTTCGTCTCCGGTTCCAGCGTCTTCCACTGTTTCCAGGTCATTTTCACCACCGGCACCCGCGCTTCGCTCCCCGCCCATTTCCCGCCGCGCGGTATTTCGCCGGTGATGCCCGAGAGAAACTGCCCCGAGCGCGTGCTGTAAACGAGCAGCCCGTCCGCCGGATCGGAAACGATGTCGAGATCGCGCGCCTTCACCTCGCGCGCCACGCTCAAACCTGTCGCCACGTTCGCGCGCGCCGACCACATCACCATCAATCGATGCTCGCGATCCGATTGCAGCACGACCGGACATCGATACAGACATCCGAACGGATACGCGTACGCCTGATCGTTGAAGACGACTCCGACGACGTAATCTTCGTCACGCAGGAAGCTCGCGTCGTTGACTGACAGGACCGGCGGATCTTCGATGATGCTCAGGCGGTTCATCGGGCTGGTCATGAAGCGGTGGCCGAAGAGCGCGATCACCGGCGCGAGTCCGATCAGCCACCAGATCCGCCGTTTGCCTGAGATCACCAGCGCGAACAGCACGAGGCATAGAATGAGACTCAGCGCGATCAGCGGCCATTGCAGCCGGCGCGACATCATGATCAGGCCCAGACCCCAGTGATATCGCGCCCAACCGGGATGGGTTCCATACGACATCACCCCGGCGGCGAGCGTCGCGAGAAGACTCAGGATCAGGGGCAGGAACACGATACAAGCGTTATCGGCAACTGAGGCGGTTTGTCCCGATCAGCACCCGCGCCCGCGAACAACGCGTCCGCCACGCAGCCGGTATGGAGCAATGATGTCCGTCGTCGCCTCCGTTCGCAATCTCAGCAAGATTTATCGCAAGCCCGGCACCAACGTCGAGGTGCACGCCCTGCGCTCGCTCGACCTCGACATCAACGAAGGCGAATACACCGCCATCATGGGGGCGTCAGGTTCGGGCAAGAGCACGCTGATGAACATCCTCGGCTGTCTCGATCAGCCGACGATTGGCTCGTACATCCTGGGCGAGCAGGACATCAGCAGCCTGCCGGACGATGAACTCTCGGAGATCCGCAGTAAACGAATCGGATTCATCTTCCAGAATTTCAACCTGATCCAGCAGCTCACCGTTCTGGAGAACCTGGAAGTCCCGATGTTCTACATGGGCATTCCGCCGAACGAACGCCGGCGACGGGCGACGGAGCTGGCGGAGAAGGTGGGCCTCGCCGAGCGTCTCGATCATCGCCCGATGCAGCTCTCCGGCGGGCAACAACAGCGCGTGTGCATCGCCCGCGCGATGATCAACGACCCGCTCATCCTGCTCGCCGATGAACCGACGGGGGCCTTGGACAGCAAGACCGGTCAGCAGATCCTGGAGCTGTTTGACGAGCTGGTGACGCAGGGCCGGACGATCATCCTCGTCACCCATGATCCTTCCGTCGCCCACCGCTGCGACCGGATCATCTACCTCCACGACGGGCGCGTCTCCAAAGACGTGCACAACACGCAGCGTGAAGTGAACGTCGAGGGCGCACAATTGGCGGCGGGGATTTGATTGGAGTTTAAGGTTTGAGATTTCTGGTTTGAGGACATCAAACCCGCAGATCACAAACCGCAAACTTCGAGAAAATCACTTCTTCAAGTGATACATCCCGCGCTCGGACGATGCGAACCGCTTGTCCTTGATCAACGTCTGATTCACGATCGAGCGAAAGTTCGCACTGTTGGTGCGATAGCCGGCGGCGCGCACGGCATCCGTGATGTCTCCGACGCCCATCGGCTTGCCGTTCTTGCCGAGCACCTGCTCGATCGTGTCGTTGAGGCTCTTTTCGTTGCGGACGCGCCCGCCCGCGGTCATGCGCCCGCCGCCCGTCCCACCGCCCCCGCCGCGGCGACCGTTGCCGCCCAGCGCCGCGATGCGCGCGTCGATGCGATTGAGCTTCTTCGCTATCCCCGAGCGCTGGCGCTCGAGCCGCGAGAGCTCAGACCGCCGGCCTTGCAGCAGTTGTTCGAGTTGCGCGATGGTGAAGTTCGGCGAAGCGGTGCGAGCCATAGATGCGACCTTTCGTTTGATGAATGAATCCGTGAAGTATGGAGTCCGGTACGTCGTGCGAGGTCGGCAACTATAGCAACACTGTGGTATGACGCCAGAGCGCACCCGGCTCGGTAACGTCATCAAGGCAGCAATCGACCCGGCGGCAGACTCTCCCGCCCGGCGCGGGCACTTTGCGATTCCCGCCGCCGCTCGGGTATGATAGTTGATTCGGTGCCGGGGATGTTCGGCCGTTGCTCGGGTGAGGGTTGCGTGATGAGAAGCTCGTCGTGGATGACCGTCGGCCTGCGTCTGGGTGTCGCGCTCGTCGCCGCCGCCGCGCTTTTCCTGTCCGCCTGCGACGACAAGCCGGAAGTCCCGCCGGCGGTGCTCGAGCAGGCGAAGAAGCAGACCGAGGACGCGACCAAGCCGGCAAACAAACGTCCGACCACGCAGGCGCTTCTCAGCGGCAAGCGCAGCCGCACCGCGCTGGTGCCCCTCCCGCTGACCATGGATCTCCCGCCCGGCTGGGGGCAACTCAACGAACCCGGCATCAAGGTTTCTGCCAATCTCCTCCAAGGCTACACCCCCAGCGGCGGGGAAGTGCAGATCCAGCTTTCCAACCGCGCTGCCATCAAGCAGGAAGACCTCGACCTCATGATCGCCGGCGGCAAAAAAGAGATGGCGGAGAAGCCGAAGGAGATCATCAAGTTTGAGATGCGATCGCTGGGCGCGAATAAGGTGCTGGAGCGTCAGTCGGTGGGCCATCCGGCGCCGTTCACCACTTACGACGCCGACATGCAGCCGCACACGACAGAGGAATCGGCATTCAACTGGACGATCACCGTCCTGGTTCCCAACGAGGGTGCGTACCAGCGTTATGAATTGAACTTCATCGGCCTGACCAAGAGCCAGTACGACAAGGACAAGGATTACCTCAACAGCGTTGTCGACACGCTGCGTTACGCGACGGACACCACGCCGACGCCAGCCGTGTCGACTCCCGCGGCGACGCTGCCGTGAGAATCACGCGACTCGCTCCCTCGCCAACGGGCGCGCTGCATCTGGGCAACGCGCGCACCTTCCTGATCAACTGGCTGCTCGCGCGCCAGAACGGCTGGCGGATCATCCTGCGCATCGAAGATCTCGACGGCCCGCGCAACAAGCGCGGAGCGGCGGAACTTGCGATCCAGGACCTCCAATGGCTGGGCATCGATTGGGACGAGGGGCCGATCCGTCAATCCTCGCGGCTTGATCACTATCGTGCAGCGGTGGAGAAGCTTCTGCGGTCCGGCGCCGCTTATCCCTGCGTCTGCACGCGCAAGGAAGTTGACGCCGCCGCAAGCGCTCCCCATGCCGACGACGGCGCGTCCATCTATCCCGGAACCTGCCGGGGAAAGTTCAAGTCGCGCGAAGAAGCGCGCGCCGCCCGCGCTCGAGAGGCCGCGGTTCGCTTCAACACCCAAAACGCCACTGTCGACTTCGCAGACACCTTCTGCGGCCCCCGCCACTTCGACGTCGAACACCAGCTCGGCGACTTCGTCATCGCCAAAGGCGACGCAACGCCCGCGTACCAGCTCGCCGTCGTGGTGGACGACGCCGACATGAACGTTACTGATGTCGTCCGCGGTGACGACCTGATCGACTCCACGCCGCGACAGATCCTGCTCTACCGCGCGCTGGGCCTGGTGAATCGGATCCCGTCATACACGCATCTGCCGCTGGTCGTCGGCACCGACGGTCGCCGGCTCGCCAAACGCCACGGCGACACGCGCGTTTCGACGTATCGCCAGGCCGGCGTTCCCGCCGGCAAGATCCTCGCGCTGCTCGCGAAGTGGTGCGGCATCGAACTTACCCGCGACCCGGAGAAAGCCGCTGACTTGGCGGAACAATTCTCGCTCGATCGCGTCCCGCGAAAGCCGATCGTCTTCGACCCCGCGGGCGGAGCCGACGCGGCGGCACTACAATCGCCGGCCGGATGAACGCCTCGCGCGAACGATGGGCCCTGCGCGTCCTCAGCGGCGAAGACCGCGGCATCTCCGCGCGGATCTTGCGCGCGGGACTTTCGTTGGCGGAGCCGTTCTACGCCGGCGCCATGAACGCCCGAAACGCGTTGTTTTCCCGCGAGATTCGCAAAATTCACCGCCTCCCGCGCCCCACGATCAGCGTCGGCAATATCACCACGGGCGGCACGGGAAAGACGCCGATGGTCCGCTGGCTCGCCAAGCAATTGATCGAGCGCGGCATCCGTCCGGCGATCCTGCTGCGAGGCTATCGCGGTCGCGCCGGCCAAAGCGACGAGCAGCGCATGCTCGCGGATTGGCTCGGCGACCGCGCGACGGTCGTCGCCGACCCCGATCGCGTCGCCGGCGCGGTGACGGCGATGGCGGCGATGCCGCAGCCCGACGTCTTCATCCTCGACGACGCCTTCCAGCACCGCCGGGTCGCGCGCGGCTTCGATCTCGTGCTGATCAACGCGACCGACCCGTTCGGTTTCGATCACGTCCTCCCGCGCGGGCTGCTTCGTGAGCCGCTGCGCGGACTGGCGCGCGCCGGCGCCGTCGTGCTGACCCGATCGGATCAGGTTGCACCCGAGATGATCGATCGGTTGCGTCAGCGGATCGGGCGCTACACGAGCGCGCCGGTCTACTGCGCGCGGCACGTGCAGACGAATCTTCGATCCGGGCGGGAGGAACTCCCGATCGACCAGCTCCGCCTTCGCCGCTTCTTCGCCTTCGCAGGCATCGCACACCCGTCGAGCCTCGATCAGCAGTTCGCCGACTTCGGGCCGACCTACGCGGGCCATTTCTGGTTCGGCGATCATCATGATTACGACCAGCGCGACCTGACCGACCTGCAACAATCCGCCACTTCGGCTGGCGCAGAGATGCTGGTGACGACCGAAAAGGACTGGGCGAAGCTGCGCGATCTGCCTGGGGCGAAGTTGCCGATCTACCGCGTCGAGTTGCGGATCGGGTTTGCCGACGGCGATGAAAATCGGCTGCTGTCGCAGATCATCGCGGCAATCAATCCGACGTCCGCGTCGTCGCCGCCGGCAGGGAATTGAATGTCGGATCCGACGGCGGCCGCCACTTCCATTCCGCCAGCGCCGCGATGACCGCCAGCCCTACCACCGTTGCGGCCACCCACTTGCCACGATTGCTTGCGCCTTTGCCCATCGCCTCGCCTATCGTCACGCGACGGCGGGAATGGTACAACCAAAGCCCTCGATGCGATCGTCCCCCCCCGTGATATTTGCGACGCTGGCGACCCTGTTCGTCGGCCTGCTCGCCGGGTGCCCGAGCGCGCCGACGCGGCAGACGTCGGCGCCGGGGAAATCGAATCTGCAAGCCGCCGTCGCGCGCGGCGCCGCAAAGATCCAGGGCGTGAACCTCAGCGACGGCGTCCGGCCCGCCGTGGATGATTCGCCGATCGTTCTCGGCGCCGCGAAAAACGAGTGGGCGAGCTTTTCCATCCGGATCAGCAACCTTGCGAAGCCGACGAAGAAGACGGTCTATTCATTCCGCATCCAGCCGCCGCGCAAGACCGACGCCGCCGACACGATCGACGTCAATCAATTCTCGGGCGCGCAGATCCTCCCGATGCCGGTCGACGTCAACCGCGCCGGCTTCGTCCGCCACACCGGCTTGAGCGCCGCCAGCCGTCCGCTCCCCCGCGCGCTCCTGCCGGTGACGATGGATCGCGGCGTCGTGAACTTGTCTTCCGTGCGCGATCCGGCGAATGCGACCGACCCACAAGCGCATCCGACCGGCGCGGCTGAGCCGCTGCTGTTCTGGATCGACCTGCACATCCCGGCGCCAACCCCGCCGGGCGAATACGTGACAAGCTGCGATCTGTTCGGTTCTGATTCGCCACAGCCGCTGGCGTCGGTGCCGGTGAAGATCACGGTGTACGATTTCGTCGTGCCGGACGAGCGGCACCTGGTGCTCACCAGTCGATTGAACTGGCATGACCTGACGCGGCTGTATCCGGAATTCGAGACCGTCCGTCCGCAGCTCATCAGCCGCTCGAACCGTGAGTATGACAAGTCGATCGCGACGCTCGACTCGCTCGTTAAGCTCGCGCAGCAGCATCGCGTCGAGATCACGATCCCGCGACTTCAGCCGGTCACCAAGTGGCTCGCCGGCCGGCCGCCGCAGGTGGATTGGACGGATCTGGACGGCGTGCTCGCGCCGTGGCTGAGTGGCGACGCCTTCGCCGACAAAATCCCGATCGGCTGCTGGCCTTTGCCGGCGACGGATTACCTCGATCGCTACGACCGCAGGTCGCAGCTCGAATACTGGTCGCAGGCGGCGACGCATTTCGATCAGAAGGAGTGGCTCAACCGCGCTCCGGTGGCGATCGAATCGGCGGTCCCCGGCCGGGTGGGGGGACCGGAGAGCATCCAGATGTCGGCGGACGCCGCGCAGATCCTCAAGACCCATCCGCGCGTGCGTGTGACGCTGCCGCTGGAGGAAGACCAGGTCCAACTCGCCAGCGCGAGCAATGCGGATTTCGTTGATCCCAGGAACGGCGATCGATTGCTCACCGCCGCGCCGGGGATCGTCTTCAACACGCCGATCCAGAAGTGGCCGCGCGGCGCCAAACCGCCGCGGCACTGGCTGCGGACCGATCTGCCGGGCCTCGTACAGTACGTCGGCGCGGGCGGCGACGAGCGGGACACGCGCGTCTGGGCGTGGCTCGCGTTCCGCACCAACTCGGAGCTGATCCAGTGGGATTCGCCGCTGCCGCGCACCAACAACCCCCGCGAGATGGCCGATCCGAACGACCTGGTTTGGTTCTACCCCGGCTCGTGGTTCGGCGTCGATCATCCGCTGGCGACGATCCAGCTCAAGTGGCTCCGCCGCGCCCAGCAGGATTACGAGTACCTCTGGCTCGCCAAACAGCGCGGGGAAGTGATCAACGCGCTGATGATGGCGCGGCTGATGACCAAGCCCGTGGAGATTGCGCCCGGACAAATCCCCGATCCGACCTACGCGCTGCTGACCGGCACCGCCGATCCCGCGGCGTGGACGGACGGCCAGCGACTGCTGGCGAAGATCGTCCTGCTCCGCGAGCCGGGCCAGAACGCCGACAAGGTCAAATCCGACGAGCTCGCGCTGCAACTGCTCCGTTGGATCGCGCCGCAGGACCGTGCGATCATGATGGGCCGGACCACCGACTGGGGCTTCGCGCCCGGCACCGACAAGACCATCAACCTGACGCTGGGCCTGGACATCTACAATGCATCGGACACGCGCCCGGACCAGAATCGTCTCCAGTGGACCGCCCCGCCGCGCGGCTTCAACGTCGACCCGCGCCCGATCACGCTGCCCGCGCTGGCCACCTATCGCGTCGAGCGCTTCGCGACGCAGGCGTCGTTCGACGTCTCCGCGCTCGATGTGAAGGACCGGACGGCGGGCGAGATCCTCTTCGTCAACGGCGAGAACAACCGCGAATCGCGCACGCACTTCGTCATCCCCGTGGCGCCGACCGATCGCCTCGGCCCGGGCTTGAAGATTGAAGACGGCAAGCTCGATGACTGGTCGCCGGCCGACATGATCGCCAGCGGCCCGCTCGTGCGCATGTTCAACCGCCCCGCACTGCAGAAGCAGGAGATCCAGTTCGCCGACGAGCAGTCGAACCTCTATACCGGCTGGGGGGACGAGAGTTTTTACATCGCCTTCCGACTGCACGGCGTCACGAGCGACGCGGCGAAGGCGTCGCGCAACTTCGTTGATTACCAGTTCCGCCGCGCGTGGGGTGAAGATCTCGCGGAGATCCTGATCCAGCCGATCTTCGCCGACGGCGCTCTCGGCCCGGTGCTGCACGTGGTCTGCAAGCCGACGGCGGGGCACTGGGTCGAGCGCAAGCGCGACCCGCGCATGTACGCTGATCCGTGGTCGCCGCTGGAAGGGATCGGCATCCGCTACACCGCGCGTACATCGCCTGACGACGGCTGGACGGGCGAATTGGCGATCCCCTGGCGCGCGATTACCGACAACAACAAAACGGGGGACAAAACACTTCCCAAACTCCTGCGTTTCAATTTCTCGCAGCACGTTCATTCGACCGGCCAAAGTGCCAGTTGGGCCGGCCCCGTCGACTTCGGCCGCGATGACAGCTTCACCGGTCTTCTCGTCGTGCGTGAATCCACCGATCCCGGCATGGCCGGACCAACACGCTGAATCCCCAAATGCGTGGCTTGGGCGTCTCGCCCGAGCGATTGCGGCTTGAGCCGCTCTTTTGGATGAAGATTGCTCCGCGAAAACGCTCGGGCGAGACGCCCAAGCCACGTTAAATGCGTCCATCGCGCAATGGCGCGCCCGTTGCATCGAAGCCTCCCCGCAGGGCACAACCGAAGCGCACATGTCATAGGAGGACATCGCCGGCTTTCGACGGCTCGAAAGCACGATGCTGGTTCGTGCGCACGTTGTCGCCCACGTCAGGGAAGGCGCAACACCGACAGTTCGTCACGGAGGACCGCCTCGTGAGAAATCGATGGCCGGTTCATCCTCCATCCTCGCCCCGCGTCGTCGCAGCAAGCGCGCGCCGGCGGACCCGATGCCGCGCAGCGTCGATCCGATGCTCGCGCTCCTCGCCGCCGACATCCCCCACGACGGGAAGAACTGGGCGTTCGAATACAAGTGGGATGGGGTCCGCGCGCTCACTTATGCGGATCGCAACCTCTGGCGGATCGAGAGCCGCAACCTCCTCGACATCACCCGCCGCTATCCGGAACTGCTCGCGCTGCGCCACTCGCTCGAAAAGCGCAGCGCGGTCCTCGACGGCGAGATCGTCGCGCTCGATGAGCTGGACCGCCCGAGCTTCCCGCGCCTCCAGCGCCGCATGCACGTGAACGACGAGAAGCAGATCGCCCGCCTCGTGCGCGAAGTGCCGATCCTCTACGTCCTCTTCGACGTCCTCTATCTCGACGGCAAATCGCTGATCAACACGCCGTATTCCGAGCGCCGCGCGATCCTCGAAGAGCTCACCCTCGCCGGGCCGGCATGGCAGGTGACGCCGTCTTACGTCAACCGCGGCAAGCAGATGCTCGCCGCCGCGAAGCAAAACGCGCTGGAAGGCATCGTCGCCAAGAAGCTCGACAGCCGCTACGAGCCAGCCCGGCGATCCAACTGCTGGCTGAAGATCAAGATCGTCCAGCGTCAGGAGTTCGTGATCGCCGGCTGGACGCCCGAATCGACGGGCCTCGCCGATCGCGTCGGCACGATGCTGCTGGGCTACTACGACTGCCGCGGCAAGCTTCATTACGCCGGCCACGTCGGGACGGGACTCGTCGGCGCCGATCACGCGCCGCTCGTGCGGCAGTTCGAGAAGCTGTCGCGACCGACAAACCCGTTCGAAGAAAAACTTCCCGCCGCTCGTCGCGGCGGGCAGAAGATCCACTTCCTCGAGCCGCAGCTCGTCGCCGAAGTGGAATACCGCCGCTGGCCCGCCGGCGGAATGGTCCAACAAGCGTCATACAAAGGATTGCGCCGCGACAAGCCGGCGAAACAGGTGGTCAAGGAAGTGCCCGCGGAATGAGGTCGGCTATGGCATTCGAAAAAGGTTCTTCCCGCCCCATCTGGTCCGGCTCGATCAGCTTCGGCCTGGTCACGATTCCCGTCCGCCTCTTCACCGCGGTGCGCGAGAAGCGGCTGCACTTCCGCACGCTGCACGATCAGGACAAGGTGCCCCTCAAGCAGAAGATGTACTGCCCCGCCGACGGCAAAGAGGTCCATCCCGAGCACATGGTCAAGGGCTACGAGATCGAGAAGGACCGCTTCGTGATCATCGGCCAGGAAGAGCTGGAAGCCGCCGCGCCCAAGCGCACCAAGGCGATCGAGATCCAGGATTTCGTCGAGCTCGACGAGATCGATCCGCTCTTCTTCGACCGCCCCTACTACGTCGCGCCCAAGCCCGAGGGCGCCAAGCCTTACAAGCTGCTGGTCGAGGCGATGGAGAAGACCCGGAAAGTCGGCATCGCCAAGGTCGTCATGTGGAACAAGGAATACCTTGCCGCCCTGCGCCCGCTCGACGGCGGGCTGGTGCTCGAGACGATGCACTTCAACGACGAAGTCGTCAAAGCCGATCACATCGCCGGCATGGAAGTCAAGGCCAAGGTGGACGACCGCGAGCTGAAGATGGCCCAGCAGCTCATCGACTCGCTGACGACCCAGTTCAAGGCCGACAAATACCACGACGAGTACCGCGAGCAGGTGATGGACATCATCGAGCGCAAGGCGGCCGGCGAGGAGATCGTCAGCGCGCCGACTACCGAAGAAAAAGGCGGCGGGCGGGCGCACAACCTGATGGCGGCGCTGGAAGCGAGCCTGGCCAAATCGCGCGGCGAGAGCGAGGAGACCGGCCGGCACGGACGATCGTCTTCCGCGCGCGTTTCACGTCGCGCGCATGGGGGTCACGGCACCACGACCGCGACGCACACGCGCCGCCGCAAGAGCGCGTGATGCGCGCTCGTCGCCCGCGCGCGACCCGCAGCATCGCGAGGATGACCATCGCCGGGGCGGGAACGTCCGGATGATTCACAGTCCCAGGCAGAATGGCCCGGCAATGTCAGGAGCGCTCGGCTGACGATGCTCGCACCTCCAAGGTGAAGCAGCAGTTCCGTCGGCCGGGGCGCCGGCCGGGGCGCCGACCGCGTCGCCGCGATCGCTGTCATCGGAATAATCTTGATCCACCTGTTTCGCTCCTATCCCCGGACGTCCGCCGCCCCGTGGTTCGGCATCGGCATTTGGGAAAGATTGTACCGGGCGATTATCCTTCCCAGCGCCCGCGCGGCCGCCGCCGCCCGCGCCCGCCGCCCGCGCGCGGCCGGCGGATCGACAACGATGCACAAGACCCTCGTCCAATACCTCTCGGTCGCCCTCGGCGGTTCGCTAGGCGCGATGGCGCGCCTCTTCGTCGGCCAGCTCAGCGGCCGCTGCTTCGGCGCCGGCTTCCCCACCGGCACCTTCATCATCAACATCACCGGCAGCTTCATCCTCGGCTACTTTCTGACGCTCGTCCGCGGCCGCATCATCGTCTCCGACGCCGTCGTCTTCGGCGTCGCCGTCGGCTTCGTCGGCGCCTACACCACCTTCTCCACCTACATCTTCGAATCCAACGGCCTGATCGAGAGCGGCGCGGGCCTCAAGGCCGCGCTGAATATCATCGGCAGCGTCATCGTCGGCCTGATCGCGGTACGATTGGGCATCTGGCTGGCCGCCCGCTAGAAGTTGGGAGGCGAGGCTCGTGCCGAGCCGCTTGTGTCGTCGCGGACGCCGGCTCGGCGGGAGCCTCGCCCTCCCGGAAAACGCTCCGCCATGTCCCTCACCGGAGAACAGGTTCTCCTCCGCATCTACCTCCGCGGCGGCGACCGCGCGCCGCTGACGCCCACGCACGAGCTGATCGTCAAGGCCGCGCGACAATCAAAGCTCGCGGGCGCCACCGTCCTCCGCGGCCTCCACGGCTTCGGCTCCCGCGGCGAGAGCCGCTCCTTCACCTTCTCCCTCGTCCAGCACGTCCCCGTCATCGTCGAGATCGTGGACGTCCCCGACAAGATCGCCGGCTTCATTGCGGGGCCGCTGGACGCTCTGATGACCGGCGGCACCGCCACGCTCGAACGCGCCGCCGTCATGATGTATCGGCATCGCCACAGCGACGCGCCCGTCACGCTCAAGCTCGCCGACGCGCTTCGGCCGTTATCGACCGTTCCGCAGCTCCAACCGCGAGGTCACATGACCGCCACACAGCAAGGCGTCCTCCTGCGCATCTTCATCGGAGAGGACGACCGATCGGATGACGGCGGCAAGGGGGGGCCGCTGCACGAGGCGATCCTCGCGCGGGCGCGCGAGCTGGGCGTGGCCGGCGCGACCGTCCTGCGCGGCTCCGAAGGCTTCGGCGCCCACAGCGTCGTCCACAAGGCCGGCCTGCTGGAGATGTCGGCGGACCTCCCGATCGTCATCGAGATGGTCGACAGCGAGTCGAACATCAACAGGCTGCTGCCGTATCTGGAGCAAACCGTGCGCGAAGGGATGATCACGATGGAGCAGGTGACGATCCTGCTCTACCGTCACGGCCAACCGGAGCCGCCGCGGGCGACGTGAACGACGCCGCACCCCAGAGGGAGGGCGAGGCTCCCGCCGGGCCGGCCTTGCCGCACGAAACCCGAATCACGAAACCCGAATCCCGAATGAATGACGAAGGACGAGTGACACATCGACGCGCATGATGGGCCTGTTCGTCATTCGGATTTCGGGTTTGAATCGTCATTCCGGTTTCGCCATTCGGACTTCCGCGCGTCGCCCTCGTTTTCACGCAAAAAACGCACCTTTGCGTCTGCCGTTGTTTGTGATCACTTGCCGAACAGGAAATGGAGCGGTCAGCTCATCAAAATGGATCGTCCATCTTGCGACATGAATTGGTCAGATAGTGAAATGGATTGGCCGGATCGCGAGATGCACGCGCGGCGTTACGAGACGGAACGTTCATTTCGCGATGTGGTGGCTGCGTCTCATGAAGGGAAACACTTCCAGCGCAATGAAACTGTTTCAATTCGTGAGAGGGCGAATTCAGCTTGTTATGTGAGTAATCCATCTTCCGAAACCGAACGATGACTGGGGACGCAAGTCCCGGATGCGATTTTGCCAGTCCGTATCAGTGCGTCATCGCGCCGCCGCCATTCGAAGTTTGATGAACACGAAACAATTCAGGCGCATCACGAATTGTTGTTGACAGATTTCCCGCGGGCGATACAACTTCACGCGCTTGACGGGGATCGGCGTCGGCAGTCTCCGCCGTGATTTGGGACCACGTCTTCGGGGAAAAACTTGTGCGAAAGCATTTGCTCCATCGGGCGTCCAGGCGCAATGGGTCGTCGCATTCTCGCCTGATCGATCGCGAATCGCTGTTACGGAGCGCAGTTCTCGAAGTGCTCGAGCCGCGGCGGCTGCTCTCCGACGACTTCTATATCTCCACCTATGGCACCCATGAGGTGGACATCCAGATTGAGACTTCGGGCATCTCCGTCACCGTCGCCGTCGGTTGCCACTCAGTCACCGTCAATGGCGAGGAACCGGAGGGGGGCTATGGCAGCGGCTTCGACGTTCAGAAGGTTGAGATCTATGGCACGTACGGCAACGACAACATCACTGTGACGTGCGCCTGTAACGAGGATCCTCCGGGCGAGGGACCGTACGTCAAGGTGTGGGGCTATTCGGGCGACGACACGATCAATCTCTCAGGCGACAACTGCGCGGGTGCCTTTGCCGACGGGGGCGATGGGAACGATCACATCATTGGGTCGCCGTGGGATGATACCCTCGACGGCGGTCCGGGCAACGACACGCTCGAAGGCGGCGGCACCGGCGGCGGCGGAGGAGGTGGTGGCGGCGGCGGTGGGGGCGAGCATCTCACGGGCGGCGACGGCGATGACGTGATCGACGGCGTCGAGGATGGCGCCGACGTCGCGCCCGCCGACAGTGATTTCGTCAACGCCGCCTCGTCGCACCATCGCGTCGACATTCACGGCGTGCCGCTGCCCGACCCGAGCCCGACCGGCGACGGCGAATCCGATCGCATTCCCAACACGGCGAGCATCGACGCGTTCAGCCTCACGCCGACCTTCAGCACCACCGACATCGCCGTGCCGATGCCGGGCGGTGAGCTGACGATGGAATTCCGGCGGACGTTGACTGCGCAGTCGGAAGTGCTCAGTGGGTACGCGCCGGTCGATTACCGCTGGGACTCAGAGACGATGCTCGGCCAGGGATGGAACACTAATCTCGCTTCGAGGGTCATCCTCTCTTGGAGTCCGAGCCCCGCGCCCGGACACGCGCCATACACGGCGACGGTTTACGACGACACGGGTGGTGCCGCGAGCTACTTCTCGAACAGTGGGAGCAGCTTTATTCCGGACGTTCGCAACAACTTTTCCAACACGTCGCTGCGCGCTGCGCTCGCCGGCGGGTGGGGCGATTCGGACCTGGTATATCGCGGTCGCTTCGGGACCGAATACCACTATCACTACGTCGCATCGATCGATCGCACGAGCCCCCTCGGTGGCGGCCCCCTCGATCATTACTACCGGCTCGAGAAGATCGTCGATCGCAATGGCAATGAGATCTATTACGAGTACAACCAGGCCGGCGCGCCGACGGTGGTGACGCGGATGTATGACCCGAGTGTCACGGCTCGGGAGATCAACTATACCTACGTGAGCGTCGCTGGCCGGTTGCGGCTCGCCTCCGCGGAGGATCCGCTGGGCCGGGTCTTCAACTACATGATCGACAACACGACGGGCCTGCTGGATTCCGTCGTGAAACCAGCCCCCGACCCAACCAAGCCATCGGAACGCCCGCACGTGGATTTCGAGTATCAGCAAACGGCTTGGAGTCCGCGCGTCATCGTCAAGACTAACGGTGACCAGCCGTGGGACTCGCACACGGTCATTCAATGGACGCTCCCGTACACGATCAAGGATGCGCGAGAGACTGCAGACGGAAGCGGGCTGACCACCACGTTTACTTATAAGTCATCGCAGCAGCTCTTCCCGACGGGCATCCAGAATATCGACAACAACTTCGTGGAGATGTTCGAACTCAGGCCGGTCTTAGAATCCGTCACCACAGCTGACGGGATTGCCACGTTCGATCAAAGCGATCGAACTCTGGGCAACGCGACCACGCATGTCCAAGACACCGCCGGGAATACGTGGACCTACAGCTTCGAGACCGGCGTTGCGCCCGCGCCGAACAACCTCGGCTTCGCGCTGGTTACCACCCACGTGACACGCTCGGTCGACGTGCTTACGCATGGATATCCAGTCACCAAGACTGTCGGTTACTGGTACAGCGCCGGCGTCAACGGCAACCTCACGGACGTCACCGACGTCAGCGGCAACCACCTCCACTTCGATTACGCTAACGGGAATGACACTGACGGTGACGGGGACGTCGATCAGTACGACACGCTCGTTTCGACCTCAATCGATCCGTACAACAGTTTCGGCCTCTACGGAAGCCTGTTCGGAACGCACTACGACATTTTCGGCCAGCCCGCGCGCAGCGTGTTGGACTTCGGTGACAACAGCAGCACCAATCCCGATGAAGCCGATTCGCTGAACCTCACCACGCGGTACCAGTACGACGTCGATTTCAACAAGTTGATCGAGCAGATCGACGCCAACGGGAAGATCACCCAGTACGGGCTCGACGCCCGCGGTAACCGAGTCAGCGTTACCGACGCTTTCGGAACTCCCGTCGCCTCCACAACCACCTACCAGTTCGATCCCGAAGGCGATCCGGTGGGCAGCGCCAACTACAACCCCAACGGCTTCGTCTACGCCATTACCGACGGTGACGGCCGGCGGACCGAGTATGTGCCGAACGCGTTCAGAAACATGAAGTACACGATTGTCAAGGGGTTCACGAATGAAGACCTGACTCCGTTGGCGACATCGAGCTACTACACAACCTTCGTCGATAACGAAGGCCAAGATCTTTTCGGCACTGAAGCTAAGAAATGGCTGATCACCTACCGCAACGCCGACGTCATGGATCGCACCATCGACGAGCGCGACGGTTTGGGCAATCTCACGCATTACGACTACGACAACTGGGATCGCGTAACGACGACGACGTACCCGAAGGTCGTGAAGACCAGCTACAACCCACTCAGTGGCGTCCAACCGGCACCGACGGACTACGACTCATATTTCACGACAAAAGTCTATGACTTTAACTCCAACGTCATTCAGCAGACCGACGAGCGTGGGAACGTCACCCTGACGACGTA
>JAICTV010000009.1 GCA_025936175.1 Phycisphaerae bacterium
CGCACCACAGTTCGGCCGAAGCCGCAGTCTTCAACCAGGTTTTCGACGCCGGCGGGCCGGGCGGCGACTTCGCCATCTTCGATATCGAGAGCGAGTACGGCGACAATGACTCCGCCGGCCTCGTCAACTACTTCAACCTGATCGGCAAGTCGGTCTCCGGTAACGGCAGCGGGTCGCGCGACCGGCTGTTCATGGCCTACAGCTCGTTCGACATTCTGCATTTTCACAACACGCAGTTCCCCGTGCAGACCATCGCGGACTACTGTGATGCGGCGATGCCGCAGATGTACTGGTACGCGCACGGCTACAGCGTTGCCACGGACATCTCCACCACGGACGCCGACTACAAGAACACCTCGCTCGTGGGCGTCAATGGCGTGAAGCCGGTCATACCAACCGGTCAGTCATATGACTCGAGCAACGCCGGCGACGGCACCGGTCTACCGCCGGGCACCGGCACCAATTCGATCCACGACTTCTACACCCAGATCCGCGCCGATACCGGCGCGGTCGGCGCAGGGATCGCCGGATACCGCTACAAGAGCATCAACTACTTCGACGAGCACTCGCTCGACCGAAAGGGCACCGGCGCGCTCATCTCGCCCAGTCCCGGCGAGAGAACCGAAATCGCATCGCAGCTTGGCGGCGACCTCCCGGGCACGCCGACGCTCACCTCGCCCGCCAACAACGCTGCGAATCTCAGTCGCAACGGGCTGACACTCGACTGGTCGGATGTGGTGAACACCTACGGCGCCAACAGCGTGGGCGCGGCGTTGTATTACGACGTCTACATCGACAACACGCTCAAGACGACGATCTCCTATTCGGCGCCCACGGCGCCGGCGAGCCAGTGGACGATCTCGCCGCAGATCACCTCCGGCACGCACACGTGGAAGATCGTCGCGCGGAACATGTTCGGCGCGACGACCAGCGCGACCAACACCTTTTCGGTGGTCGTCCTTCCGGCGCCCGCGGTGCCGGCCAATCCCTCGCCCGCCAACAACGGCTACGCCAACGGCGCCAACGTCACGCTCGACTGGGACGATTCGGCCAACGCCACCAGCTACGACGTCTACCTCGGCACCAACACTTCGCCGACGACGACCGTGAGCGTCAGCCAGTACGGCCCGATCACGCCGGCAGACGGGACGCGGCTGTGGCGGATCGTCGCGCGTAACGCCGACGGCGCCGCGACAGGACCGCAGTGGCAGTACACGCGCGACACGGTCGCGCCGACCGCGACGCTGGGCGGCGAGACGCCTGGCAACGGCGCCGCCACCTTCGACTTTACCGTTACCTACGCCGACACCACCGCCGGCTTGGACACGGCGACCTTCGGCAACAACGACGTTCTCGTGAGCGGACCGAACACCTTCAGTCAGAACGCCACGTACGTGACCCGCAGCGGCAACGTCGTCACCTACCGCATCACCGCGCCGGGCGGGACGTGGGATTCGGCGGACAACGGCAGCTACATCGTCACCGTCAACGCGAACGAGGTGAAGGACCTGGCGACGAACCCCGTCGCCAACGCGTCGATCGGAACGGTCAACGTCAACCTCGTTCAACCTTTCGCCTACATGGTCGGCTCGGTGTTGCACGCGGATTTTGACGGCACGGCGACGCCGATTTCGATCGCCGACGGCGGCGGCGGGAGCGTCGTTGCGACCCAAGGCGCGACGAGCCTCACCTTCACCGGCGTCGTCTCGATCACCGCAACCGGCACATCGAGCGACGACCGCCTGCAGATCAGCGCGCCGCTCACGCCGCCCGTGACGTTCAACAATGACGTTGGCAACGATCTGATCGAGATCGTCGGCGGAACGTACACCTTCGCCGGGGACGGCGGCGGGCCGAACGGAAACGTCGGCGTGCTCGTCGCCGGCGGCGCGGGCGCGGTCTTCAACGCGTCGCAGCACCTGCGCAGCCTCAGCGTCGACGGCATCGCCACGCTCGCCGCCGGCGGCGACAAGGTCATCGTCACAAAAGCGCTCGCCGTCACCGGAAAGCTGAACCTGACGGACAACGAGCTCGCGCTCGATTACACCGGCGCGAGCCCCGCGGGCTCGTTCGACGGAACGAGTTACAGCGGCGTCACCCTTCTGGTGGCGAGCGGCTTCAACGGGGGCGACTTCGCGGGCAACGGCATCATCACCGACATGTCCGCCGCCGTCGCGCCCAACACACTGACGACGCTCGGCGTCGGCGAAGCCTCCGATGCGCTGGGCCTGGGGCCCGGCGACACCGCGCTCGTGGCCGGCGAGACTGTTGACGGCACGGCCGTGCTCGTGAAGTACACGTATGCCGGCGACGCCAACCTGGACGGCGTGATCAACGGAGACGATTACTTCCAGATCGACAGCTCGTTCCCGCAGCAGCTTCACGGCTGGGCGGCGGGCGATTTCAATTACGACGGGTTCGTCAACGGCGACGACTACTTCCTGATCGACTCCAACTTCCCTTCACAGGGCACTCCGCTGTAATCCATCGGGCTCGACGCGGTCAAAGCCGCGGCTCCTCGAGCGGCACCGGACAGACGTCCTTGCGCCGGCACGATATGCACCGCCGGCCTTCCCACAGCGCGTTGAAGTGCTCCAGCACGCCGTCGATCAGCTCGGGCGACGTCGTCCAGATGCCGAGCTCGAAGTTGCGTTTGTCGGCGCCCTTGGCGCCCAGGCCCGCGCCGGTGAGGTTCGCGCTGCCGAGGTACATCGCCTTGCAATCGACGATGACCGCCTTTGCATGAAGCCGCGGGCAGCGGCGGATGCTCAGCTTTCGCGGCAGCGCCCGCTTCAACTCGCGCAGCGCCGGCGCGCTGGGTGTGCCGGCGTGGAGGAGCCGGATCTCAACCCCCTTCTCGGCCAGGCGGCGGAAGACCTCGACGATCGAGGGCGCGTTGCGCGTCCGCGCCTCCGGGACGAGCATCGCCTTGAAGTCGGCGGTGGCGATGTCGAGGCTGACGGTCGCTTTGAGAATGCCGGACTGCACCACTCTCTGGTGATGCTGCGCGTCAATGACGAGCTCGGCAGCGCCGACGGCGGACAGAGGCAAAGCGTTCAGCATCGGCAACGGCACCTCATTGCTATCGGCTCGCGCCGCCGCGGCAAACGAGGTCATCCGCCGCGGTTGCGCAAGTTTGGCCCGCGTGTCGCGACACCTGCGACGCAACTGCCGCAGATCCGGAGAACCGACCCGGCACCGTCGGGGTTTTCAGACGATTATCGCCGGTTGAATTTTTCGCGCTCGCGGCACAGGTGTTGTTATGGATCAAAACGTCCGCGGTTGACTGATGCGTCGCACGCGGAGAGCCATTTCGGTGGTTCAACGCGACGCGAAGCGACAGTGAACTACGGATGGGTGACTGTGCGATGGCCGCTCACGCGGAAATCGCGAAGGTCACCCTGACTTAACCCGCGCATTCCGACCCATTCATTCCTGAAACCGGGTCGGAACCCCATAGCCCGCGGCTGGCGCCACCCGGCGCCAGCCGTTTTTTTTGCGCGCGAGAAGGACCGGCGGGCCGGCCCCTGGCGGCCTTGAGCTGCGCCCTCGCACTATCCCATCGATTTTCCGAAAACCGCGGCGTTGAAAGCATCGCCGAAGAAGTCGATCCGCCAGTACGGGAAACCAAGTCCGTGCAGCGTCATCCCGACGAGGCGGTGGAAGACCTGGAAGATGCCGGACGCGTTCCAGAGGATGATGAACCAGAGAAAAAAAAGCGCCCTGCGGATTTCGGGCGTGAGCGCTTCCTGCGTGCGGCGGTCGAGGAACGGGCGGATCACGCCGAAGCCGTCAAGGCCGGGGATCGGAACCAGGTTGAACAGAACCGTGAGCATCTGCAGCCACGCAAAGGCGCCGAGGAACAGCACATGGTTGGGCCACTGCCCGTTCACGGGCTGCGGGTCGATCCAACCGAGCTTGGGATGAAACGGCATGCAGCAGCCGAGGAAGATCAGGAGGTTCATCGCGGGCCCCGCGAGGCTGACGGCGGACTGCCACACGCGGCTTTTGATCAGGTCCATCCGCACGTACGTCACGCCGCCCGGCAGCGGGACGCCGCCGACGAGGAAGATGATCGCCGGAACCAGCAGGCTAAAGACCGGGTCGATGTACTGCAGCGGGTTGAGCGTCAGCCCGCCGCGCTCTTCGATGGTGTAGTCGCCGCCGAGGTACGCGACCAGGCCGTGCGCCAGCTCGTGCAGGACGACCGACATGATCCACGCGATGAAGATCGCCCACGTGAGGGAGCTGGAGAAGTCGATCGTTGCGAGCGGTAAGGACATGAGCGGTTGAGGGTATCGGAGAGAATTCCCCACCGCAAAGCGGCGGGCTTTGTGCGACGCGCAGCGCAGAGCCCGCCGCTCTGCGGCGGGGGGATTTTACTCCTCCAGCGTCAAGGTCTTTCGCGGCGTGACCATCCGATATTGTCCGGTCAACTGCCAGCGCCGGACCGTCGGCGGGGCGTTGATCATCGCGAAAAGGACGGCGGCGGAAGTGATGCCGATCGCGCCGCCCGGAGACGCGCCGGCGCGCAGCAACGCCACCGGCAGCGCGCACCCGAGCAGAACCATCAGCATCGGACCGATCCAGACGATGTCGAAGCGCGGAAGGATCGGCCGCAGCGTGATCATGCGTCCGCGCAGCGGGATCGGCGGCGCGCCGCCGTAGGTCGCGCGGCGGAGCAGCGCGAGAAAAGCGGTGACGATCGGGATGATCAGGCACGTCGCCTGTTTCGCTTGCGCGTCCCACTGACCGTGGGAGAAGATCGCGTACAGCGCGCATCCGATGACGAGCGGCACCGCGACGGCGGCGCCCCGGCCGATCCTCGGCGCCGGCGGGCGCGGGCTGAGCTTCTCGAAGACCCAGCCGAGCGACGGCTCGCGCATCTTCCATTGGTCCAGTCCCCAAGGGAACGTGCGCAACGACCGCTCCATCCCCCACTGCGCGATCATGTACGCGATCAGCGCGGTGCCGCAGGCGGCGCGGACGTCGGGCGCGATCCGCAGCATCGCCGCCAGCGCCACCCACAGCGCGATCCCGGCGGCGAAAGGGCCGACGCGACAGAGGAAGAACGCCGCCGAGAACGCATACGCCGTCGCGAACACCAGCGGCACGGCGACCAGCGCCGCAGGTGCGGCCACCCACGCGAGCACGATCCACCACGTCAAGATCAGCCCGTCCACGAGACTCGGGGTGACCGGACCGAGCGGCAGTGGCAAGCCCGGTTGCCACGGCGTCGTCTGCAGCCATCGCCGGTATGCGGGGTGATTCAGCGGGTGACGGCTGGCAATGCGGATGGCGATTACGAATGCCGCGATGCCGAGAACGATCGAGTTCAGTCGCGCGATCGGCTCGTTAATTTCGGGTTGGACCAGATGGAACTTCCACCACAGCAGTGACGGGATGAGCTGGAGCGGCAGCACGAATGCCGCCGGCACGAAGAACCACCAGAGATTTCGCCGCATCGCGCCGCTCATCGCCGCGGCTCCTGGTCGGCGAAGTAACGGTCGATTTTGCCGGGGGTGTCGGGGCTGATCAGGCGCTCGTAGATCGCGTCGAGCTTGCCGCTCGTATTGGTGAGCCGCCGCAGGCCGTCGATCGTGTCGTAGGCGACGATCTGCCCGTCGCGGATGATCGCGACGCGGTCGGCCAGCTCCTCGACGAGTTCCGGCACCGGCGTGGCCATCACGATGGTGAAGCGGTCGCCGCGCGAGTGGCGCTGGAGGACGCGCTTGAGCGCCATGATGCCGCTGGGATCGAGCCCGCCGGAAAACGGTTCGTCCAGCAACATGATCGGCGCTTCGGTAACGAGCGCGCCGCAGAGGGCGAGCTTTTTCTTCTGACCCGCTGACAGCGCGGCGACGACCTCGTCAGACTGTTTGCGCAGGTCGAACAGTTCGAGCAGGCGATCGACGTGATCCATCAGCCGCTCCTCGTCGATTTCATAGATTCGCCCGACGCCGAGCAGCCATTCGCGCGGCGTGACGCCGCCCGGCAGCCACGCGCCGGCGGGGAGATAGACGACCTGTTTTCGGATCGCGAGCTCCGCCTGCTCGCTGCTGCGTCGGCGGAAGCCGTCGATCTCGACGTAGCCGCTGATCGGCGACATGACGCCGGCCATGACGGCCATGAGCGTGCTCTTGCCCATGCCGTTGGGCCCCATCAGCGCGACGACCTCGCCGCCGTGCACCTGCAGGTTGACGTGCCGCAGCACGGGTTTGACGCCGTAGTGATGGGTTACATCGACGACGTTGATCATGGCGTCGAATGGTCGCGCGCAAGAGTGACGCGCTCAATGGAAAGGGGAGGCAGAATTTATAACGCCGGCGGCGGCGAAGACCCGTTCGGCAGACTGTTCTCCGCGCGGTTTCGCAGTGCGCTTTTTGCTTCCGCGAGAACGTCGGCCCGCGCCCTCTGGATGATCGCGCGGACGTCGTAATCGACCAGCCCCGCGCGGTGAGCGGTGCCGAGGAGCATCGCGTACTCCTGCTTCGCGAGGGTTCCGTCGGCCCACGCCTCGGCGGCCATCGCGTGCAGCCATTGCTGCAACTGCTCGCGCGTCGTCGGGGTCGGCGGATCGAGCTGGTTGTTGCGGGCGGCGGAAATCATGCCGTCGACCCGCTGGCGTTCGATGCCGCGGCGCTCGCCCACCTGGTGGATCATGTCCGCTTCGCGCGGATCGATGTTTCCATCGGCGGCGGCCATGCGAACCATCCACGCCAGCATTGCGGAGGCGGAGGCGGGACCGCCGGGCTGCGTGCCGTTTTCACGCCACGCGGCGGACGTGTTTTGCGCCGAAAGCATGACGCGCGCTTCGTCGGGGGTGTGGATTGCGCTCAGCAGCCAGCTTTTCGACGGGTCGTTGATCGGCTGGCCGCAGAACGCGCACACGCCCGATGAGCCGCCGTCTTCGGGGGCGCCGCAGTGCGGGCAATGGGCGGAGGAGACGGCCTTGCTCGCATCGGTCTTGGCGCCGGCGCGACGGGAGAGCTCGAAGACGGTCCGCTGCAAGCCTCGGCGGCCGGTGAATTGCGGCGCGCCGCCGCGCGGGGAGGCGATGAAGGCGCTTCCTTCCCAGCGGACTTCGATCAGCGCTCGGTCCCACTCGCTGTCGCTGACAACGCCGAGCGTATCGACTGAACCGACCGCGCATTCACCATAATACGTTCTACCGTCAGATCCCTGCGCGGCGTCCCGGGCTTTGAGCTCGCGGTCGAATTGTGCGCAGTAGTCGTCCGTCGCGATCTTTCGCACGAGGTCGACGTTCCCCGTGCGCTGCGCCGCATTGTGTCGCCAGAAGACGACCGACGCGCGGTCTTCCAGGTCCTGCAAATCAAAATCCGGGTCGCGCTCGATCAGCGCGGCGACGCTGGGGAGGTCCGTGCGCCTGCCTGCGACCCACTCGCTCGTCTGCGTGACCTCCGCCAGCACCCAGTCGTACTGGCCCGATCGCAGCAGCGCGCCGCAGTGGGCGCAGCTGGCGTTCTGATTCATCTCGATTGCGGCGCCGCAGTTGGGGCAGTGCCCTTCGATCAGGCCGGGCTTGGCCGCATCGAACGACTGCACGCCGCGGCGGCGGATGAAGGACCAGATCTCTTCGAACGGTCCCGAATCATCCGAGCCAGGGAAGATTGAGCCGTCATTGAGCGAGATCTTGTAATCGCGCGCCCGCGCGGCGATGCGAACGGCGAGCGTGTCGAAGAGATGGCCGGCTTGAACTTCGGCGACCTGCACGTCATCGACGACGACGTCGCGCATCTCGTTGCGATAGCCGAGCTGGCGCTGCTCGTCGAACTGGAGGCTGAAGCGCTCGTGCACGCCGTCGGAGATGAACGGGCGGACGGAGGTGAGATTCTGGTTCGCCCACGCCCACTGGATCTTGAGAAACGCGTCCGCCGCGCGTCGGGCGAAGGCGGAGAAGTCGAAGCGCGGATCGGAAGCGCGCAGGCGCTCGAGCATGCGCTGTCGCTGATTGGCGTCGGCGATTTCGCCGCCACGCCGGATGGTGCTCGCTTGATATTGATCGCTAATGTTGCGCGCGACGACGACGATCACGATGATGACGAAGATGATGACGAAGACCAGGTCGGCGGCGCTGCCGTCGCTGGCGCTTCCGTAGTGGTGATAACCGCCACCGCCGCCTCCGAACCCTCCGCCGCCGCTATGGCTCGAGCCGCCAAAGCCTCCTCCGTGGCCACTGCCGCCGCCTCCGTGATAACCACCGCCTCCGCCGGCGCGCGCCAAAGCGGTCGTCGCGAAGACGGCAAGCGACAGGACGAGCGTAATGGCGAAAAGCGCGAAGTGACTCGGGCGGCGCTTCATGGGATGGCGAATCGTAACGGATTTTGATGACGAGGCGATTAGAGCATCGCTCCAATTCGTCACTCGTAGCGCAGCGCCTCGATCGGATCGAGCCGAGACGCCTTCCAGGCGGGGTAATAGCCGAAGACGATCCCGACCGTCGCGCTGACGGCGACCGCCGCGATGATCGCGGTCGCCGACGACATGACGGGCCACTTCATCAGCGTGGAAACAGTGTGGCTGGTCAGCCTTCCGACGCCGATGCCGATGGCGCCGCCGATCAGGCAGAGCAGGGTCGCCTCGATGAGAAACTGTCGCAGGATGTCGCGCCCGCGCGCCCCGACGGCCATGCGCAGGCCGATCTCGCGCGTGCGCTCGGTGACGCTGACGAGCATGATGTTCATGATGCCGACGCCGCCGACCACCAGCGAGATCGCCGAGACGATCAGCAGCAGCTTGGTCACGAGCAGCGTCGAGTTGCCCAGCGCCTGCGAGATTTCCGTCGAGCTGTGGACGTCAAAGTCGTCCTCCTCGCCGGGGCCGATCTTGTGCCGCTCGCGGAGCACCCCGCGGATCTGCTCCATCGCGGTGTCGATCATCTCCGGCGAGACCGCCGAAACGTAGATGTCGTCCAGGTCGTTGAAGCGGTAGACCATCGGCGTGTTGGCGGTTTGGCCGGTGGAGATCGGCGGGTAGAGCGCGACCGACTGGCTCGGGTAGACGGCGTTGAGCGAGTTCACCGAGGACTTCGCCGCCGGCGACGCCGTCCCGTTGGCGAAGGTGAGCTTGGAGCCGGAGAGGCGGTATCTCACGGTCGTATAGGGCAGCACGATGATGTCGTCTTGATCGCGGCCGGTCATGTTCGCGCCCTTGCGCGGGAGCACGCCGACCACTTTCAGCCCGATGTTCTTCAGGCGGATCTCTTTCCCGACGGGCGATTCCTTGCCGAACAGCCCGTCGGCGACGGTCTGGCCGATGACGCAAACTTCCGCCGCGCGGCGTACGTCCTCGTCGGTGAACGCGCTGCCCGCCGCCATCTTTTCCCAGTTGCGGACGTTGAGGTAGTCCGGCGTCGTGCCCTTGACGCTGGCGGACCCCCAGTTCTTGTTGCCGTAGATGAGCTGGGCCCGCGCGTCCACGCTCGGTGCGGCCCACTGGACGGCCGGACACTCGCGTGCGATCGCCGCGGCGTCCTCCGGCGTCAGGGTCAGCGCCGACTGCGCCCCCGCGCTCACGCCGCCCGCGTGCGATGCGCCCGGTTCCACGCCGATCTGATTGGCGCCGACGCTCGCGATGCTCTTCTGAATCATGTACGACGAGCCCTGCCCGATCTCCGCCATGGCGATGACGGCCGCGATGCCGATGACGATGCCGAGGCAAGTCAGCGCGGAGCGCATCACGTTGCGGCGCAGGGCGCGGAGGGCGGTTCGGAAGGTTTTGTAAACGTGGACCATAAGATCTGATCAACTGACAATCTGATCATCTGATCATTGAACAGACGGCGGGTTGAATCAATGGTCAGATGCTCAGAACGTTAAATGATCAGATCATTTCACCGCGGGCTGGGTGGCGGCGCCTTCGTACTCCTCGTTGCCTTCAGGAAATTGCCGCGGACGGGCGTTAAGGTGCCAGACGACGTCCTCGTTCGCCCATTCGTTGCGATGGGGCGTGTTCGCTTGACGGGGATTGGTCGCCTCTTCGCTGCCGCCGTCGTCCTGACAGTTCTCGCCGTTGCTGTAGAGGATCGGATCGTCCGGGCGAGGCGAATACTGCAGCGGCCGGCGCTCGGAGAACGGATCGAGCGGGACCGCCGGCAGATACGTCGGCACTAACTCATCCAGCGATGCCGGCGGCTTGCCGGCGTGGCCGACTCGATACCAGCGGACCGCCAGCGCCGTCGCCGAAAGCCGGCGCGACGCGCAGATGCGGAAGCTGGTCTCGATGCTTCGATCGAATGACGGAAGGAGCATCCGCGCCAGCACGTGCCGCCAGGAATTATTCATGACCTCCGGCGGATACTCCGGGCGCGTCTTGCTGAAAGTGGGAAAATCGTTCGATCGCTCGAACGCCTGCTTCATCGCGGTGGTGAAGCGGATCATGAGCAGTCCGTCGCCCATCGCCATGGGCCGCAGCGCCATCCCGAGCGCCGCCTGCGCCGGTGTCGCCCCGCCGCCGCCGCTGATGCTGGACAGGCTTAACTTCCCTGCCGCAAGCAGGCGCGCGCAATCCAGCTCCATCATCCGCTCGCAGAGCAGGGCGCGGATCTGCCCGTCGCGATCTGCCCTGTCATCGAGCAGGCGGTCGATGAACTGCCGCAGCTTCGCCGGCGGAATCGCCCCGTTGCCGCCGTCACCGATCTTCAGCGACGGCGACATCTGGCGGACGTCATCGATTGCCAGCGCACGGCAACCGACGGCGACCAGGTGCGAGACCAGCGCGGGCTGATGCTCGACCGCGTCCGCGATGAACAGGATGCGCTCGAGGTCGCGCAGTGTCGCGACGTCGTTGCCCTGCTGATGCTCCAGCATCGCGCGATGGCTTGCCAAATTCGCAAGGCGGCGCTGACCGCTGAGATCCGGCAGGAGGATGCGAATCGCCGGAGACGTCATCGGGATCTGCCAGTCCACGCCGTTCTTCGTCATCGCCGCGTCAAGCGATTCCAGCGCGTCCTTATTCTCCGCCAGCACCGCCTTGATCGCGTCAATCTCCTTCGGCAGCAGGGGGAGGTCGGGCTCGAGCTTGTCGTACTTCTTCATCGCCTCCGAGGTCTCGATTATCGCTCGTCCGGCGTCGCGGAGATCGAGCGCTGCGTTGTCGTCGTCGCGGACGCCCTTGACAACGAAATCCTGTGCCTCGATCGGCTCGCCGGCCGCTCGATACGCTGCGACCTGTCGATTAAGCGCGTTGGCGGCGCTGTGCGACCAGAGCAGGTAAACGCCGAAGACCGCACCGGCGATCAGGAAGAGGGCCAGCAAGAGCCACATCCCCCAGTGCCGCCGCTTGCCGCCGTCGTAATCCGCAATTTCATCAGCCATGCGTGCGCACCGTCTCCCCGGCCATAATTACATCCGCTCCATCCCGCGTGGGACCAACGGGACGCGCGGTTTTCACGACTGCCGCCCGCGTGTATCCTGCCGCGTCCTATGAGCATTCTGGTCAACAAGAATACGCGCGTCATCTGCCAGGGGATCACCGGCTCCGCCGGCGCGTTCCACACCAAGGGCTGCCTCGATTACGGCACGAAGATGGTGGGCGGGGTGACGCCGGGCAAGGGCGGGCAGAAGGACCCGAACGGCCTGCCCATCTTCGACACCGTCGAGCGGGCCGTGAAGGAGACCGGCGCCGACGCGACGATGATCTTCGTCCCGCCCCCCTTCGCCGCCGACGCGATCATGGAAGCCGCCGACGCCGGCATCAAGACCATTGTCGCCATCACCGAAGGCATCCCGGTGCTCGACATGGTTAAGGCCAAGGCGTTCTTGAAGGACAAATCACCGTCCGTGCTCATCGGCCCGAACTGCCCCGGCGTGATCACGCCCGGCGAGTCCAAGATCGGGATCATGCCCGGCTACATCCACCTTGCGGCGAATGATCCCAAGAGCAAAAAGACCGTCGGGATCATCTCGCGCAGTGGGACGCTGACCTACGAAGCGGTGTGGCAGTGCGCGTCGCGCGGCATCGGGCAGACGACGGCCGTCGGCATCGGCGGGGATCCGGTGAAGGGGCTCAACTTCATCGAACTGCTCGACTTGTTCAACAAGGACGCCGCCACGCAGTCGATCATCATGATCGGCGAGATCGGCGGCAGCGACGAGGAAGCCGCCGCCGCTTTCGTGAAACAGAACGTCAAGAAGCCGGTGGTCGCCTTCATCGCCGGCCGCACCGCGCCGCCCGGCCGACGGATGGGCCACGCCGGCGCCATCATCTCCGGCGGCGAAGGCTCCGCCGACAGCAAGATCGCCGCGCTCAAAGCCGCCGGCATCACGGTCGCCGAATCCCCCGCCACCATCGGCGAAACCTTGGCGAAGGTGCTGGGTGTTTGATATTTAACCCCGCACTTTCGCAACAAGACGAATTCAATTGAATTCATATGCCCCGCGCGCTATTTTTGTGTCACTTCGGAGGTGGCGGGATGGTGGCGAGTGGGCGCGCGCGGGTTGTCGGGCTGGTTGCAGTGGTCTTCACGGCGGCGGCGCTGGTGAACGCGGCGAGCGCCGGCGTCGTGCTCGATCAGGATTATTCGCCGCCGGACAATCTTGCCTGTCTTCTAGGTGAAGGGTTCAAGTACGTCGCTCAGACCGTGATGCCGCAGGGGACCGGTGCGCTCGTGACAGTCGATGCGTTCTTTGTCCACGACGACAACTACACCGGCCCCTGGGACGTCAGCATTCATGCCGTGAATGCTTCGGGTGTCCCTACCGCGACGGTCTTGGCGCTTCAGACCCTCACGGGCGCAGAGGTGCAGCCCAACGGTTTCAGCTTTAACACCCCCACTGCGATTACCTTTGATGCGCCCGCGCAGGTCACCGCCGGCGTCCCCTTCGCGATCGTGGTCAATCCGAATCCGGCGACTTCCGGCGCGGGACAAGGCAAGGGGTATTGGCGCGGAACGTCAACGCTGGGCAGCAACCACTATGAGGTCGGGAGCCTCTATTTCAGCAATGACGGCGGCAGCTTCACCATCGACTCGGGAAATGACGTGAAGTTCCGGACGTATGTTGACGGCGTGATCGTGCCGGAACCCGCGTCGATCGCCGCGGCTGCCGCGGTAACATTCCTCGGCGCCAGCGGACGACGCCGCAGGCATCGCTGACATTCGCGACGCGCCGGACATTCTCGGACCTCGGGCAAGCTGGCAAAGCTAATCCTTTGAGTCGGGCCCCATCTCATCCGATAAACCCAGTAGCGGGTCGCCGACGCTGTTCGCGCGCGGCTGACCACGTCGGGACTTATCGGACTCGGGCATGAGCATGTCAGGCGGTCAGTTTCAGCCGAAGCAGATCGTCGCGGCGCTGCGCTCTAAGCGCGGGATGACGTGGATCGTCGTCGCGACGCTGGCGATCGGCGGCGGGTACTACTTCCTGGGCGAGGGTCCGTCGCCCAAAATGCTTCCCAAGCCCAGGAAACCGTCCGCCGCCGCGGTTACGCCGAACAAATCCAGCGCGGCCAGCGCGACCAAGCGCGACGCGAACACGCCAACGAAGCAGACCGCCGCCAGTGCGGCAAGACCGCAAGCGCCCCGCGCCGCCAGGCCCGTCGCGCGCGCCAGTGCGCCGGACAGCGATATTCCTGATGTCGAGGCGCAGCCCGCCACCAGGCCCGCGACGATGGTCAAAACGCCGCCGCGCGTGCCGGTGATCAACGCGATGAATGGCGCGGCGCCCGCCGAGCCGCTCGGTCCCGTTTACTCCGACGACGCGCACGGATTCACGATGCGTTTTCCGACCGGCTGGGCGATTCATACTTTTACCGGCGATCCCTGGGTGCTCGATTGCGGCGACGTAAAGTCCGGCCTGATCAGCGTCGGCTTCTCGCCCTGCCCCGCGGAGATCACGGCGGACAAGCTCCTGCCCGAAGCGATCGCCCGTCGCATCAAGCGTCGCCCGAACACGACGCTGCACGGCCAGGGCCGCTGCACGATCGCCGGCCGCGCGGCGCTCTGGAGCAAATCCACCGGCCCGCTGCCGATGACCAACGCCGACCCGATGATGACCCGCGTCCAGTACATCATCCCGCTCGGGGACGGTCGCGTGCTCGAGATCCGCGTCGCGGCGCCGCCGGAAAAATTCGACGCGATGACCGCGCTGATGAAGAAGGCGATGGACTCGTTTCAGGTGACGCCCAGGCAGGAGTCCGGCGCCCAGACCACCGTCGCCAGCACACCGCTCAATCCATAGCTTGCCCCGCCTGACGTTGCCGCAAAATCCCCGCAAATACGCCCGATAACAAAAAGAATCGGCGCCGGCGCGATATCGTATTTTGAACGCGTCGCGACGCGTGATAGAACGTCCGGCCGCTGCCAGAGATGTGGAACCTTTACGACATTGCGTACGGCCTGGGCATCGGCGTCTCGGCGCCCCTCTGGGCCACGGTCCCGCCGCTGCGGCGCAAGGTCATGCGCGTCTTTCGGCAGCAGATGGCGCGCGACCTCGCGCCGCGCGTGGGCGATGAGCCGTGCATCCTCATCCACGCTGTAAGCGTCGGCGAGATCAACGCCACCCGATCGCTGATCCAGGCGCTGCGCGACGGCCGGCCGGGCGTGAAGTTCGTCGTCTCCACCACCACCGAAACGGGATACGCCCGGGCGCAAGAGCTCTACGGCCCGAACGAGGACGTGCGGCTCGTCCGCTACCCGTTCGATTTCAGCAACGCCGTGACGCGGGCGCTCGACGCGCTGCGGCCGGACGTCGTCGTCCTGATGGAGCTCGAAGCGTGGCCTAACTTCATCAAGCGCTGTCACGATCGCAACATCCCGGTGGTGCTGGGCAACGCGCGCTTGACGACGTCGAGCTTTCGCAACTATCGCCTCGCGGGACCGCTGCTGCGGTCCATGTTCCAGCGCATCGCCCTCGTCTGCGCGCAGGATCAGACCTACGCCGAGCGGTTTCTGAAGCTCGGCATGCCGCCGCATCACGTCGTCATTACCGGGACGATGAAGTTCGACACCGCGAACATGTCGCCGCCCTCGCGCGACGCCGCGGGATACGCGCGCAGCGTCGGGCTGGAGCCGGAGGAGGAAATCCTCTGGGTCTGCGGATCGACCGGCCCGGGCGAGGAGGAGCTCATCCTTCGCGTCTACCGCAAGCTGCTGGCGCGGTTCGCGCGGCTGCGGCTCGTGATCGTCCCGCGGCATCCGCAACGATTCGACGAGGTCGCGCGGGTCATTGAGGCCCATCGATTCCAATGTGCGCGGCTGACCCACGTCGGCATGGATCGAATGCGCAGCGGCGCCGCGATCCAGCCGGTCGTGCTGATCGACACGATGGGCGTGCTGCGCGATTTCTACAGCCTTGCCGACGTCGTCTTCGTCGGACGATCGTTAGTCGATCTCGGTGCGCGCCAGCACGGCAGCGACATGATCGAGCCGGCGGCGCTGGCCAAACCGATTATCGTCGGCCCGTACACGTCGAACTTCGCCGAGGCAATGCGAAAGTTCCGCGACGGCGATGCCCTCCTCGAAGCGGCGAACGAAGAATCGCTGCTCCAAGGCATGAGCGTGCTGCTGTCGTCGCCGAAAGAAGCGAAGGAGATGGGCCAGCGCGCGGCGACGGTGGTGCGGCTGGAGCAAGGGGCGACCGCGCGTCATGCGCGGGTGATCCTGCAGATCCTGACGACGCATCGCGGGGAAGCGCCGGTGCTTCAGCCGGTGCGCCATGCGGCTCCCGTGGCGCCGGCGGAACAGGAACCCGTGAGGACGATGGAGCAGCAGCCGTATCGTCCCCCGTCACCCGCCGCCAAGCCCGGCAGCGTGGTCATCACGCGTCTGGGCCCCATCCCCCCGGAGAACCCGTTCGCGCCCGGCGATCAGAAGGTGCAGTCGCAGCAACGTCCCGCCTCGCCGTGAAGCGCCGTTCGCGCCGGCGAAGATGCGGCGCATGATCTGGATCGCTTCCGCATCCGGAGCATGGGCGTCTCGCCCATGCCCTTCCGGAGGTCGAGAAGGGATCGCCGCGACCGCCATGCTACGAAGGCCGTCGAGCGCGCGTGGTGAAGACAAGGAGGTTCGCAGATGGCTACAGCGCTTCTCGGTCGACCGACCGTCCGCTTCGCGCCGCTGCCCGTCGAGCGCGGCGATCGCACCGCCAACTGGCAGTTCCACGGCAAGCGTCCGATCCGCGAGGTACCGTACGTGCCGACGCCGGACGTCGTCGTCCGCACGATGCTGGATGTCGCGAACGTGGGCGAGAAGGACGTCGTCTACGACCTCGGTTGCGGCGACGGGCGCATCGTCATCGCGGCGGCGGAGAGCCGCGGCGCGCGCGGCGTCGGCGTGGACATCGACCCGCGCCGCATCCAGGAATGCAAGACCAATGCGATCAAGGCGCGCGTGCCGGACCGCGTGCGCTTCCTCGAACAAAGCCTCTTCAGCGTGGACGTCGGCGAGGCGAGCGTCGTCGCGCTCTACCTGCTGCCGTGGATGAACACGCAGCTTCGGCCCAAACTGCTGGCGGAGTTGAAGCCGGGATCGCGCATCGTCGCGCATCAATTCGCGATCAGCGATTGGCCCGCCGACAAGATCGTCCGTCTGACGGAACTCGGCCGCGTCGTCTACTGCTGGACGGTGCCCGCCAAGTGCAACGGCCGCTGGCAGTGCTCGATCCGTACGGGCGACGGCGTGCTGCGGCGCGGTACGATCGAGCTGGAGCAGGAATTCCAGACCGTCGTCGGCGTGGCGAAGCTGTCGAATCGCGAGATGCCGATCGACAGCATGGCGCTGAGCGGCGATCGACTCACGTTCTCCCTCGCCGGCGTCACGTACCACACGCGCGTCAGCGGCGACTCGTTCCGGGGCAGCGGCCACTGTTCGAGCCCGCGCGGGGAACTGGAAGTCCGCGCCCGACATCTCTAAAACGGTTGCATGCCCGCAGAGAACCTCCCGCCGTCGCGCCGCGAGTTCGTCGTCGGCGCGTCGCTGCTCGCCGCCTCCGCGTCGATCGGTGCAACGACCGCTACATCATCCGCGCCTGCGACTGAATCGTCGAAATCGGAGAACGCGCTCACCCGAAATTTCACCGTTCCGACGTCACCATCGAGAGATTGGCCGGTGCTGTGTCGCTACGACGAGGCGCATCTGGCGCGTCTCGCGATGCCCATCGGCGGGATCGGCACCGGGACGATCTCGATCGGGGGACGCGGAAACCTGCGCGACTGGGAACTGGTCAACAAGCCCGCCAAGGGCTACGCGCCGCCGAACACGTTCTTCGCGCTCTGGTGCAAGTCGCAGGCGAGCGGCGCCGAGCCCATCGCGCGGGCGATGGAAGGGCCGATCGATCCCATCGATTTCGAAGGCTCAAGCGGCTCACCCATCCGCAATCACGGCTTGCCGCGCTTCCGCCAGTGCAACTTCGCGGCGGCGTATCCGCTCGGGCAGGTGCTGCTGGCCGATCCGGACGTGCCGCTGCAAGCGCGAATCGAGGCGTTCAACCCGATGGTGCCGGTCGATACCGATGCGAGCGGGATCCCGATGGCGATCCTCCGCTTCGTCCTGACCAATCCCACGACCGCCGCGATCGACGCGAGCATCTGCGGGACGCTCGAAAACTTCATCGGCTGGAACGGCGACTCGGGGAAGGTGAACAAGAACGTCAACGAGCTGAAGGAATCATCCGTAGCGGGCCCGCCTCTTCGCGGATTGTTCATGCGATCGACGGGACTCGATCAGAAGAATCCCGCGTGGGGAACGCTCGCCCTCGCTGCGCTGTCGAACGACACGACGCATCGGCTGGCGTGGGCGGATTTGAGCTGGGGCGACACGCTCCTCGACTTCTGGGACGATTTTTCCACCGACGGGAAGCTCGATCCGCGCGAAGGCAAACGCGAAGCGCCTTTCGGATCGCTCGCCGCAACGACAACCGTTCCGGCCAACGGTTCGAGCGTGATCACCTTCCTCATCGCCTGGCACTTCCCCAATCGTCTCTCGTGGAACCCGCCGCACGAGCGAATCGGGAACTATTACTGCACGAAGTACGCGGACGCGTGGGACGTGATCGCCAAGACCACGCCGCAGCTCGATGATCTTGAGCGCCGCACCGTCGCGTTCGTCAAAAGCTTCGTCGAAGCGGACGTCCCCGACATCATCAAGGAAGCCGCACTCTTCAACGCCTCCACGCTGCGCACGCAGACCGCCTTCCGCAGCGAGGACGGCCGATTCTTCGGCTTCGAAGGGTGCAACGATCACGAGGGTTGCTGTCACGGCTCGTGCACGCACGTGTGGAACTACGAGCAGGCCACGCCGTTCCTCTACGGCTCGCTCTCGCGCTCGATGCGCGATACCGAGTTCGATCACGCGACGCAGGAAAGCGGCTTCCAGAGTTTCCGCGTCAATCTTCCTTTGCTCCACGCCACCGAAGCCAAGCCCGCGGCGGCCGACGGGCAGATGGGCACCATCATGCGCCTTTATCGCGATTGGCGCTTGAGCGGCGACGAGGCGATGCTCAAGCGGCTCTGGCCGCACGCGAAGAAGGCGCTCAGTTTCGCCTGGATCAGCGGCGGCTGGGACGCCGACCGCGACGGCGTGATGGAGGGCTGTCAGCACAACACGATGGACATCGAGTACTACGGGCCGAACCCCGAGGTCGGCACGTGGTACCTCGGCGCGCTGCGCGCCGGCGAAGAAATGGCGAAGCACGTCGGCGATGAGGAGTTCGCGAAGCAGTGCCGCGACCTCTTCGACCGCGGCAGCAAGTGGATCGACGCAAACCTCTTCAACGGCGAATACTACGAGCAGAAGATCACGCCGCCGAAGTCGGCCGATTCCATCGCCGACGGCTTACGGCTCGGCGCCGGCGCGACAAATCTCGCCGAGCCGGAGCTGCAGCTCGGCGCCGGCTGTCTCACCGATCAACTCGTCGGGCAGTACGTCGCGCACGTTTGCGGCCTCGGGTACCTGCTCGAGAAGCAGCACGTCGCGACGACGCTGCGGAGCGTCATGAAGCACAACTTCTGCGAAAACCTCTTCGGCCACTTCAACCATATGCGTTCCTACGCGCTCGATGACGAGCAGGGTTTACTCGTCGCGACCTATCCGAAGGATCGGCGGCCCAAACGTCCGTTCCCCTACGCGTTCGAAGTGTGGACGGGCCTCGAATACACCGCCGCGGCGGGAATGCTCTACGAAGGGCAGACGGACGATGCGCTCAAGTGCATCGCCGCGACGCGCGCCCGTCACGAAGGTCGCAAGCGCAATCCGTTCGACGAGCCTGAGTGCGGGCATCATTACGCCCGCGCGATGGCCAGCTGGGCGACGCTGCTGGCGTACACGGGCTTCCACTACGACGCGGTCGATCGCGTCATCACGTTCAACGCATCGAGCAAGCCGACGACGTGGTTCTGGTCCAGCGGCGATGCGTGGGGAACGATCAAACAATCGCCGCAGAATGGCAAAGTCGAGGTGACGCTGACGGTGATGGAAGGAACGCTGCCCCTTCGCACGATCACGCTGACCGGGCGTGGATCACATCAGCTCGAGAGCGATCAGACGTTGAAGAACGGCGCGACGATTCAGGCGAGCGTTTAGCTCGGCGGCAGCGCCGCCTGCGCGGGGGCATTCAGGCTGCGCTTGCGCTTGCCCCCCGCGGCCTGTTTCTCGGCGGCTTCTTCCTTCGCCTGTTGCGTGCCGCGCGCCATCGCGATCACGCCGGTGCGGGCCAGCTCCTTGATGCCATAGGGCTTGAGCAGCTCGACCAGCGCCTCGATCTTTTCCTCGGTCCCGGCGATCTCCACCATCAGGCTGCTCTTGGCCACATCCACCACGCGGCCGCGGAAGAGGGTGACGATCTCGATCACCTCGCTGCGCTGCTCCGGGCCGACGCTGACGGTCACGAGGCACAGGTCGCGCTCGACGTACGCCGCGCCCTTGAAATCGCGCACCTTGGCGACCGGCACGAGCTTGGCGAGCTGCTTGCGGATCTGCTCGAGCGTGTTCTCATCGCCGTTGCAGACGACGGTCATGCGGCTGAGTTCCGGATTCTCCGTCCGCCCGACCACCAGCGAGTCGATGTTGAACCCCCGCGCGCTGAATAACCCCGCCACCGACGCCAGAACGCCGGGCTCATTCATCACCAATGCCGAAATCACGTGCCGCATGGGGCAGATGCTACCCGCCGGGCTTAGAATGAAAAAGTGCGGCCCCCTTTCACAGGCTTGCAGCTTTTGCCGTCGCCGCTACAATTCCCCGCTCTTTTGACCGAGATCTGGAGTTAAACAAAGCAATGCCCAAGCCCAACACCCGACCCGGCGGCGGACGTGAACGCCGCGAGAAGCAGGAAAAGTTCCAGTCCTTCAACCGCCCGAAGCTGAAGATCACCCGCACCAGTGAGAGCGGCGAGGTCTACATCGACTACAAGGACACCGAATCGCTGCGCAAGACGATGAGCGGCAACGGCAAGATCCTCGGCCGCAAACGCACCGGCGCCACGGCGATGGAGCAGCGCATGCTGGCCAAGGCCGTCAAGCGCGCCCGCTATATCGGCCTGCTGCCGTACGTCAGCAGCGGGTTCTGATTCGTCAGCCGCCGAGTGAAATTGGATAATTCGAGGTCCCAGGCGCATCACTGCGCCTGGGATTTCTTGTTTGTTGAGCCCACCAGCAAGCTTTTTGATTTCGGACTACACGGGGCAAGTCCGGCGGTATTACGATGCCGCCGGGATGTGTTGTGAGTTCGAACCCCTGGAAGCGCGCCGGCTGCTGAGCGCGCCTGTTATCTCGGTCACTGCGCGCGGGGCGGCGGCTTACGAGGCCGGCCCGACCACGCGATTCTTCTATATCCGCCGCAGCGGTGATACATCGCGGCCGCTCAGTGTCTTTTACACCGTCGGCGGCAAGGCGAAACAGGAACTGGATTACAACGCCGTCGGCACGGGGGTGACGATCAAGCCCGGAACATGGCTGCGGCGGGTCGAGGTGACGGCGGTCGATGACGATCTCGTCGAGAGCAACGAATCCGTCACGCTCACATTGAATCGCGCGGCGAATTATTCGGTCGATTCAAACGCCGCCGCGGCGACCATCCGCATCATCAGCGACGACCAGGAGACCACGCAGCCGCTGCCAACGCACATCACCTGGACCACCAAGGCGGCCAATCCGATCATTCGCGCCGAGGCCCTGCGCGCGGTGGTGGATAACAAGCTGTACGTCTTCGGCGGATTTAGCGGGGATCTGGGGCCCGTGAAGCGCAGCGATGTTTACGAACCGGCGAGCAACAAGTGGACGCCCATCGCGGATTTGCCGACGCGCGTCACCCATGCGGGCGTCGCCGTTGACGGGCATAACGTCTATGTCGCCGGCGGATACGTCGGCATCGGCGCCACCGGGTACAACCAGACCTTCGGCGTCACCGACGTCTGGAGGTACAACGTCGATACCAACACCTGGTCGAGCTTCACGAAACTCCCCAAAGCGATGGCCGGCGGCGGCGCGGCGGTCATCAATCACACGTTGCACTACTTCGGCGGCGATGATTCCAACCGCAATGATGCGGGTGATCACTTCGCCATCGACCTCGCGGATGCGAATGCCGCCTGGCAGAGGCGCGCCGCGCTTCCCGATCCGCGCAGTCACTTCGGCACCGTGCTGCTCGACGGCAAGATCTACGCGATCGGCGGACAGCACGGGAACGACGCCGCGCTGACGACGGTGACCACCGCCAATCGCTACGATCCTTCGACCGACAAGTGGAGCACGCTCGCGCCGCTGCCGGTGGCGGTGTCGCACTTCGCATCCGCCGCGTTCGCGATCGCCAACCGCATCATCGTCGCCGGCGGGGAGACCGCGAATGAGCAGCCGACCAATCGCGTCACCGCGTACAACGTGGACAGCAACACCTGGACAAGCCTCTCGCCACTGCCTTCAGCCCGCTTCAGCGGCGTCGGCGCGGCGATCGATGGAATCATTTATTTCACCACCGGATCGTCCCAGACGACGACGTGGAAGGGCGTGCTATCATGACGCTTTCGTAGCATGGGCGTCTCGCCCATGCCGCTTCGAGGCCTCAAAGGGGCAGAACAGTGCGAAGACGTTTCATTGAATCGCTCGAGCGGCGGCAGTTGCTCGCGTTTGATCTGCACGTGAATTGTCAACCGTCGGGAACGCCAGTTCCGACCGGCTACGTCGCGGATACTGGCGCCACATTCGGCAATCGCGGCAACGGTTTCAGCTACGGCTGGAACGCCTCCGCTTCCTCCGCGACGCGCGATCGCAATTCATCCAAGAGTCCCGATCAGCGCTACGACACCTTCGTCCATACTCAGCTCTACGGCACGCGCACCTGGGAAGCGGCCGTGCCGGACGGCGATTATGTCGTTCACCTCGTCGCCGGCGATCCGTCCTACAGCGACAGCGCTTACAAGTTCAACGCCGAGGGCGTGCTCGCGCTTAGCGGGACCCCGAGCAGCGCGAACCCGTGGGTCGAAGGCGAAGCGACCGTTCACGTCACCGACGGAAGGCTGACGATCACGAACGCCTCCGGTGCCAACAACAACAAGCTCGGCTTCATCGACATCAGCTCCGTCGAGTCGAGCAGCGGCGTGACGGTGACGGCGACCGACAACACGGCAACCGAAGGCGGCGACGCCGGAAAGTTCACCATCACTCGCACGGGCGACACGTCCGCTGATCTGCTCGTCAGCTATACGCTCGCCGGCACCGCGACGAACGGCGTCGATTACAACTCGCTTCCCGGCTCCGTCACCATTCCCGCGGGCAGCGCGTCAGCGGTCGTCACCGTTACGCCAATCGATGACCAGATCGCCGAGCCGGACGAGAACGTGATCCTGACACTGCAGGACGGCAGCGGGTACGTCGGCGGGTCGAGCGACGTCGTCACGATCTTCGACAACGATTCAGCGCAGAACACCTTCAACGCGAAGATCAATTTTCAGCCCGCCAGCGCGACGGCGCCGAGCGGTTATCTCGTCGATTCCGGCAAAGCGTTCGGCACCCGCGGGAATGGTTTCTCGTACGGCTGGAGCGGCGACAACACCGCCAACACGCGCGACCGTAACAGCAACCTCTCGCCCGATCAACGCTACGACACGCTCGACCACTTCCGCACGTTCAAGTGGGAGCTGGCGGTGCCGACTGGTCAGTACACCGTCCACGTCGTCGTCGGCGATCCGTCCTACACCGACAGTGTCTACGGGCTGGATGCGGAGGGCACAAAAATTGTCGGCGGCACGCCGACGGCGCAGCAGCATTGGTTCGAAGCGACCAAGGCCGTCACGGTCTCCGACGGCCGGCTCACACTCACCAACGCCGCGGGATCCAGCAACAACCGCATCTGCTTCATCGACGTCAGCGGGACCGGCCAGGTTCAGCACGGCAATACCATCGCGTGGACGACCGCCGCTTCATCGCCGATCGCGCGATCCGAAGCGATGACGGTGACCATCGACGACAAGATGTACGTCTTCGGCGGGTATACGGACTCCACCTTCACCCCCACCAAGCGCGTGGACGTGTACGACCCGGCGAAGAACACCTGGACCCGCCTGACCGACAGCGACATGCCGGTGGCGCTGACGCATTCCGGCTGCACGCTCGTTGGCCGCAACGTCGTCATCGCCGGCGGATATCCGGCCAAAAGCGGCGGCGGGCAGACGTTCTCCACCACCGGCGTGTGGAGCTGGAACGTCGACACGCACGTGTGGACGTCACTGCCGCCGCTCCCGTCCGCGCGCGGGGGCGGGGCGCTGGCGGACGTCGACGGCACGCTCCACTTCTTCGGCGGCTCCGACTCCAATCGCACCGACGCCGACACGCACTGGGCCCTCGCCCCTGGCGCGAACCAGTGGACGACACTGGCGTCGATCCCCACCAAGCGCAATCACATGGGCGCGGTCACGCTCAACGGCAAAATCTACGCCGTCGGCGGGCAGCAGAATCAGGACGCCAACGAGATTCCGCAGGCGGCGGTCGAAGTGTATGACCCCGCGACCAACCAATGGTCGACGGCGGCGTCACTCCCCTTCGGCCGCTCGCACGTCGCGGCGGCGACACTGCTGGTGGACGGGCGGATCGTCGTGCTCGGCGGGGAAAAAACGTTCAATTCCGTAATCAATAACGTCGTCGCGTACGATCCCGCGCTCGATCAATGGACCGAGATGACCGCACTCCCGAGCCCGCGAAACTCCGGCGTCGCCGCTTACATCGACGGGGAATTGATCTACTCGACCGGACGGCTGGTCACGACAACGTATCGCGGCATCGTCTCGTAGCCCTTCCGCGCACCGCCCCAGTGCGGGAAGCGGTTTGCAGCCGTGCAGACTAAAAAATTCCGCCGTCGCGGTGGCCGTCGGGTATATAATCGCCCGCCGCACGGTTACTGATCGGTTTTACTCCGCCCCTTTTGTTTCTCACCCTTGAGGGATCTCGCCCATGACCACCAAAGCCGCCAGCGAAATCATCGAAAACGCGCAGGACGAGAAGGACACCGCCACGCCGCAGCCCGCGATTCATGTCGAAGAGCGGCAGCTCACGCTGCACGATTTCCTCAAGACGGTGATCAAGGCCAAGGGCTCGGACCTGCACCTGCAGGCGAGTAGTGTCCCTATGATCCGCGTGGACGGGCGCGCCCGGTTCCTCGACTGTCCGCCGCCCACCGACGAGCAGATGAAGGAGTACGTCGACGCGATCATCAAAGCGCAGGGCGAGCCGGAAGAACGGCGGCACATGCTTGAGCACAAGGGCGCGGTCGACGTCGCCTACAGTCTGCCCGGGCAGGCGCGCTTCCGGACCAACATCTTTCACAGCCGCGAGAAGTACGCGATCGTGATGCGGCGGATCGTGACGAAGATCCCGAATTTCGAGGAGCTGAATCTCCCGCCGCAGGTCGAAGGGCTGGCGGATTTCCATCGCGGGATCGTCATCGTTTCGGGGACGACCGGCTCCGGTAAGTCGACCTCGCTGGCGGCGATCATCGGCAAGATCAACCGGACCCGCAGCGAGCGAATCATCACCGTCGAAGACCCGATCGAGTTCCAGCACGAGAACGCCAAGGCCCTGGTCAGTCAGGTGGAAGTCGGGACCGACAGCGAGAGCTACGAGTACGCATTGCGCGCGATGATGCGCCAGGACCCCGACACGATCCTGATCGGCGAAATCCGCGATCCGTTCTCGCTGAGCACCGCGCTCAAGGCCGCGGACACCGGGCACCTGGTCTTCACCACCGTTCATGCGACCAACGCCTGGACCACCGTGCAGCGCGTCGTCTCGCTCTTCGATCCGCAGATGAAAGAGCTCCAGCAGCAGCAGCTCGCGCTCAACCTCCAGGCCGTCATCTCGCAGCGCCTGGCGAAGAAGCGCGAGGGCAAGGGCCGCATTCCCGTCGTCGAGATCATGATGGCCACGCCGATCGTGCGGAAGTACATCCTCGACGGCGAGTTCGAGAAGCTCAAAGGCGCGGTCGGCAACAAGGAAGCCGGCAGCCAGAGCTTCGATCAGCACCTGACGGAGCTGTTCCAAAAGCAGATCATCGACGTAGGCGAGGCGCGGCGATTAGCGAGCAACCCGGACGCGCTCAATCTCGCGCTGCGCGGGATCAGCAACAGCGATACGCGGTTGCGGTAGTCCTCTTCGCGAAATGCGCAGCTCAAAGCCCGCCGCTTCGCGGTGGGACCCGGCACGAAGTTCCGGGCTTTGCGCGACGCGGTTCGCACTATAACCATGCGTCACTGCGACGCGACCAGGATCAGATTCCTGACGATCGCTTCGCTGTATTCCGGCAGATATCCGGCAATCCCCCACGTGTTCGTGCCGAGCAGTCCGCTCGTGACGTCCAGCGCGCTGAAGAGGACGCGTCCTTTCCCCAGTTTCGCGGACTTTAGCCGTCCTCCGTCCGTGTGGAGCTGCTCCAGCGCGAACAGCCGCAGCGCCTTCTCCGGCGCTTCGACCGTCCCGTCGATCGTGTGATGCAGCAGTTCGTCCTTTGGATCGATCGGCTGAAGCTTCGCGTCGCCGAGCAGCCTCGGAATCCAGTCGCTTTCCGCCGCGGTCGCGAAGGCCCCCGATCCCCCCGCGGCGTCGACCAGGAGCGTTCCGCCGGCCTCGAGGAACGCCTTCAGTGCAGCGAGTTGCTCGGGTGCCGGACTGAACGCACCCGTGCCGGTGAGATGCGCGACGTGACACTGCGCGTTCGATAGATCGGTGATCTCCAAGGGCCTGATGTCCAGCTTCGCGCCGGTTTCCCACTGCATCTTGCGCGCCATGCGCGGCCAGGCGCCGGGCTCGGGATCCCAGTTCCCGGCGTACTTCAGCCGCGCCACCGCAATCGTCCGCAGCGGCTCGCCTTCGGGCGGCGGGATGATCGGCGTGTCGAGGCGATTGCGAAATCTCTCCTTCCCCGTCGCGTAGAGGTACAGGTTCGCGCCGAACTGGAACGCCTCCTTCTTGCTCACCGTCGAGCGCTGCTGCCATCCCGCCGACAGGTCGCTGGCGCAATGCACCATCAGCAGGCGCGAGCCGTTGCTCACCGCCTGAATCTTCGGGTGCGGCAGCGGGATGTTGTAATTCAGCTTGAACAGCTCGTGATCCGCCGGCAGGTCCTGCAGCGGATACGCGGGGAAGAGTTGCTTCGACAGGTCGGCGGCGAACTTGTTGAACTCCGGCGCCGCCAGATCCGCGTGGGTGAAGATGATCCCGCCGTTGTCCACGAAGTCCGACAGCTTCGCCAGGTCCTCCTGCTTGAACGCGATCGGCTTGTTGCTGGCGATAAAGAGGATGGGAGAATCCGCCCAGTCATATGACTCGCGCGTGATGTCGACGACCTGCCAGTTGATCGGGCGCTCGAGCTCGCGGCTGGTGTAGTTGGTGAGGTTGGCGATCTCGCGCGGTCGGTTGGACCAGTAGCCGTCGAAACGGAGCTTGTTCATCAGGATGGGGTTGCGTCCGCGCGAGAGGACGAGCATGACGTAGGCGGTGTTGACCAGGTCGCGCGAGCTTTCGTAACCCTGGATCCCGCGGTCGTCGAACTTGAAGCTGCCGTCCTGGTCCTGCCGTGTGAGCGCCGCCGTCGCGAGTTCAACGAACCAGTTGTGCCGACCGAAATGCTTGAAGCCGCTGGCGAGCCCGACGCGCTCGAGGCCGAAGAGGTTGTAGCCGATGTAGACCAGCGGCTCGCGCAGGAGCGCGACGCTGTTGTCGCCGTCCTCGAGCCACGCGAGGCCGGCGGAGAGCGCCTGCGGGTAGGGCTCGCGCCCGTCGCGCGCGACGCCGTTCAGCAGCGGCGCGACGAGATAATCGTACGTGACCAGCAGCGACGCGATGCCGGCGCAGGACATCGAGTAGCGCGGACCGTCGTCCATGCCGATGTAGTTCCACTCGCCGCTGGGGAGCTGACAGGTGGTCCAATGGCTTTCGACCGAGCGCCAGTAATTGTCGCCCTTGGCGACTTCGATGCCCACTTCCGCACCCGCCCAGACGCCGAGCAGACCGTACTGGGAATTGGAATTGTCCCACGGATTTCGCTCGCCGAGCCGTTCGCCTGCGCGCGACGGGCGCTGTGGGAGCGTGTTGCTGAAGATCCTGGGCGGAACGATCATCGGCGGCGCCGGCGGGCGCGGGCTGAACGTCCCGTCGGTTTGAATCACCCGTCCGCCCATCGCGCCGTAGACGTCCGCGTCGGCCGATGCGCGCATCGATGAGCCGCGCGTGGTCGGCGGGCGCTTGCGCGGGACGAAGGGCGTCTTGACGTACCGATCGTCGTAGGTGTACGCGCCATGATCCGCCGCGTGCACCAGCCAGTCCACGTCCTCCTGGAGCACCTCGCGGTCCTGCGGACGATTGAACGCCGCCAGCGCGCACGCGCGCAGCGATCGCGCGTATGTCACCGGCATCTGCGTCGCGCCGCGCGGGTCGAGCTTGTACTCCTTGAGTTTCTCAAGCATCTGGATCATCTCGGGGCTCTTGGCCCCAAGGCGACGGTCGCTAATCGCCTTCCCGCTGGTCGCCAGCGCGTAGACGCACAGCGCGTCGATCCCCTGCCGCTGCACGTCGTTGGTCACTTCGTTGAGCTGGATCTCGCCGTCGCGGAATTGCGACAGCAGGTACTCGACGCCGTGCTGGATCGACTGGGTGATCTGATCGTCGGTCAGCTTGGGGGGCGGAACGCCGATCGATTCGGCGGTCTGCGTCGTCGCCGGCTGTTCGTCGGCATCGGAAGCTCGAGTCGCCGCTTGCGTCGTCGCGGCAACGGGAACGGGTGCGGCTACCGTGAGTGAAGCCGGCGCCGACGCGGCCGGCGGAGCAGCGGGAGCGGAAGTCGCGGCGGCGGGGGCGCCGGTGCCGGGGGCGGCGGCGGGAGGGGCAGGAAATGTCACTCGCGCCGGTGCTTGCGCCGCAGCCTGCGCCAGCTTCTCGCCCGGTTCCTCGACCGCGGGCCGGGTGCCCGCCGCCTTCTCCATCTGCGCGAGCATGATCTTGTAGATCCGATCCTGATCGGCGCGCGCGACCTCGACGATGTCGAACAGCGTCGGGTCCTTCACCTGTCTCCCGCCGATCAGCTTTTCGATCTCGCGATACCTCGCGTGCGCCTCGGCGAGCTTCCCGTCGATCGCCAGCGCCTCGGCCTGCGATTTGAGCGCGACGACCTGGTCGTGGTGCGATTCATCCCACGCGCGCTGCTGTTCATCGAGCGTCGGCGTATGGTGGCGCGAGACGGCAACGATGACTGCCGTCAGCGCGATCGCGAGGACGAGCACGCCGACGACGATCGCGGTCGGCGACCAACGATATGGAAGTGCGGGCGCGGCGGATGTCGAATCGTCAGTCGCTTGCGGCTGCGGGGTCGGAAGGAAGTCTTCGACGCTCGGCGGCTCTTGTGAACTGTCCTCCGGCGGTCGATCGATCAGCGACGGCGGGGGCGGGATCTTCGTCGTCCTCGTCGAGCGCGGAGACGGCGGTTGAATCTCCCCGCGCGCCCGCGCCGCCGCCGCGCCGGCGGCGCACGCGGGACACACGAACGCATCAAGGATCTTGGAGTACGTCAGGGATTGCGGCGACGCCGCTCGCTGACACTTCGGACAACGCAGTTCCCTGGCCATCGACGCTGCCCCCTAGATTTCACACGGGTGTCGGCTCATTCGGTGTAGCGCCGTGAAGAGCAAGCACGGGCGTTGCGACGCGCGTTCTCGCGCCGCGCGCGCCCGGTGCCCCCCGGCGGCGGCAGCGAAGTCTAACCCACCAAGCGAGCGCAAAAAAGGGAATTATCGATGTCCCGCGCCATGCGGTTCCCCGCCAGCGCGCCCGCCGACGACCGGGAGCTCATCGTGCGGCTCGCGCTCGTGCGCGTTCCCGGGGTGATGCCCGTGATGTTTGCCCGCGCGATCGCGCAACCGTTTGAACTCGCTCTCGATCTCGTCCAGCTCCTCGTCGGTGCAGTTCTCCAGATCGACCAGCGTATTGCGCGCGCCCTTCTTGGCGCGAATCAACTCATCGAGCTTCAGATGGATCGCCTTCGCGTCACGATTCTGCGTGTTCTGGATCAGGAAGACCATCAGGAACGTGACGATCGTCGTCCCGGTGTTGATGACGAGCTGCCACGTGTCGGAGTAATGGAACAGTGGCCCCGTCACCGCCCAGGCGATGATCACGGCGACCGCGAGGAGAAACGACCACGGCGTGCCGACCGCGGCGGAGGTCTTCTGCGCGAATTTCTGGAACATCCCCTTGATCGTGGGCTCGCCCTCCGGGCGCGTGGTGACGTTCGCCGTCGCCGTGCCGAGCGACTGATCCTGCGCGTGTACGTGTTTCTCCGCCGCGTCGTTGCGATCAAACATGATTGCAAGAACTCCTTTGCCCATGAAGCAGACAGAGCAATCGGTGTGCCAAGAATCGATGGTCATCGATGCATCATGCATCTTCCCCACCCGACTTGATTGAGCGCGTCGAGAGCATCTAATGCCATCTGTCGCGATGCTCCTCCGCCAGATCCGCAACGTCCCCCGTGCCGAGTTCAACGCGGTCGCGCTCTCGGTTGTCGTGTCGGTCGTGCTGTTGGCGATCAAGTTTGTCGCGTTCTACGTGACGGGCTCGGCGGTGATTTTTTCCGACGCGCTGGAGAGCATCGTGAACGTCGCCGCGTCGTTCTTCGCGGCGTACTCGCTCTTCCTCGCGCATCAACCTGCCGACGCGAAGCACCCGTACGGCCACGGGAAGATCGAGTTTCTCTCCGCGGGTTTTGAAGGCGGGATGATCCTGCTCGCCGCCTTCATCATCACCGCCCGCGCGATTCAGGAAATGGTCAAGGGGCCGACGGTGGAAAGGGTCGATCTCGGCCTCCTGCTGATGGCGATCGCGGGACTCGTGAACGGCGCCGTCGGGCTGTACCTCATCCGCGCCGGTCGATCGCGCCGCTCCGTCACGCTCGTCGCGGACGGCAAACATCTGTTGAGTGACGCTGTCACCAGCGCCGGCGTGATCGTCGCGCTGCTGCTGGTAAAGCTGACGGGCAACCGATGGATCGACCCGATCGCCGCCATCGTCGTCGCGCTCTACATCGCCGCACTCGCGATTCATTTGCTGCGCGAATCCGCCGCGGGATTGATGGACCAACAAGACGTTTCCGACGAGGCGATGCTGCGCGGGGTCCTCGATTCACATCTGGCGCCCGACGGAAAGCAGCCGCAGATCTGCAGCTATCACAAGCTCCGCCATCGCCATAGCGGGCGATATCACTGGGTGGATTTTCACATCATGGTTCCCGCGTCGTGGGACGTGAAGCACGGGCACGAGGTCGCGAGCAGCATCGAGTACGAGATCGAGAAAGCGATCGGCGAAGGCAACGCGACGGCGCACGTGGAACCTTGTGTGGATAATTCGTGCGCTGTGTGCGGCGCCCCGCAAGCTGCGCGCGACGGGCTAATTTCCAGCGGAAACTGATGAATTTCCCGATCCCACGCCGATAAAACATCGGCCAGTACAGGGATTTTTGCGCCCTGCTGTTGAAAACTCGCGATTTTTCGCTAGTTTTCTCGCCAGTTCGAAGTCCATGGCCGGACGACGAACAGGAAAAGCGCACGGGAGAGCGGATGGGACCGCACGGCTCCGCGGCGCGATCGCGCATACGGGCACGAGAAGGTCCGAGCGACGAGATAGAGACCCACACCGAAAGGAGATCGAACCATGGCCAAGGCTGCTACCGCTACCGCAAAGATGACCAAGAGCCAGACCGCCGCGCATCTGGCCGAGGCCTCCGGCATCTCGAAGAAGCAGGCCAACGCCTTCATCGAGGCGCAGGCGATGCTCGCCTACAAGCAGGCGAAGAACAGCTTCACGATTCCGGGCATCGGCAAGCTGGTGCTGGTCAACCGCAAGGCCCGCATCGGGCGCAACCCGGCGACCGGTCAGGAGATTCAGATCCCGGCCAAGAAGGTCGTCAAGTTCCGCGTCGCCAAGGCCGCCAAGGACGCGATCCTCGGCGCCAAGAAGTAACGCCGGCGCGATCAGCAGAACGTCGTAAAGGTTCAAAGCCCGCCCATTGCAATGGGCGGGCTTCCTTATTTCTGTTCCAAACGCGGCACGCCCATTGCATATCTCACCTCGACGTAACCAAGGAGAACGCAATGAGCCGAAACGAGATGGGCATGAGCGGTGATACGAATATGAACGGCGGCGACTATCCCGTGGGAAGCGGCGGCAACACGGACGAAGCCACGCGGCAGTTGAACAGCTTCCTCCGCGGCGAGATCTCCGCCGCCGAGACCTACAAGATGGCGATCGACAAGGCCGCCAAATCCGACGACACCGCCGCCAGCCTGAGTTTGCTCCGTGAGATCCAGGAAGAACACGGCCGCGCCGCGCAGGCGATCCGCGACCGCATCCGAGAACTCGGCGGCGAGCCCAGCGATTCATCCGGCGCCTGGGGTGCGTGGGCCAAGTTCACCCAAGGGACCGCAAACCTCTTCGGCGACGCCTCCAGCCTTAAGGCCCTTAAGGAAGGCGAGGAGCACGGCCTGAAAGATTTCGAGGAAGGCGTCGATGATATCGACGCCACGAGCATGGAGCTGATCCAGAACCAGCTCATTCCGGCCCAGCAGCGACACATTGCCCTGCTCGATCAACTGATCAACTCCGTCGGCCGCGCGTGATTCTCCGCGCCAACGCGCGATTCAAGCGCGGTCCGACGTGACAAGCTAGAGCCCTTGCGACAGCCGCCTCGGTCAACACGCCGAGGCGGCTCGCATTGCGCGACGCCTAAGGCATCTCGACGCCGGCTTCCTCGTCATCGATGGGCATCACCGGCTCGCCTTGGAGGTTCTTGTTGATCACCTTGAACTGATCGACGAGGAAGAGCGGTTTAGCCGCTTCCTTCGCCAGTGCTTCGAGCCGCTGCCGCAGCGCGGCGACCTTGTCGGGATTCTGCGCCGCGAGATTGTCCTTTTCGGATGGATCGTGCGCCAGGTCGTACAGCTCGATGCGCGAAGGAAGCATCGTCCGCCAGAGCAGTTTCCAATCGCCTTGGCGCACCGCGGCGCGGAAGGGCTCGACGTTGTAGACGATCTCGCTGCGCGGTGACGGTTTATTCTCGGAAATCGTCTCCCACACGTTCATGCCGTCGAGCGGCTTGCACTTGGCCGTCGATGCGCCCGCCAGCGCCGCGAGCGTCGGGTACATGTCCACCGCGTGCATCAGCCCATCGACGTTGCCCGCCTTGACGTGCCCGGGCCAGTTGGCCACAGCGCAGACGCGGGTCGCGCCTTCGTAGAGCGTGCCCTTGCCTTCGCGATAGGGGGAGTTGTCGCAGGGGATCTTCACCTTCGACATGTCCGCCATTACGCCGGCGAACATCGCGCTGCGCGTCCCGCCGTTGTCGCTGTGAAACAGGATCAGCGTGTTGTCGCGCATGCCCTTCTTGTCGAGGGCGGCGACGACCCGGCCGATCTCGTCATCAAGGCACGCAACCATGCCGGCGTACGTCCGCCGCGTCGGGTCCTCGATTGATTTGTATCGATCAACGTACTCCTGCGGCGCCTGATATGGCGTGTGCGGGGCGTTGAAAGTGAGATAGAGATACAGCGGCGTCGCCGGATCGTGCTCCTCGATCAGCTTTGCCGCATCCTTGCCGATCAGCGTCGTGGTGTAGCCTTCTTCCTTCACCGGCTGGTTGTCGCGGAACCAATCCAGCACGCCGTGCTCATCGTGCGTGAAATAATCGAGCTCGCCGATCATCGCGCCGTACTGGTAGTCGAAACCGCGCTGCCTGGGCCAATACTTCTTGTCCGCATGGCCGAGGTGCCACTTGCCGACGATCGCAGTCTGATAGCCCGCATCCTTCAGACACTGCGGCATCAGCCACTCGCTGGTGTCCAGCCCGTACGCGGAGACCGACGGGATGACCGCCGTCTGCAAGCCGTAGCGGAACGGATAGCGCCCTGTCATCAGCGCCGCGCGCGTGGGCGTACACATGGGCTGCACGTAGAACTGCGTCAGCTTCGCGCCGCCGGCGGCGAGCTTGTCGAGGTTCGGCGTCTTGATGTCCTGACAGCCGTTGAAGCCGACGTCTTTCCACCCCAGATCGTCCGCGACGATGTGAACGATGTTCGGCTTGGCCGCCGCCAGCGCCTGCGCTGCCTGCGCCTGTGCGGCCGGCACCAGCGCGATGATCACCACCGCCATCGCCGCGACGATCCCGGACGACGCGGATACGCCGCGATGGCGCCTGTGCGCGCATGCGGCGCGGAACCCGAACGCAAACATAACCCACTCCTTCCCCCCAGGCCGGTGCCCCTATGACCCGTCGCGCGTCTCTTTGCCCGCTGTGATCACAACGCGACGGGAACAAGCGAGCGTACAGCGCAACCGCCACAATGCGCGGTGCTGAACAGTCTCGCGACAATACGTCACGCGATACGGCTGCGGAGTAAGCCAGATTACGGCCAGGATCGCGCGTCATCCGACGCGGGGAGGCCGCGCCGCATCACACCCTCGGCGCGTCCGGCTTCTTCTTTTGAATCCAATCGTAGTACTCGCGCATCTTCAACTTCGATGCCGCGGGCTCATCGACGTAGACCGTCGCATCGGGGTGCATCTGCAGCGCGCTGGCGGTGATCATGCTCGTCACCGGGCCTTCCACCGCCGCGGCCACGGCTTCGGCCTTCTTCGCGCCGTTGGCGAGCAACAGGATCTTGCGCGCCTCCATGATCGTGCCGACGCCCATCGTGATCGCGTAGACGGGGACTTCATCGCGCGACGAGAAGAAGCGGGCGTTGTCGTCGATCGTCTGCTTCGCCAACGTCTTCAGGCGCGTGCGCGATGAGAGGGAGCTGGCCGGTTCGTTGAACGCGATGTGGCCGTCGGAGCCGATGCCCAGGATCTGCACGTCGATCCCGCCGCACTCCTCGATGCGCTGTTCGTACCAGGCGCAGAACGCTCGGTAGTTGCTCGTCGTGCCGCTGGGAATGTGCACGTTCTGCGGCGGGATGTTGACCTGCCGGAAAAAATTCTCGTGCATGAAACGGTGATAGCTCTGCTCGTGCGTCGTCGGCAGGCCGACATATTCGTCGAGGTTGAACGTCGTCACCTGCGAGAAATCCAGCCCGCCGCCTTTGTGCATGCGGACGAGTTCCTGATACACGCCCAGCGGCGTGGAGCCGGTCGCCATGCCGATGACGGCGTTCGGCTTGGCGTTGAGCACGTCGGCGACCGCTTCCGCCGCCGCTCGGGACATCTCGGCGTAGGTTTGATGGATGATTACTTCCATGTGCGCGGATTATCGCCGGACGCGCGCACAAAGGAAAACGTGGATGGTGGATCGTAGATAGTAGATGGTGCAAGACGATGCCCCGCCGTCACCATCCACTGTCTACCATCTACTATTCACGTGTTTTTAGGATACCACGCCCTTCCAGGTCGTCGTCGTGGACGATCCCGTCGTGAAGTAGATGTCCGTCCCCAGCACCGCGGCGACGCCGCTGAAGCGCTTGGCCGGCAGGTGCGTCATCGCCGCCCAGGTGTTGGTCGCGGGGTCGTAGGCGTAGACGAGATCCGTCGGGACGTTGTGCGCCGTCTCGCCGCCCATCGTGATGATGCGGTTGCCATAGATGATGGTCGCCGAGGCGATGTGACTGATGGCCGTGGGGATGTCGGCCAGTCGCGTCCACGTGGCGGGATTGGCCGGGTCCCACGCCTGCACGTACTTCTGCGTGGTTAAACCTTCGTCATTTCCGAACTGACCCGCGACGGCGTAGATCTTTCCTCCCAGCGCGACCACGCCCAAATGGCTGCGGCCGAAGGGAAGGCTCGTGGACGTCTTCCATCCGGCGGCGACGTTGTCGAGGTTGAGGATGTAGTGATCGCCGATGTCCTGGCGGAGGTTGTTGTTCCCGCCGACCCAGTGAAGCTCGCGCCCGAGCAGCACGAGCCCGCCGCCGGCCACCGCTTTCGGCAGAGAAACGATGCTCGTCCACTGCTTGGTGTCGATGTTGTATTTCCAGACGTCGGTGGTGCCGAACTGCTGGCTGTAACCGGTATCGCCCAGGCCGATGTATCCGCCGGCGATGTAGATGTCGTGATCGACCGCGACGATGCCGGCGTGCGTCAGACGCTTGGGCAGGTTCGGAAGCTGCATCCACGTGTTGGTGGACGGATCGTACACGTCGCTGCGCACGACCGGTCCGAGATCGCCCTCGAATCCGCCGAAGACGTAGAGCTTTCCGTCGACGACCGCGCGCAGCGCCTCGGCGCGGATGATCGGGTTCGCTGCCTTAGTCGTGTAGGTGATCGTGTTGCCTACGGAAGAGTCGTTGTCATTGATCCGGATCGTCGCGGTGGCCGAAGCGCCGATCGCGTAGTCCGCCTGCGAGACGAGCGTGAGCGTCACGGTCTCGGTGCTTTCGACGATCGCATCATCCTTCGGCGTGACGGTCACGTTCAGTGACGACTGCCCCGCGGGGATCGTCACCGGCGAAACGAGGGTGTCATAATCGACGCCATTGGTGGCGCTGCCGCCGATCGTGTAGTACACCGTCAGCGACTGCGTGAGATCGCCGCTGCGCGTGATCGTGAACGCGCGCGACGTCGGACCGTTCTCCGATGCGTTGGTCGTCGGCGCAGTGACGTTCAACACGGGCGTGTTCGCGGGGGCCTGCTGCACGTCGATGAAGCAGATCTTGTTGTTTGAAAGGCCGCTGCCGCTGGTGATCGTCAGCCGCCCGTCGGCGACGTTGACGAAGGCCTGGCCTTCGATCCAGCGGTTGGACGTCGTCGGCGTGCCATCGACAACCCGCACGCCCTCGGCGTCGATCTTGTAGACGCTGTCGAAGTACGACGGGTCCCCCGCGACGATGCGGACGGAATAGGCGCCGTTCGGCAAGCTGAGTTCCCACTTCTGCGAAGTGAACTGCGCGAGCGTGTCATACCGCTGATCGGGCGAGAGCGACGCATTGCGATCGCGCGTGTTTGTCGCGTTGGAGACGCTCCAGCCGTAGCTCAAACCGTTGCCGCGATCGCCGAAGATCGCGCCGGCGTCGGCGAGATAGCCGGAGGGGATCGTCGCGCCGGAGGGTTGGAAGTTGATCTTCGTGGAGAATGTCGTCGCGGAATCGTTGTCGGCGATCGTCACCGTCGCGGGGCCGGCGGTCGCGATGTCGTACGCGTCGCTCGCGAGGATCGTCGCCGTCACGGTCTCCGGAGACTCGACGCTGGCGTCATCGATCGCTTTGATTTGTACTGTCGCCGCCGCCGAGCCCGCGGGGATCGTCACGGTCCCGAGAAGCTGCTGGTAATCCACACCGTTGGTCGCTGTTCCGCCGAGCTGGTAGATCACATCCAGCGCCGCGGTCGTATCACCCGTTCGCGTGAAAGTATAGACACCGATCTCACCGCTCTCCGACGCACTGGCGTGCGTGGCTGCGATCGAGACCGATGACAGCACGTCGCTCTCGACCGAATCGATGTCGAGAAAAGCAATCTTGTTGTTCACCGCGCCGCTGACGCTCGAGATCGTGAGCCGCCCGTCGGTGACGTTGACCGTCTGCGTCCCCTCGACAAACCGGCTGGCGCTGGTCGGCGTGCCGTTGACCGTCAGCACGCCCTCGGCGGCGGTTTTGTAGACGCTGTCGAAGTAGCTCGGATCACCCGCGACGATGTGCACCTGATAGAGGCCGTTGGCGACGGCGACTTCCCAGGTGCGCGTGCCGTACGCTTGCGTGTGGATGAAGGTGTCGTAGCGCTGATCGCTCGTCGCGTTGCGCTCGCGCGTGGCGATCGTGTTGGACTGATCCCAGCCGTAAACAAAGCCGTTGCCCCGATCCGCAAACGCCGCCCCACTGTCCGCGAGGTAACCGCTCGGAACGGTCGATCCCGCTGGTTGGAAATTGATGTGCAGGTCGAGCGTGCCGTGCAGGAGCCGACGGTTTTCCAGCGGTTCGAACATCATGGTAGTGCTTCGCCTGGTGGAGACGATCAGCATACCCCGCACGTTTCATCGCGAGATGAAGTTGCGATGTCCGCGACCTGAATCGGACGCAGCACCGGCTTGCCCCGCTTCGCAACGCGGCAATCGGCTTACGCATTGCGCAGCTTTACATCCGATAACTCGCCCCGCGCACGGCCATGCCGCCGATCAGACGTTGATCCACGTCGACGCCTTCGGCTGGCTGTTCGACGACGTCCCGCCGGTGACGATGATGTGGCCGTTGATCAGGTCCGCGACGGCGGCGCTGAGCGGGACGGGGAGTTGTCCCAGCGTCCGCCATTTGTTCGCCGAGGGATCGTATTCGAGCACATCCTGCACTGAAGTCTCGCCCGTCGTCGAGCCGCCGACGATGACGACCTTGCCGCCCATCGCGAACGTCGCGTTATGAACGTGCGACGTGACCTTCGGCAGATCATGAACGCGCGACCAGACGCCGGTAACGACGTCGTACGCATCCACCTGCGCGTCGTTGCCGTTCTGCTCATCGAGATCGTGCTGCCCGCCGATCGCGTACATCTTCCCGCCGGTCTCGATGTAGCCCAGGTGATTGCGCGGGTCCGGCATGGACGCGGCGGTTGCCCATTTGGTGGGCCGGCGAAGATCGAGGACCCAGTGATCGCCCTTGTCGCGCTTGCGCGAATCGAGCCCGCCGAAAAAGTGCAGCTTGCGCCCGACGCGGACGAGCGCGCCGGCCGATCGGTTTGCCGGCAGCGAAAGCATCGATGTCCACGTGTCGTTGCTCGTGTCGTAACGCCAGACGTGCCGCGTGACCGGCGTGGACGTGCCGAGCCAGTCGCCGACGTATCCGCCGGCGAGGTAGATGTACTGGCCGTCGCTGGCGGTGCCGCTGTGCGTCAGCTTCTCCGGCATGTCGGCGAGCGTCGTCCACTTGTCAACCGCCGGATCGTACGCGGCGACTTGCGCCGTCGCCTTGATGCTCGCGTTGTCGTAGCCGCCGATGACATAAAGCTTGCCGTTCACCACATCGCCCATCGACTCGAACTTGTTCTGCGGCGCATCCGCGACCTGTTTCCAGTTGATGCCGGCGACGAAGGGCGTGACCTCGATCGCCGAGACGATCGCGTTGTCCTTCACGCTGTCGAACCAGAGGTTCAATCGGCCGTCGCGCACCTTGGTGACGAAGGTCTTGGTGACGGCGGTGTTCTGCCCCGCGGCGCCGGCGATGTCGAAGTCGTTCAGGATGAGCTGCTTCTCGGAGAAGACGTCGAACGTGCGCTGACCGGCCGAGGAGAAGGACGGGTCCATCAACAGCAGCCGCACGCGGTAGTCGCCGTTCTGGATCGGCAGCGAATAGGAGAAATCGCCGAAGCGGCGGGTGTTGAACAGCGAATCGGACGAGGTGCCCGCGACGTCGCCCCCGGCGGTCGCGGTCGTCCCGCCGGTGAAGCCGCGGTCCGCCTGCCATGTTTTTCCCGACGATTCCACGAACCCGCTTCCGCCGACGTCGATCCGCAGCGTCGTCGCGGCCAGCAGTTGCCGCGATTCCAACGATTCAATTTGGGCCACATGCATCGAGCGCACAGAAAATGAGTGGCACTTCATGCCGCGATCATTTCGCAATTGCCGCGCCGAGGCGACGCGGAAAACCTTGCTCTAGCACCGGGATTGCATTGCTGATCCCTCGGCCGAAGCGTTCGGCCACGCACGTGAAATTCGAACTCAACTAAGGAGGTCAAAATGATTCGCGTGAGCCATTTTGCCGCACCGGCTGTCGTCGCAGCGGCCCTTTTCATCAGCGCCCCAGGCTGCGCATCACACGATCGACCCGACGACATTCCGGAGCGTGCCGGCATGATCAGCGAAGGCCGCGAGACCGTCACCGCGACGGCGCCGCATGACGGCACCGCTTACGTCTACGACGACACCGCGAACAAGCTCGTCTACACCTCGCGCGTGGACAAGGGCGACAACCTTCGCGTCGATGCGAAGCACAATCGCATCCTGCTGAACGATCGTCTCGCCTCCGAGCGCGACCTGACGAACGATCACAAGTTCGAAGTCTACTTCGATCGCAGCGATCAAGCGGACAAGGCCGAAACCGCGGTGCATCGCGAAGGCAACACGACCTACGTGCAGCCCGGAGCGACCGGCGGCGCGACTGTGATCCAACCGCCGGCGGGCGGCGCGACGGTGGTCCAGCCTCCGCCGCAGCAGAACACGACCGTGATCACTCCGGCGCCGGCGCCCGCGGCCACGCCGCAGCAGTATCAGACGACGCCCGCACCGGCGGACAACCACACGACGGTGGTCCGTCCGGACGGCACGATCGAACGGCACTAAGTTCGATCCGACAGCCGATCTTTATTCGCGCCGCGCGTGCATCCTTCTGCCGACACTTGCAAAGGATGCATGCGCGGCTTTGTTTTATTTTGGACCGATGAGCCGGATGATGTCCGCCGGCGCCTCGGCCCAGACGTCCGGCTTCATCGCGCGGATCTCGTCGAGATAGACCGGATGCCAGCCGGCGGCGACGACGACCATGCCGGCGTTCTTGCCGGCGCCCATGTCCGCCGGCGAATCGCCCACGAAAGCGCATGATTGCGCCGGGACGTCCAGCCGCGCGGCGACGGTCTGTAATCCTTCCGGCTCGGGCTTCTGCCGCTTCACGTCCTCGCCGGTGACGATCGCGGCGAAGACCTCTTTCCACCCCAGCGACTCGACCGTGATCCGCGCGCTCCGCCGGCCCTTGCCGGTCATCAATCCCAGCGGCACGTTCCGCCGGCGAAGCTGCGAGAGCATCTCATCGATGCCATCGAACGCCTTCACCGTCGCCGCGTGCTCGCGCTGGTAGAAGGCGTGATACGCCTCGTCGGCCCGCAGGCCCAGCGTCTCATCCCCGCCGAACTCGCGGCGGATCATCTGCGGATCCGGGATGCCGAAACGCGAGATCACTTCCTCGTCGCTGTAGCTCTTGCCGGTGATCGCCCCGACGCCGGCGTTCCACGCGCCGACGATCAGCGGGAACGTGTCGGCGAGCGTGCCGTCGAGATCGAAAATCACGGCGCGGATGTCACGGACATGCGTCGGAGCACTCATTGCGGCACATGATACGTGTCCCCGTTACAATCGGCGACGCCGCCGACAAAGAGGAGAGAGCGTTGAAACTGCACCGATACCTTGCCGCGCTGATCTTCGTCCTTCGCGCCGCCGTCGTTCACGCGGACTTCACCTTCGTCCACGTCTCCGACATTCATGTCGGCGCGAGCCTCCCCGCCGGCGGCCCGCCGCATGCGGAGATCGATGAGGCGATGTTCAAGGAGATCGCCGCGCTCAATCCCAAACCCGCTTTCGTCGCCGCCACCGGCGACATCTGCGAGATCGGATCGGACGACCAGTACGAGACCTACCGGGACGTGATCAGGAGCCTGGGCGACATCGCGCTCTACGTCGCGCCGGGCAACCACGACGTCCGCTGGAACCCGCGCGGCAAGGAAGGTTTCACGCGCGGCACCAAACAGCCGCTGTATCAATCGTGGGACTACCAGAATGTCCACTTCGTGCTGCTCGATTCCACCGTGCTGCTCGAGCACTGGGGCCACATCAGCCAGGACCAGCTCGACTGGCTCAAAGGCGATCTGGAAAAAGCCGGCACGCAGCGTCCGGTGATCATCGGCTTCCATCACTGGGTCGGCCGCGATCCCGTGATGGTGGATAACGAGCGCGCGCTGTTCGATCTCGTCAAGCCCTACAACATCGTCCTCTGGCTCCAGGGTCACGGGCACGCGAACATCGACTGGAGCATCGACGGCGTGCCCGCGACGATGGTCGGCGCACTGTACGACAGCACCTACCACATCCTGCACGTCACCGATGACGGCAAAATCGAGATCACGCAGCGGCAGAAGAAGGAAGGGAAAAAAGGCAAAGGCGGAGAGTTAGTCACCGATGCCGCGACGCAGCCGACGATGGCGAAATCGAACGCGCTGTTCAAGCCGATCATGACGATCCCGCTGAAGCGACAACCATCTCCGCAGTGGTCGGCGGACGTGAAGCTGCTCGGCGAGAAGCCGGCCGATTACGCGCTCGCCGTCACCGCCAAGCGTGGCGACCTGCCCGACGGCACGAACTTCAACTTCCGCCTCAACTCCGAAAGCCCCTGGCCGCTCGTCGCGCCGGGCGGCGATTTCAACAGCACCGTCCCCGGCAAGCACGAGCCCATGACGCTGACATGGGGAAAGCACACCGTCACCGTCGCCGCGTCGCTGCCGGACAAGCGGAGCTATCAGCAGGCTCTTTCTGTCACCGTCGCCGGCGACGTGAAGCCGCTGTGGACGAAGAACGTCGGCGGCGCAGTGCAGTCACGGCTGATCCGCAACGCAGATCGCATCTATGTCAGCTCCATGGGCAACGACTTCGTCGCGCTCAACGCCGCCGACGGCGGTGAGGCGTTCCGCGTGAAGACCAAAGGCCCCATCTTCTCCGCCGCCGCGATCGACAGCGGCGTCGCCTGCTTCGGCTCCGCCGATCACTTCGTCTACGCCGTCGATCTCAAGACCGGGGACGTGCGCTGGAAGGCCGAGACCGGCGGCGCCGTCCTCGCCGGACCGGCGGTCGCGCAGGGGATCGTCTGCGTCGGATCGGTCGATACCAAGATCTACGGCATCGACATCAGCAGCGGATCGATCATCTGGACCGTCGACGGCGGAAACATGTATCAGTCGCAAACGGCGACGGACGGAAAAAGCTTCTTCGTCGGCGGCTGGGACAATTTCTTCCGCTGCATCGACGCCAAAAGCGGCAAAGAGAACTGGAAGATCGAGCTCGGCCGCAAGCAGGCGTACAAAAACTTCTCGCAATACGCGCCGGCGATCACCTCACCCGCGGTCGGCGAGGGCCTGGTCTTTGTCAGCACCAACGACGGCATCCTGCACGGTCTGAAGATCGCCGACGGGAGCGAGGTATGGCACGTCAACTGGCTCCGCATGGGTTATTCCAGCCCGCTCTATCACAACGGCAATGTCTACTGCGCGATGAGCGACGAGGGCCGCACCTTCTGCGTCGACGCGAAGACCGGCGAGATGAAATGGATCGCCAACACCGGCTCGGTGATCTACGACTCCAGCTTCGCGCTCGGCGGGGATCGACTCTTCATCGGCTGCGTCAACGGCGTGCTCAATTGCATCAAGGCCGACGACGGCAAGCTGCTCTGGCAATATCGCCTGGGCGAAGGCCATTTCCTCGGCAGCCCCGCCGCGGACGACAAGAACGTCTTCGCCGCCACCATGGCCGGCGACGTCGTCTGCCTGCCGATCAAGGCGAAGAAGGAAGACTAAAGCGCGATCGCGGTCGATTTCGACGCGGCGGCAACGTCTTGCGCGGGCACTTCCGCCCCGCGCGCGCTCGACAGGTAGATGCCCTCGCTGATCAGCATCGTGTTCAGCGCGATCTCCGCGCTCGGCAGCAGCTCGACCTTGCCCTGCAAAGCGGCGATCCAATGGTGCTGCGCGCCCGAGTAGAACGCGTGGTCGCCGACGACATTGCTCCAGCGAAAATTCGCGCGTTCGAGATCGGCCGTCGAATTGATGTCGAGATGGCCGACGCTGCGGAAGAAGCCGAACGGCGATAAGCGCACGCCGCCCTTGGAGCCCACGACATAGGAGCCCTCGAACGGATCGAGGTGGATTGCCCACGCTTCGATCAGGTCCATGGTGATGTCGCCGTCGAAGCGCACCAGGCCGACGCCAAGCTCCTCGACGTCGTAGCCACTGCTCGCGCGGCGCTTCTCGTCCATCGCGGTCTTCTGATACGTCTTGCCGCTGATGCGCGTCACCTGCGGGTTGCCCAGCAGGTACAGCACCTGTGAGATGTGGTAGACGCCCATGTCGTAGAGCGCGCCGCCGGCGCTGTTGCGCTTCTGCACGAAGGTGGGCGTTCCGTAACCGTCGACGTACGGCCGCCCCCGGCGTCGCCAGCCGGTCGAGCGCGCGAAGTAGACCTCGCCCAGCTCGCCCGCGTCGATCAGCTCCTTCGCCGCGCGGGTTTCGTTCGAATAAAGCGTCGAGAGCTGGATCGACAGCATTTTCCCCGTCGCCCGCGCCCTCTCCAGCATCGCCGCCGCGTCGGCGTAGCTGCCGGCCATCGGCTTCTCGCAGTAGACGTGCTTCCCCGCGCGCAGCGCCGCTTCGGTCGCGCCGCGATGGAAGTTGTTGTGCAGGCAGACGTCAACGGCGTCGATGTCGTCGCGCTCGAGCAGCGTGCGGAAGTCCGTGTACACGTTCGCGACGGCATATTTCTCGCCCGATTGGCGCGCGCACGCTTCGTTGATGTCCGCGACCGCGACGACCTTCACGTCGTCGCTCGACATCTTCGAATAGTTCGTCAGGTGCGTCTGCGCGATCTGCCCGCAGCCGATGACACCGATGCAAATCGTCTTGCTCATGATGTGTGCGAGTTAGGAAACGTGCCTGCGAATCAGTTCGATCGTCTTCTGGCATCCTGCGTATTCATCGCCGTCGGTCGGCACGCTCTCGACGCCCCACACGCCCTTGTAGCCGCTGTCGAGCAGGATGCGGATCGCCTCTTCCGGCTTCTCGCCGCTGGTTTCATTGCCGGCCGCATCCCACGAGAAGGTCTTGATGTGACACGCCGCGGCGTACTTCGCGCACTTGCGGCGGCCTTCATCACGCAGCCCGTCCTTCCAGTTGTGCGTGTCGTAGAGCAGGCCCAGGCCTTCGATGGCTTCGCAGATCTTCACGACGTTGTCGGGGATCTTCGACGGGCCGAAGTGATTCTCCATGATCACCGCCACGCCCAGCGGCCTGGCGCGGGCGATCAGATCGTTGTAGCCGTCGATGATGATGCGAAAGGCATCGTCGGGCATCTCTTCCGGTCCGCCGGCGTCGATGCGGATCTGCTCGAAGCCGAGCTTCCCGGCGATGTCGATCCAGCGATACGCCTTGGCGCGGTTCGCGGCCCGCGCGGCTTCGCTCGGCTCGTAGATGTGGCAGCCGTCGACGGCGAGCGTCCCCCACGGCAGGCCGGACACGTCCGCCGCCTTCTCGATCTCATCGAGATACTCCTCGTCCTTGAACGTGAGATGCGCCGTGGCGCCGTCGAGCGGCTTCAAATGACCGTTCCACGGATCGAGCTGCGTGCAGCCCAGCGCCTTGCAGTCGCTGATGAAGCGGCCGATGTCGTGTTGTCCCGCCTTGAGCGAGCGGTGAAAGCTGTACGAGCAGATGCCGATTTCCATAGCCGTGCATTGGAGCACAACGCGCGCGGCTTTTACAGGGCGACAGCCATTTGCTCATCGCTACAATCGGCGGCGAGACGGGACGGAAGGAACTAATTACATGGCAAAGCTCACGATCGTGATCGGCGCGCTGCTGTGCGTGCTCGGCGTGGCAACGTACGGCTTCGCGTTTCAGCTCGGCGCCGACAAGCGGAGCGTCACCGCGCTGATCCCCGCCTTCGTCGGCGCGCTGCTGCTGATCCTGGGCTACTTCACGATCTTCAAGCCGGACCTGCGAATGCATCTCATGCACGCGTCGGTGACGCTGACGCTGCTCGGCTTTCTCGCGGCGGCGGGACGATTGATAATGGTCGCCTTCGCCGCGCCGAAACCGCACGCCGCGGGATCACCGCCCCCGCCGGCGATCTCCGTCGGGATACTCGCCAACGGGATCATGGCGGCGCTGTGCCTCGCCCACGTGGTCCTGTCGGTGCGTTCGTTCATCAGCGCGCGGCGTTCGCGGGAGAGCGGCGCGTCGTCGGCGACGCCGGGCGGCGCAGCCTGATCTTCCAGCCCTCCGCGATTTCGTCCGCAAATTTCCCGGTCCGCTTCGCCCTCGCGTAGCCGCATAGATAAAGCGCCGCGTAGATAAAGCATCGTGCCGCCGGGCGCGTTGGCTGATGTGAGAGGGAGCGCGAGGCGCCCGCCGGTCACTTGCGTCTTCGCGACCGCGCAAGCGGCTCGGCGGAAGCCTGGCCTTCCCATCCCATTCGCTAATGCATCACGTGCCCCGCCATCTGCCGGCAGGCGTCGGCGCAGCGGCGGCACTCTTCGGCGCACGCGGCCATGCGCGTGTCATCGCCGCCCATGCGGTCGCAATCCGCCGCGCAGCGCTCGCAAATCTCCGCGCACGCGCCGCAGGTAATCGAGTGCAGGTCCGAGCCGCGCAACATGAAGTTCGCGCTGGTCTGGCAAATGTCAGCGCAATCCATCATCAGCCGGATGTGATTCGACTCGGCGTGCATGCCGCCCTGCTGAAGGCAGTAGGGAATCGTTTGCAGACACGCCTTGTGACAATCCAGACAGACTTCGATGCACTGAAGCATGTCGTCACTGAGATACCGGCCGCGGGCGTCGGGCATGGCGAAGCTCCTGTTGCGGAATGACCGGGCTTCACGCTAGCGCAGGAAAGCCACGCCGTCAGCGCGCAAAAAGAGACCGCGATGGCTTTGGGTCGTCCATCGCGGCCTTCATCGGAGGAGAACGGGCTCGGTTGGCTTCGACTCCCGAAACAACCGGAATCGAAGTGCGGCCCACTCTACAGACTTCATCGGATGTATGGGAGCCCAAATAATATTTTTTCCGGAAAATCTTCGGCCGGCGCGTCAGATTCTTAGCGCCGCCGCGGCCGCACCGCCGCCAAAACGCCCGCGATCAGCACAATTCCCCCACCTTCCGGGACGTGACTGAGCTCTACCACCATCATCTGGTCGGGCACGTCGAGATTAATCGAAGTCGGATTCAGAACCGTCGCGATCGGATCCGCCGACACGCCCGGCAGAAAAATCTTCGCCTCGGCGAACTGATCGGCGAGCGCCAGCGTCAGCGCCACGTCGGGATTTGTGATGTCCCTGCCGCCCGACAGATCCCAGCTCGTCACCTCGTTCCAAACGAGCAGGTAGAAAGTGCCGTCGCTCTTTTCCAGCAGCGTGTGATGCACGCTCGTGGGCGCGGTCATCGTGTAATTCAACGTCTCCGGCGAAAAGCTGCCTGCGGCGGCCTCCTTCAGCAGTCCGTTCAGGTTCTTCAGCGCGGTGTACGCCGGCTTGGGCGTCAGGTCCCAGTGCAGCAGACCAAAATTGCTCTCGCGATCGCTCGTCGGGTTCTCATCGACCAGCTCATAGTCATAAGTGCGCACGATCCCCCGATTGAAGTATTCGCCGAACAGTCGTGGCACGTACTTCATCATCGCCGTCTCCGACACCTGCCCGCCGTCGGCCGCTTTCGTGTAGTAGCCCGTCTCGGTCGCGACGATCGGCTTCGACGGACTCGACATTTGATTCGTCTGGCTGATCTTCGTGTCGAGCGCGAACGTCGGATTGTGCGCCGTCGGATAGCTGTGCATCGACGCGAACTGAAACGACCCAGAGCCGCTCGAGAGATACTGTGAGTTCCCGGAGTTGCCCATCGCCGGCGAGAAGACCTGTACCGCGGCTGTTTGCGTATCGCCCTTCACCGCCGAGTACAGATCAGTCTGATAGGCGATGGTCGCCGGATAGCTGTGGGCGGCGGGATTGTCAATGAAGCCGTTGTAACTCCGCGCGGCGAAGTCGGATTCGTTCAGACCTTCGACCGCTTCGTATCCGGGATGCGCCTTGAGCAGGTTCACCACCTGAGCCGGCGAGTTGATCGTGCTGCCGAAGACGAGATCGCTGCGGATCCCGTAGATGCTGAAGAGCGAATCGATCCGTCCGAATCCGGCGGGGTTCGTCGGATCTTCCGCCGTGTTATCACGAATGTGGCGGATGTCGAGGTCCGCCAGCTTCTGATCGAGCTGTGGGAACGAGTACGCGTTCTGCCCGGTATAGACGGAATTGATGTAGTGCGTGTTGACGCCCTCGGCGGCGACGAATGAATCGGCGGATTTCGCCTGCTCGATCGCGCCGCGCGCGACTGTTGCGCACAGCACACATGTCAGAGCCGCGAGCGACGCAAAAAATCTCCCCATCGCGCGGGCTATGATATCACCGCGGCGGCCCTTTCCCGCCCGTACAGTTTCCGTACAATCGCCGATTCGCCTATGCCTTCCGCCGATCAGAAATTTATCCGCATCCGCGGCGCCAACGAGCACAATCTCAAGTGCATCGACGTCGATATTCCGCGCGATCAGCTTGTCGTCGTCACCGGCCTTTCCGGCTCCGGAAAATCGACGCTCGCCTTCGACACCGTCTACGCCGAGGGGCAGCGCAAGTACATGGAGTCGCTGTCGGCGTACGCGCGGCAGTTCCTGGATCAGCTCCAGAAGCCGGACGTCGAGGAGATCGAAGGCCTGCCGCCGACGATCGCGATCGAGCAGCGGTCGGCATCTTCCAACCCACGATCGACCGTTGCGACAACGACGGAAATCTACGACTACCTGCGCGTGCTCTTCGCCCGCGCCGGCACGCCGCACTGCTGGGAGTGCGGGCGGGAGATCACGGCGCAGTCGTCCACACAGATCGTCGATGCCGTGATGAAGTACCCGGCGGGCACGAAGCTGATGGTCCTCTCGCCGCTCGTGCGCGGGCAGAAGGGCGAGCACAAGGACATCTTCGGCGCGATTCACAAGCAGGGCTTCGTCCGCGCGCGTGTCGACGGTGAGCTGATCGAGCTCGATCCGAAGAATCCACCGGCACTGAAGAAAACGTTCAATCACAACGTCGAGGCGATCGTCGATCGCATCGTGCTCAAGCCGGAGATCCGCTCGCGACTGGCGGATTCGATCGAGACGGCGCTGAAGCTCTCCCAGGGCTTGGTCATCATCTCGGTCGCGGCGGGTGACGGCTGGCGCGATGACATCTTCAGCGAGAAGTTCGCCTGCCCGGTGCATCCGAACGTGAGTTTGCCGGAGCTCGAGCCGCGGCTGTTCAGCTTCAACTCGCCGCACGGCGCGTGCCCGGAATGTCACGGGCTCGGGACGCTCTCGGAGTTCGATCCCGAGCTGATCGTGCCGGACGAGGCGCTGTCGATGGAGAACGGCGCGATCGAGGCGTGGCGGAAGAACGGCAAGCGGATGAACATTTATTACAGCCGCGTGCTCCGCCAGTTCTGCCGCGACTTCGGCTGCTCGTACACCAAGCCGTACAAGGACGTTCCGAAGAAGCAGCGCGACATCCTGATGTACGGCACGGATGCGAAAGGCGACGAAGGCACCGGCACCTGGTTCGAAGGCGTCATCCCAAATCTGCAGCGCCGCTTTGAGAACACCGAGAGCGAGTGGGTGAAGACCAAGCTGCACTCGTACATGTCGGAGCAGCCGTGCAAGGTCTGCTGCGGGACGCGATTGAAGAAGGAAGCGCTCGCGGTTCGTCTGCACACGCTCGATCAACATACCGGCACCGTCGGAGGGTGCGAGCCGGAACAGATCGAGCACGAGCGGGATGCGCATGGATTGAGTGGCACGGGCGCCTCGCCCGTGTCTGAAAATGGAAACGGAAATGCTCACGGGCGAGGCGCCCGTGCCACGAAGAAAGTATCGCTTCCCGGCTACAGCATCGACGACGTCGCCCGCATGACCGTCGGCGCGGCAAAGTCCTTCGCCGAACATATTCGCCTCGGTGAAGAGGGACGAAAAATCGCCGAGCCGATCATGCGCGAGATCTCCGCGCGGCTCGGCTTCATGCTCGACGTCGGCCTGGGCTACCTCACGCTCGACCGCAAGACCGGCACGCTCTCAGGCGGTGAGGCGCAGCGCATCCGCCTGGCGACACAGGTCGGCTCCGGTCTCGTCGGCGTCTGCTACGTGCTCGATGAGCCGACGATCGGCCTGCACCAGCGCGACAACACGCGGCTCATCCGCACGCTTCACCGCCTGCGCGACATCGGCAACAGCGTGATCATGGTCGAGCACGATGAGGACTGCATCCGCCACAGCGATTACCTGATCGACATCGGCCCCGGCGCCGGCGCGCACGGGGGAGACGTTGTCGTCACCGGCCGCGTCGAGGATTTGCTTGCCAATCGCAAATCGCAAATTGCAAATCGCAAATCCGATTCGATCACGCTGAAATACCTGACCGGTGAGTATCAAATCGCGACGCCCGAAATCCGCCGCCCCGTCGACGTCGACAAGCATTGCCTCGAGCTCAAAGGCTGCCGCGAGAACAACCTCAAGAACATCGACGTGCGCATCCCGCTCGGCGGATTCGTCTGTATTACGGGCGTCAGCGGGTCCGGCAAATCCACGCTGATCAACCAGACGCTCATCCCCGCGCTCAAGCGAAAGCTCTACGGCTCGAAGCTCAAGGCCGGCGAGCACAAGACGCTCAACGGCGTGGCGAAGATCGACAAGGTGATCGAGATCGATCAGTCCCCTATCGGCCGCACGCCGCGATCGAATCCGGCCACGTACACCGGCGTGTTCGATGAAATCCGCAAAGTCTTTGCGAAGACAAGAGAGGCGAAAATCCGCGGCTACGAGATGGGCCGCTTCAGCTTCAACGTCAAGGGCGGCCGCTGCGAATCGTGCCAGGGCCAAGGGACCAAGTGCATCGAGATGCACTTCCTTCCCGACGTCTACGTCAACTGCGAAGTCTGTCACGGCACGCGCTACAACGCCGAGACGCTGGAGATCCACTACCGCGGCAAGAACATCGCCGAGATCCTGGCGATGACCGTCGAAGAGGCGATGAACTTTTTCGAAAACTTCCCGGTCATCCACCGCCAGCTCAAGGCGCTGAATGACGTGGGCCTCAGCTACGTCAAGATCGGCCAGCCCAGTACGCAGCTCTCCGGCGGCGAAGCGCAGCGCGTGAAGCTGGCGACGGAGCTGGGCAAGAACCCGACCGGCCACACGCTCTACATCCTGGATGAGCCGACGACCGGCCTGCACTTCGCCGACATCCACAACCTGCTGAACGTGCTCAATCGATTGGCGGATCTCGGCAACACCATCCTGGTGATCGAGCACAACCTCGACGTGATCAAGTGCGCCGACTGGCTGATCGACATGGGCCCCGCCGGCGGCGTGCGCGGCGGCGAGATCGTCGCCGAGGGCACGCCGGAGCAAGTGGCCGCCAGCCCGCGCAGCTTCACCGGGCAGTACTTGAAGGCGATGCTGGCAAAGGCCGCGCCCGCCAAAGTAGAGCGCGCGCGCGAGGCGGCGGAGTAAGCCAGGCCGCGGCAATCTTTGCTATCGCCGGCCGCAGCCATTCTCGTCGCG
>JAICTV010000116.1 GCA_025936175.1 Phycisphaerae bacterium
CAGCGCGGCGCCGCGCCCCGCAAGCCGCCGCACGAGCAGGTACATCATCGCCACCGCGGCCAGCCCCGCGAGCGCGCTCGGCATCCGCACCGCCGCTTCGCGCTCGCCGAAGATCGACATCCAGACTTTGAGAACGAGATGATGCAGCGGCGGGATCTGCTCCCACCACGCGACGTGGCGGAGCAGGTCCGTCAGCGGCATCTTCGCGATGATGACGCTCAGCGCCTCATCGCCCCAGAGGCTGTCGCGCGCGATCCCGTGCAGGCGCAGCGCCCCCGCGAGCGCGAGCGTCGCGGCGAGCAGAGAGGCGTGAAGGGTTCGGCGCCAGCCGACGCGTCGCCGCGGCGTCATACCTTGATGAAGATCTTGAAGAGGTAGAGCAACGACATCAGCAGCAGGATCGCGATCACGTACAGCAGCGAGTAGGCCAGCGAGGTGTTCTGCGGCGTGTTGATCGACACCTGCACCGCCGTGTGCTGAAGCGAATCCGCCAGCCGCGCCACCATGTCCGCCGAGAAGTCCTTGATGAACGTCATCAGCATGACCGGCTTGTCATACCCGTGCGGCTGAAGCTTGATCAGGTAGAGCGCCCGCGTCACAAGCCCGCCGAACACGAACGCCGCGATCGCGTTCATCCCGTAAATCTTGAACGGCAGCGCCCACCGCCAGTAGCCCAGCACGTCGACGAAGTAAAAGCAGACGCCGAGCACCAGCATCCCCATGCCGGCGGTGAAGACGGTGAAGGAGGGCGTCCAGATGTTCTTGTTGATCGGCATGAGCCAGCGATTGAGCGCGAGCCCCAGCAGCAGCGTAAAGAGCCCGAAGACGAGCAGCCCGCTGCATCGCTCGCCGGTCGATCGGAACGATCGCAGCCACGCGCCGACGCAGATGCCCAGCAGCACCGACGCGATCGCCGGCAACGTCGAGACGATCCCTTCGTTGTCGGGATATTCGCCGTACGCGTGCTGCACGGTGAGCTCCCATCCGTTTCCGTCGGCGGCGGGGCGATAGCGGTTGAACACGTTCTCGTCCACCCGGCGGGAGAAGTTGTCCTCCTTGCCCAGTGAACCGACCTGAAGGTCCTGCGCGTGATGATCGTCATGGAACGGCGCGTGGAACATCAGCCCGGAGTAGACGGCGCAGAAGAAGACTGCCGCGGCGAGACACATCTGCCAGTTGAAGAACAATGCGATCGAGCCGGCGACGCCGTAGCACACGCCGATGCGCTGCAGCACGCCCGGGATGCGCAAGTGATCCGGCCGCAGAAGTCCGTTGCCGAAGCTGAACGTCGCCGGCAGGCCGTTGTTGAGCGATTGGATGTTCGTGTAGTGGATCGCGAACGCCAGGCCGTAGAACAGCCCCGCAATCATCAACGGCATCACGATCGACATAACCGGCGATTTCCACGGCAGCAGCAGCACGATGATCCCGATGCCACACAGCGCCCAAGCCGCGATGCGCAGGTACTGGATCATCTCAAACCCCGCCGGCACCGATTCGAAGTGGAGAAACGGGAAACCCTGAAGCAGCTCGCCCAGCATGAACAGCGATAGCGCGCGGCCCCAGATCTTGAGCAACATCCCGCCGCGCGAGATCGAGGTCGTCGCCGAGCGCTTGGCCATCGAAAACGGAATCGCCACGCCGACGATGAAGAGGAAAAACGGGAAGATCAGATCGGTCGGCGTCCAGCCGTGCCATTCGGCGTGCTCGAGCGGCGCGTAGGCGATGCCTTTGCCGGGATTGTTGACCAGCAGCATCGCGGCGATGGTGATGCCGCGGAAGACGTCGAGCGAAACCAGCCGCTCGGTCCGTCGCTCTCCCGGCACAGGGGGAACCTCAATCGAAGGGAGAGCGGTCGGCTGCGGATAAGGCTGCGGCCGGGGCGGCGCGGCGGGGTAAGTCGTCGTCATCAGGCGCGAGATTGTACCGAGCGGAAGGGCGACCGCGAAAAAAGGACCGGCCGGCAGACGCAGGGTGCGCCCGCCGGCCGGGTGGTCTGCATATTCTGCAACTGCTGCCCGGCTAAATGCTTATCGTCCGCCGGCGCTCCCGCTCGCGCTGCCGCCGGTCCCGGCGGAGTTCCCGCCGCTGCTGCTGCCGGATGTTCCGGTGCCCGAGGCGCCAGTGCCACCGGACGTCCCGGTCGCGCCACCCGGAGGCGAGATCGTCCCGGTGCCGCCGCTGGCGCCAGGCGTGGCGCCGGCGCCGTTGGTGCCATAACCACCCGCCGCGCCGCTGCCGGCGGTTCCATAACCGCCCGTGCTGCCCGAGGTGCCATAGCCGCCGGTTCCACCGGTCGCCGAGCCGCTCATCCCGCTGGTTCCGTACGACCCTTGGCCGCTCATCGACGAGCCGCTGCGCGTGTTGTCATACGCGCCGCCGCTGCTGGTTCGCGCGTTGGTGCCGTATCCGTAGTCGCCCGACGACGACGTCGAAGTGCGGTTCATGTCCTTGTCTTTGTCACTCTGACAGCCGTTGATCAGGCTCATGCCGCCGACGGTCAACGAGGCCGCCGCGACGTAGCTGAGGAGCTTCCGCATGATTCGTGTCCTTTCCCGCAAGGAAGTAGCTGAGACCAAATGACGCCGGCTCCGCTGCCGCGTCCCGTGGCGGCGAGGATTTGCAAATGGTGCGCCGCCGTCCGCAACGCCCGCGGTGGCGCGGTACGGGCTCGGTCGCGGCGGGATTTCCTGAGACGGGGTCCGTTGAAGCGGCTGAGGCCGTCAAGCCTACTTCGTCGCACCACGCGACAGCAGCCTCGGGAGGAATCAGGCAGCGCAGCGTGTGTCTTAATAAACCAGTCGGGATTAAGACGCGCGCTTTAATACCGACTGGTATGAGGTAGTCGAAAGCATTCCGGGTGCGGGCAGGCAGATGCTTCGGACTGCGTCAGCATGACGTCGGTTGCGAACCCGCGCGGATTGAATCCCGGCGCCCGTCTCAGGCGATCGTGCCGGCGTAGCGGTTCATCGCCTCGAGAAAATAATAGTCACCGTAGATCAGCGAGTTGTCCGCGATCGGCTTGCTCTTGGGCACGAACGACGCCCCGTGCAACAGCACGCCGTGGCTCGTCGACCCCTCGGCGAGATATTTGGCGGAGGTGAGTGAGTTGAGGATCAGCTCTGCCGCCGCGCGATACTTCGCCTGTCGCGTAACGTCCGGATCGAGCTTGGAGAGCTGCGCTAAGCCCGCCGCCGCGATCGCCGCGGCTGATGTGTCTCGATACGTGTTGGGAATGTCCGGCGAGCCGAAGTCCCAGTACGGCACGCCGTCGCTCGGCACGTGCGCGATCCAGTAATCTGCCGTCTTGCGCGCTGTGTCGAGCATCGCGGAATTCTTCGTCCACTTGTATGCGTCAGTGTAGCTGTGAATCGCCCACGCCTGCCCGCGCGACCAGACGCTCGTCGCGCTGTACCCCTGTTTCTTCTCCGGCCCGACGAAAGCGCCGGTCTTACTGGAGAAATATCCCCACTGATAGGTCGATCCATCCGCGCGCACGTAATTCTGCGCCAGCTTGATCAGGTGCGCGCTGGCGCGATCGCGGTACGTCGTGTTCCCGCTCTGCTTCCACGCCCAGTACAGAAGCTGCATGTCCATCGAGTGATCGATGAGCACCGCGAAATCGCCGGCGGGATTGGTCGAGAGCGTCGTTCCGCCCGACGAGCGGAACATCCCGACCGTGCTGTTCCACTGCGCCAGCTTCTCATCCGCCGCCGCGAACAGAACGGTGCTCGTCTGCGGGATCGAGAGATTGACCCACGGCGTGTAGATGCGGAAGCCCATGTCGTCGGGGATCTGCGTCTGCGACGCGAGGCTGTTCGTCCACGCGGTGGCGTTGAGGCGCATCGCCTTCTTCGGGTTGTGGTAATACGCCATCCACTGCTCGCCGGCGAAGAAGCCGGCGGTCCAGCCGGCGCCGTCGGTGGTCGCCCATGATCCATCGGTGCCCGCCGCGCCGCTGCCCTTGGTGTTCGCCGGATATAGGCTCGTGTTCCCGCCAAGATCCGCCTGTGTCTGCGCGATCTGCTGCTCGGCGAAGGAGAAGGTGTGATCGATCTTTGAGAGCAGGTTCTGAGATCCCGGATACAGCCGCGACGTCGGCACGACGCTCTTGGGGATGGACGGGCTCGACCACCACAACTGCGCCGACGCCGCGCCGCTGGTGTTGAAATACTCGACTTGGATATCGACCTTCACGCCGGCGGTAACCGCGATGGATCCCGCGTCCTCGCGCGAGACGTGCGGCTTCCAGTCATCCACCAGCAGCTTGTGGTTCACCCACAGCCGGATCGAATCGTCGCTCCTGGTGTAGAAGGTGTACGTCTCGCTGTACGCCGGCTTGATCTTGCCGGTCCAGCGCACGCTGTAGGTGGAAGGCGTGATGCCGGATGGCGGGGGAGTCGCGACGAAATCGAAGTACACCTTGCTGTCGATCCGCGAGACGGAGGAGCCGGTGAAGTTCGTGTTGTTGAAGTAGACGGCCTGCAGCCCGGTGCCCGCGGTCGTCGCGAGCAACGTGCGCCCTTCGAGCCACTCCATCTTCGCGCGCCCGCGCTCCCGCGCAACTGCTTGAGTCATTCGCACCCCATCAAGATCGGCCTGCTGCACCAATCCTAACCGACACGAGAGACGCCGCCGAGCGAATCACGGTTTCCAGGTCGGGATTCCGTCTTCGGATTCGACCCTTCCCTCGCGCGGAACCAGCTCAATGTGATCGTCATCACGCAGGTGGCCGTCCAGGACGTGCTCGCGTCCGCTCAGTTCGAGCCGGACAGTGAAATGCGACTCATCGGCGGCGTCGGCCTGCGCGGAATACACCTTGAGCCGATCATCGGAATGGAGTCGGATCGCGATCTCGTCCCGCAACCGGCTCGGGGGCGGGAGATACGCGTAATGCCACGATCTGCCGACCGTCCCGGTGGCAATGCTGCGCCCGTAGAGGATGACCGATCGCTGTCCGTCCACGCCTTGCGCGGCGAACGAAACCAACTCGAGCAGCATCAACCGCTCCTCGCCGTGCGGCGACTTGCGCCGATGCGACAAGACCGTTGCCCCGTCGCGCTCGGGACGCGACTGCGTTTCCATCGAAGCCCAGCGCCGCATCTGCTCCCACGCCGGATCAAAATACATTGCGCCACCGTTGGCGGCGGAGATGACGTAGCGCGGATCGATGTTCGCCAGCCGCTTGGCTTCGTCCTGATCCTCGACGTAGGCGGGGTGATTCGGTTCCGGCTGCGCCGCCAGTGCCCGCCGCTGCCACACGTACGTCTGCGAGGTGAAGTAAAACGATCGAACGCTCCGCCACTGCAGCATCAACAGCAGCGCGAGGAGAAACAGCAGGACCAGCGCGATCTGCTTCCTCGGGATCTCATGTTTCTTCGATCCCGGCGGCGCGTAGGAGAGTTTTTGCGTCTCTCCCGTTTCCACAGCGCGCTACTCCCTCAACCGCGTCTGGATGTTGTCCAGCACGTTCATGAAGTTGATGTAGCTGTCGTACGGGCTCTCGTACGGCGAGAAATACTTGTGCACGTCGCCGTCAGCCCAGTACTTCGTGCACATGTAATAGAAGTGATCGCTGCTCGTCAGCTTCCGCCAGTCGGCCAGCAGCTCCTGATCGCCTTTTTCCTTCAGCGGGCCTTCGAGCTTGTACAACTCGTGCAGCGCGTTCGATTGCATCGCGTTGCCGAGCCAGGCGGATAAATCGCGCTCGGTGTCCGCCCAGGAGATCATGTGCGGCACGTCGATCTCGCCGACCGCCTCGTACGAGTCGATCACCTGGCTCGGCGTCATGAAGTTGTTGTCCGGGTGCTGGAGGATCTCGTCCGGCAGATGGCGGAGGAAATCGAAGATCCCCGTCTCCGCCCACTGGTGCTCGCCGAACGTTTCGTAGTCGATGAACAGGTTGCAGAGGAAGCCGTTGCCGTTGATCTGGTTGACCCAACGCCCGAATTTCTCCGCCGTCAGCGGCCACTGCTCCCATGCGCGATTGGAAAATCGAAACGCGATGTCATCACTCAAGCGATAGTTCTTCAGCAGCAGCTTGAGTCGCGGCGCGTGCGGCGGGCGATAGACGTAATTCGGGCTGCGATACCCGAGGATCGTGTCCGCGCCTTCGGACAAAATCGCGTCGTACCCCATGTGGCTGACGAAGTGCGCCAGGTCGTTGTTGTAGATCAGCTCCGTGTTGCGAAAAACCCGCGGCTCCTGGTTGAACAGCTCCTTGATCTTCTTGCGGTGCAATTCGACCTGCGCACGAAATTCTTCGCGCGAATACAAAAACGCCAGCGAGTGATCGTACGTTTCGTCGAGGAACTCGACGCAACCGGTGTTCGCCAGATCGCGGAATGACTCGAGAACTTCCGGGGCGGAAGTCTCGAACTGCTCCAGCGCCAGCCCGGTCACCGAATAGGCGACGCGGAACCGTCCGTCGTGCCGGCGGATCGTCTCCAGGATCACACGGTTGGCTGGCAGGTAGCACTTGCTCGCCACCTTCCGCATGATCTCGGCGTTCTTGTGATCGTCGAAGTAGTGCTGATCGGTGTCGAATACGCTGTAGCGGCGGAGCCGAAAAGGCTGGTGCACCTGGAAGTAAAAACAAACCGAAGCCATCGCTCGATATCCTTCTCGCCGCGCGGCGCGGGCGCGAGGCATTCTACGAAAGCCTCGCTTTGAATCTACTTCCAATCCGCAACAGCACTTGCGGCGCGGCGAATCTGCGGGAGGGCGAGGCTCCTGCCGAGCCGTTTTCCTGAGGGCGCGCGCACACCCGGCCCGGCGGGAGCCTCGCCCTCGCGAACAAAAATCTTTGAGAATTTTTCGGCGGCGCTCACCGCACCAGTCTGTCCACCGATTTATGCACCGATCAACGTTCGCCGGATCAACTGCTTGCGCGCCGGCGGTGGATAACTTTTGGGCGCTTTGTCGATTTCTTTGGTCGATTCGCGCGCGGCGCGTATATTCCTCTTCGTCGTCGGACATGAAAGTGGCCGGCGAAATTGGAAAACGGCTCCCGTAACGGAGTCCGGCTTCTTTGAAGCGAATGCCCTGCGAAGCAACCAAGTGCGGGCAGGGCGGAAGCCGGCGGCCAGCGACCGGAGAGTAATCTCCGGGCGGGTTCGAAAGGACCCGCTGAGGCCACCCGGAACTAATGGGCTCGAAAGGGCCCGGCAGGCAGGTCGGGTTAGAGTCGCCGTGAGTGATGTGAAGGGAGTGCTTGCACTCCCGTCGCCCCGCGAGGAGAGAGTCCTCCGATCAGCGACACATCGGACCCAGCGCACCCGAGAGTGGGCCAGGAATGGGCCGCCAAGGGCGTGCGATCCTAGGAGAAGGGTCCGGGAGGCCGCGTGAACGTGCGACAGGTCAATGCATGACCGGTCGCGCGAGTCTGCGGTCGAATCGCGAAATCCCACGGCCGTCCAGTCGGGAAACCGCTCCGCCACCCCATTTTGGGTGAGCGGCCGCGACGAAGATGTCGCGGGCAACCGTCTGTGTGAGTCATTCCGCAAGGAGAGGCTCATGCTGAGCGGGCCGAGGCGGGCCCAGGCCGGGAGCTACTTGCCGACAGCATCGGCCCGAGACCAGAGGTCGGGAAGCGCAAGACGGACGTGCTCACGCACGGCCGACAAAGCAATCTGACACGGCCCACGCGGTGACGTCGCGAGTCACTTCGTGGGCCTTCTGGTTTTACGCCCGGGACCATCGATTGTCGCTGCACCGCCGCAGGGCGAAGAGCTTTCGCAGCAGACACGGCCTCCCAAATGTCATCCCGAGGTACTCCGAGGAATCTCGGACGCCGATGTCTCCGAGATCCCTCGGAGTACCTCAAGACGACAATACGCAGCGGCGGCGACTTCCAAATGCCCGCACGGGTTCGAGCGGTCCGCGGGCGCGACTTGCGACCCACTCTCCACTCGTTACCCTTTTGCTCGGTTCGATCGCTTCACACGCACGGATGCTCAGCCGCATGAAGTTCGCTCTTCGATTCTTCCTCTTCGCAATTCTCCTCGTATCGGCCGTCGCAGCGGACCCCGCCCGCGCGGACATCGAAACCGACATCAAGAACGTCCTGCGCGACAAGTATCTCGCCAAGGTCGACCTCTCCATCTCCATCTCCCGCCTGGGCGCCGAAACCGGCAAGGACGAATCGCTCTTCAAGTTCGACAGCGACATCCCGCTCATCCCGGCGAGCAACCTCAAGATCCTGACCACCTCCGCCTTCCTCGATCACGTCGGCGGCGATTTCAAATTCCACACCGTGCTGCTGAAGAAGGGCGATGACGTCTACCTGATCGGCGACGGCGATCCGACGCTGGGCGATGCCGAGCTGCTCAAGAAGGTCGGCTGGGACGTCACCACCGTCTTTGTCGCCTGGGCCGATGAGCTCAAGAAGCGCAGCATTACCTCGGTGCGCAACGTGATCGTCGACGACAGCGTGTTCGATCAGGTCTTCGTGCACCCGCACTGGTCGCCGCGCTATGCCAACGCCCGCTATTCGGCCGGCATCGGCGGCGTCAACCTCAACGCCAACTGCGTCGATTTCTACGTCAAGGCCACGCAGCCGGGCCAGCTCGTGCAGTACACGATCGATCCGCCGACGCGTTACGTGACGGTGAAGAACGCCTGCGTCACCGGCAAGAACAACGCCGCCGGCATCCTCCGGCCGATGGGGAAGAACGACCTGACGCTCCGCGGCGAAGTCGATCAGGATCTGGGCGAGCCGATCTCCGTCCCGGTCTTCGATCCGCCGATGTTCGCCGCAACGGTTCTCGCCGAGACGCTCTCGAGCGCCGGCGTTTCAGTCCGAGGCAAAGCGCAGCGCGATCGCAGCGTGCGCGGACAGTACGAGAAAGACCCGACCGGCTGGACGGTGCTCGCCGCGCTCGACACCAAGCTCTCCACCGTCCTCGACCGCGCCAACAAGGACAGCATGAACCTCTACGCCGAGTGCATGTGCAAGCGTCTCGGTCACGCCGCCAGCGAAGGCAATCAGCCCGGCTCCTGGGAAAATGGTCCCGCCGCGGTCGGAAATTTTCTCGCCAAAACGGTCGGCGTCCCGCCGGCACAGTTTCACCTCGATGACGGCTGCGGCCTGTCGCGCGAAAACAACGTCAGCGCCGACGCGCTGCTCAAGGTCCTCGCCTACGACTATCACGGCAAGAACAAGGACCTCTTCCTCGGCAGCCTCGCCGTCGGCGGCGAAGACGGCACCTTCTCGCGCCGATTCAAGGGCAATCTCCGCGGCCGGGTCTTTGGCAAGAGCGGCTACGTCAGCGGCGTCAGCGCGCTCAGCGGCTTCCTCAAGGCGCGCGATGACCGCTGGTACGTCTTCTCGATCCTGATGAACAACTGCCCGGAGGGGAGCAACAGCACAGCGAAGGAAGTGCAGGAGCGGATCATCGCCGCGATCGATCAGAACGCGGCGAAGTGAGGCGCTGATTGCATGTAACTCCGCCATTGCAGTTCCGTGATCACAAACGTGCAACGCGATTGATTCTGAAATCTAAAATCTCAAATGTCAGATCTGAGGTTTTGCTCAGCAAGCCGCTCGCTGCCGCCCGGGCGTTGCACGTTCGTCATTCCGGTCGTGCAATAGCGCGGAAATGATGGATGCGCAGCGCATGCACACGTAGGGCGCAAAGTGGCGCAACAAATAAAAAAAACGCGACGCTCCGTCGATGTGTAAGTGCGGCTGAGACTTGGTGTTACGCGGATACCGATCTGCAAAGCGTTCCCTCGTTGTTGCGCGGATTGCGTTGGTGGGCTTGTTAGATCCCCGCCGCGCGCGGGTTGGCGAAGAGGTTGTCGTGCCCGGGGATGATCAGGTCCGCGATTTCGTACACCTCGCGCATCGACTCCTGCGCCGCCTGGATGTCGTAGCAATCGGGCAGGATCTGCCCGGCGAGAAAGTGATCGAGCGTCGGCACCGCGTCGCCGGCGATCAGCGTCGTCGAGGTCGGCGCCGCGACGATCAGGCCGCACGTGCCCGCGGTGTAGCCGAACAGCGGGAAGAGGTCCACCGTTTCCACGATGTGGTCGTCAGCGGGCTTGAAGGAATCGAGCAGCTTCTTCTCCGCCACCAGGGCCGCGCGATCGACATCCTGCGACGGCGCTTCCTCAATCAGCCGGGCGAGCCGATCGCCCATGACCTGCTGCTCGCGCTCGTGGATGAAGACCTTGGCAGCGCCGAAGGCGGACAAGCCCGCTCGATGCGAGGCGCGAAAGTTGGTAAGAAACACGGTATCGATGCGATCGGGCGTCATTCCCGTCCGCTCGAAGAGTCGTGCGGTAATCGCTGCCGGAGGGAGCCCGGGATCGACTAGAATGTTTCGTTCGCCGACGCGGATGAGCGATGTCGTCGCGTGCCCGGTGCGGACGCGCTGCGTCTCCCCCCAGAGCCGGTTGCCGCTGGTTGCGCCTATGCTGATAACGTCCACCCGGACCAATCGAACCGACGCCATGGCGAAAGGGTAAATCTCGCAAGTGAAAACGCAAACGCTGCATCTCACGCAACGCAAAGCTTGTCATCCCGGTGGATTGTCACCGCGCCTGGCCAACTGTCATCCCGAGGTACTCCGGGGGATCTCGGAGTCCAGTCACGTCCGAGATCCCTGGGAGTATCTCGGGACGACAGCGCTGTGGTCGGTCCTTGTCGCTTTCACGCTACTCGCAGGCGGCTGCAGCAACCTCGACGGCACCGCAGCGCGCTGGACCGGTCCGACCGCCGCCGCACCGGTCGCCACGGAGACCTGGAGCTACAACCAGCGGGACGGGACGATCCTCAAAACGCCGCACTATCAGGTTCACACGACCATCACCGACCCTGAAGTGATCAAACGGCTGCCGCAGGTCCTCGAGGGCGCCTACGCGCAATATCAATCCTTCGCCGCGGCGGCGCCGCCCAACGCCAAGCCGATGAAGTGTTACGTCTTCTCGCGTCGCAGCGAGTGGGCGGATTTCACTTCGCGGCACACGGGCGCGGACGCCGCCGTATATCTGCAGATCACGCGCGGCGGGTACACGATCGGCGACTGGTTCGTTTCCTACTACGTCGGCGAGAACGCGACCTACTCCGTCGCCGCGCACGAGGGTTGGCATCAGTACGTGGCGCGGCATTTCAAGGGCCGCTTGCCGCCGTTTCTCGAAGAGGGAACCGCCTGCATGTTCGAGAACGTGCGCTTCCCGTCCGAGCTGCCGCGCTGGGATCTGTCGCTCAACCCCAACCGCGCGCTCGGGCTGCGCAACGCGATCGAGAACAAAAAACTCTGGCCGCTCGACAAGCTGGTGACGATGCACGCCGGAGACGTGGTGCAACTTCCCGGCGACAAGATCGAGGCGTTCTACGCGCAGGACTGGGCCTTTGCGCGTTTCCTGTGGGAGTACAACAACGGCCAGTACCGCCCGGCGTTCAAGAAGATGCTCGGCGAGATCGCCGCCGGCACGGTGTACGATCCGACCGGCTCGATGCGCCGCGCCGTCGCAGCGTGGTCGCCCGCCGGCGTGCAGCCGATGCTCGAGCATTACCTCGGCAAACCGCTCAAGGACGTCGAGACGGAGTACCAGCAGTTCATCAGGAACGTCGCGTACGAGCAGTTCGGCCATCAATGGGTGGCCAAGGCGTCATGAGCGCGAAGATTCGGCGAACGGTGCTCTTCAACGGGCGGGTGCAGGGGGTGGGCTTTCGCTACACGGCTAAAGGGGTCGCCGGCGGGTTTGACGTCGTGGGTTACGTTCGCAACCTGCCGGACGGAAGAGTCGAATTGGTCGCCGAAGGGGAGGAAGCGGAGATCAATGAGCTGATCGAAGAAATCCGGCGGAAAATGGAAGGTTTCGTGCGGAATCACACCACCTTCGACTCGCCGCCGACGGGAGAGTTTTTAGATTTCAGGATCAGCCATTAGACTTGGCGCGGCTTCTTCCGTGGCACGGGCGCCTCGCCCGTGACATTCAAAAAAACACGGGCGAGGCGCCCGTGCCACGTGCAGAGCACAGAATCATGTATCGAACTTTCGTCATCCTCCGTCACACGTTCCTCGAAGCGGTCGTCCAGCCGATCTATCCGCTGCTGTTGGCGCTCGGCGGCGCGATCCTCTGCATCTTCGCGCTGCTCCCGTTCTTCACGCTCGGCGAAGACACCGTCATGTTCAAATCCGTCGGGCTGGACGTGATCCTGCTGATGGTCCTGATCGTCACGCTCTTTGCCACCAGCCGATCGATCTTCGACGAGATCGAGGACCGCACGATGCTCACGCTGATGAGCAAACCGGTTCGGCGCTGGGAAGTGCTCGTCGGCAAGTATCTCGGCATCATCGCGTCGGCGCTGATGGCGATCGCGGTGCTGGGCGGGATCCTGATCCTCTGCACCTGGGCGCGCCTGCCCGGCGACAATCAGCTTCGCACGAATTCACTGGATGAATCGGAGCTGCGCACGATCTTCCAGATGCGCATCATGCACATCAGCGGCCTGCTCCCGAGCCTGCTGTTGATGTGGCTGCAGATCAGCGTGCTGGCCGCGATCGGCGTGGCCCTCTCGACGCGCTTCTCGCTGGTGGTGAATCTGCCGATCGTCATCATCCTTTACATCGCGGGCAACCTGACGCGCTTCCTCTTTCCGCTCGACACCGGCCCGCTCGCCGGCCGGTCGGCGCTGGTCAAGGGCTTCGCGTACGTCATCAGCCTGCTCCTGCCATTCCTGACGACCTTCGACCTGCGGCAGAAGACCGTCTACAGCACGATCAAGATCGCCGGCACGATGTACGCGAGCGACCCGCGCGGCGTGTCGCTCGGCGAGATCTGGTCCTACACCGCCGTCAGCGCGCTCTATGCCGCCTCCTACGCGGCGTTCGCGCTGGCGATCGGGATGTGGCTGTTCCAATCGCGAGAACTCGGTGGCGCCGAAGGCTAAACCATCCCGCGCGGCCCAGCGCAAGGCGAAACAGCCCGCGGCAAACCCGCCGCACGGCCCCCGGCACATCTACATCCTCTCCGACTCCACCGGAAACCTCGGCCGCCATCTGCTCACCGCGATCCTGACCCAGTTCCCGCCGAGCGCCTTCCGCCTGCACACGCGCACCTTCGTCCGCAGCGAGCAGCAGATCCGCGACGTGATGGCGCAGGTGAAGACCAACCCCGGCATGGTCTTCCACGGCATGATCGATCAGCTCAACAAGAAGCTCATCGCCGCCGAGTGCAAGCGGCTGGACGTGGGCTGCTGCGACATCACCGGTGATTTTGTCAACTTTATCGCCACCCACTCCGGCCTCACCCCGACGCAGAACTACGAGCTGCTCCATCACGTGGACGAGGCGTACCACCGCCGCGTCAAGGCGCTCGAGTTCACGCTCGAGCACGATGACGCGCTCGGCATCGACAGCATTGCCGAAGCCGACATCGTGCTGGTGGGCGTGTCGCGCACGAGCAAGACGCCGACGAGCGTCTTCCTCGCGCAGCTCGGCTACCGCGTGGCGAACGTGGCGCTGGCGATGCAGGTCGAGCCGCCGGGGCAGCTCCTCGAGCTGCGCGCCAAGAAGGTGGTGGGCCTGGTGATCGAGCCGCGCGTGCTCGCCGACATCCGCGCGCGGCGGCAGCAGGCCTGGCGGATGGAAGCGACCAGCTATACGGATCCGCGCGAGGTCGCGCGCGAGCTCGCATGGAGCCGCGACCTCTTTGCGCGGCAGAACTGGCCGATCCTCGACGTGACGAACCAGGCGGTTGAAGAAACCGCCGCCCGCATCGTCCACGTGCTCGGCCTCTCGTCGCAGCCACTGGCCTCTTAAACGTGGCTTGGGCGTCTCGCCCGAGCGCGTGCGGCTTGTAGCCGCATTTGAAGAAAGATCGCGCCGCGAGAATGCTCGGGCGGGGCGCCCAAGCCACGTCAATTGTTCTTGATCTCGACGCTCTTTCCGCTCTCGCTGCTCTTGTAGATCGCCTCGATCATCTGCATGAGCTGCACGCCTTCTTTGGCGCCGATGATCGGCGTGGCCTTGCCGAGGATGCACTCGCGGAAGTGCCGCATCAGCGCGGCGTGCGAGACGAGCTTCGGCGGCTTGAGCGGGTGCGGCTTGGCGTCGCCCTTGGCGTCGAAGTTGCGATAGAGCACGGCGCCTTCAGGCGTGTAGACTTCGATCGCCGCCTTCTCGCCGTAGACGCGGCAGATGGTTCCCTGCTGCTGCGGCGACTGGTTGATCGCCCAGCTCGCCGCCAGCTCCAGCGATTTGCCGCCCTCGAAGCGGATCATCGCGAACGCGGCGTCGTCCACGTCGATCTTCTTGTTCTCCTCCAGCGTGTGCGCGAAGCGCTGGTGCGTGACGCCGTACGCGCCGATCGGTCGCGGCTGGCCGAGCAGGAACCACGCGAGATCGAGCAGGTGGACGCCGATGTCGATCAGCGCGCCGCCGCCCGCTCGCGATTTGTCGATGAACCAACCGGTGCCGATCGGGATGCCGCGTGTGCGCATCCACGTCCCCCGCGCGTGATACGCATCGCCCGCGTAACCTTTCTCGATCGCCTGCTTCGCCGCCTGTTCCGGGCCGCCGAAGCGACGCTGCACCGAGTACATCACGATCTTGTTCGCCTTGGCCGCCGCCTTCTCGATCTGCTTCGCTTCCTTCACGTTCATCGCCGGCGGCTTCTCGCACATGACGTGCTTGCCGGCCTTGAGCGCGGCGATGGTCGTGGCGGCGTGGAGATAATTGGGCAGGCAGACGCTGACGACATCAATCTCCCCGTCGGCGAGCAACTCCGCCGCGTCGGCAAACTGCTTGGCGCCGGGATATTCGCTGAGAAACTTCTCGCGTCGCGACGGGATGAGGTCCGCGATCGCGGCGACTTTGAATCCTCCCGCCGCGGCGTAGCCTTTGGCGTGCTGCTGTCCCGGCCATCCGCCGCCGATGATCCCTGCGCGAAGCTGCTGTGACATGAACGCAATTCCTTTCGATCGGCGGCGAGTTATAGGGGTCGATGAAGTGGCTCGCAATGATCGCGCTCTGACGTGGTGGCATTTGCAAACCTCATGACTACACTGCGGTCGTATGTCGTCCTCGCAGTTGTCCCGCGAAGAATTCCTGGAGCGCGTGACGGAGATCGTGAAGTCGCGTTTTCCGCTGGTGGAGATCGCGCCGGGCGACGGCGGCTTCTCGCTCAGCGTCAACGGCGCCGTCGCGCCGCTCGAAAACCTCTATCGCGTGACGATCCTGCATCCCGACGACATCCAGCATCACGTCGAACGCTGGGCCGTCGAGCTGCTGCGCGCGGCCGAAGGCTCGCCCGATTCGGGCGCGAATTTCGAGGAAGTGAAAGACCGGATCCTGCCCATGATCTTGAGCGGAAGCATCGAAGACGGTCCCGCCGGCGTCGTCGCGCAGCCGCTGGTGGAAGGCCTGCTCGTCGCCTACGCGATCGACAACGACCGCACGATCGCCTACATCCCCCGCGCGCGGTTCGACGCGTGGGGCATCTCGCTGGATGACCTGCACAAGACTGCGATCGACAACCTCGTCGCCCGCAGCGAAGCGATCAGCGCGCACGCGGCGCAGGACGAGAACGGCAGCGTCAACCTGATCCTCTTCCAGACGATGGACGGCTACGACGCGAGTCGAATACTGCTGCCGACGCTTCACGACCGCCTGAAGGAACATCTCGGCAGCCCCTTTGCAGCGGGCATTCCCAATCGCGACATCCTGCTTTGCTTCCGCGATGAGGCGGAGTCCGTCGACCGGTTGCAGAAGCAGATCACCGAGGATTTTCACCGCATGCCGCACCAGGTGACCGACCGCCTGCTGCTGATCACGCCGGACGGCATCGCACCGCGACCCTAATGTTCATGCCATGAAGTTTGGTGTTTGCACAAGCCTGATCGATTCCGCGGCCGCTTCGTCGGTGGGGTGGGATTACGTCGAGCCGATGGTCAAAGACCTCCTCGACGAGAGCCTCCCGCCGCCCGCGCTTCCGGTGCCGGCTGCGAACGTGCTGGTGCCGGCGGCAATGAAGATCACGGGGCCGCACGCGAATGTGGACTGGCTCAAGGCCCACATGCAGCGCGTGACGGCGCGGGCGAAGCAGCTCGGCGTGGAAATCCTCGTCTTCGGGAGCGGCGGAGCGCGCAACGTGCCCGATGGATTCAATCGCGACGAGGCCAGGCGACAGATCGCCTCGTTCCTGAA
>JAICTV010000346.1 GCA_025936175.1 Phycisphaerae bacterium
GACCGCGCTGATGATCGGCGGCGGCGGAGGCGCCAGCGTCGAGCCGCCGCGCGGGCAGTGGCAGTTCATCGCCATGGGCGCGCCGCTCGTCTGGCTTGCGTTGACGTGGGGGGTCATCTCGACCCGCAAGACGGGAGCGACATCACGATGACGGACACGGCAACTCCGCCTCCCGCCCTCGACGCCCGCGCCCGCTGCGGCAAGTGCGACTACAACGTCACCGGCCTCGATTCGCTCACCTGCCCGGAGTGCGGCAGCGATCTCCGCCGCGTCGGCATCATCAACGCGGCCGAGCAGCGCCGGCTCGGCCGCGGCCCGCTCATCGCCGCGGCCGTGCTCTTCACGTTCACGGTCGCGCTGGCCGGCGGGTTGCTCGCGTTCGTGATCGAACAATCGCTGCCGGTCGTGCGCACGTACGACAACACGATGACCCTCAAATCGCTGGCGGTCGCCGGGCGCCGCTACACGCTGGAGGCGCACCACGAAACCTGGGGCGACGACGTCCCGCCGATGGAGGTGACGCTGAGCTTCTACGCTGCGGATGGAAAACCGATGGAGGCGATGCGCTATGACCCCGCGACCAACACTAGCCGCACCAGCCTCGGCGGCGCCACGTGGGCTCCGCCGCAACCGTTCACGCTCGAAGCGTTGCTGGCGTTCGAGAAATCCGCTGGCGTGGATGACACGGATGCGACCGCGATCGACGAGGCCAAGACCGTCTTCGAGCAGATGCATTCGCAGTCGCGCACCGGGCACATGATCACCTTCCCCGGCCGCGCGACCGGCGGGATGAGCTCGAACAACAAGCCGCTCTCCATCAACGCCACGAGCGTCGCCGTCGCCGACACGCCGCCGTACGCGACGACGGCGTTCGTGGCGCTGCTGGTCGTGCTCTGGCTTGCCGGGCTGCGGGCGCTGTGGCGGTATTCGCGCGCCCCGCGCGGGACGCGCGGCGGGGAATCCGCGGCTGTTCCCTGACATGCGGCAGGGGAGCGTTGCCATCCGGGACGTCATCATTGCCAGCGATGACCGGACCATTGCCGGCAATCGAAGCGTCATTGCCGGCAATCAAACGATCATTCCCGGCAATGGTCGCCCCATTGCCATTCGGGACGCTTTTCTTGCCAGCAATGAAAGACTCGCGCGACTGCATGTGTTCTTCCCGCAGCCGCGGGACGGCCGAATTTCTCGGCCCCACGCGCCACAGCGCGGCGAAGGGCGCTTTTATCGAACCTCTTTTTTCACCACGAAGCCGCGAAGATCACGAAGCGGTTCTCGGACTACCACGGCCCAGGACGCGAAACCGACGGTGTACGCAGATGGACGCGGAGGGACGCGGAGGGTCGAGTTGCGCGGCGAACTGCCGCCACCGTGGGGGCATGAAGGAGCGGCAAGCGTGGAGTGGGGGGTGCGGGGAGCTGCGGTCGGCACGACCGAGGCGCGAAATTGTGGGGCGAGGGTGTCTCGCCTCGCCTCCTGCATTTGCATTGGCAGCGCGCGGTGGATGCGGGCGTGCGTTCGCACCTGCGTTTCGCACCTCACGAAGCCCACCTACAATCGCTCCCATGGCGTGGCCGACTTCGTTGCAGGTGGCGTTGAAGGAGTGGGCGGTGGTCTGCCGGGCGCTGGAGAGCGGGCGGCAGATGCTCCTGCTGCGCAAGGGCGGGATCTATGAAGCCGCCGGCGAGTTCGAGGTCGAGCACCGGGAGTTCTTACTTTTCCCGACCTATCTGCATCAGAACCTGAACATGCTCAAGCCGGCGGAGCATGAAGGGTTTGAGGCGAAGACCGCCGAGCCCCAGGAGATCGCGGTCTCCGCGGCGGCGGTGGTGAGCGACATCATGCAGTTGCAGTCGCGCGGGCAGATGAACGCGATCGACGATGAGCACGTCTGGACGCCGCCGCTGATCGACATGCGCTTCGACTACCGCCCGGAGAACCCGCTCTACCTGCTGATCGTCCGCGCGTACCGGCTGCACGCGCCGGTGACGATCGCGAACACGCCGGCGTACGCGGGGTGCAAGAGCTGGGTGCCGCTGGATCAGGCGATCGAGATCGGCGATGCGCTGCCGGTGCTGGATGATGCGCGGTTCGCCGTTCGGCGGGAGTCGATCCTGGCTCGCCTTCGTTGAGATGCGTGCGGTTGTCATCCCGAGGTACTCCGAGGGATCTCGTTGACCGGTGGGGTCCGAGATTCCTCGGAGTACCTCGGAATGACATCAGGGATGGTCTCTAAAGAGGACAGGTTGATGAACTATCGACGACTCGGTGATGCCGGGATTCAACTGTCCGAGATCGGCCTGGGCGGCTGGCTCACCTTCGGCAACGCCGTCGAGCAATCGGTCGCCAGGGCGGTGTTCGACAAGGCGTTCGACGTGGGGATCAACTTCTTCGACACCGCCAACGCGTACGCGCGCGGCAGGTGCGAAGAGGTGTGGGGCGAGCTGCTCTACGCGCGGCGGCGGAGCTCGTACGTGCTGGCGACCAAACTGTACTTTCCGATGGAGTCGGGGCCGAACGATCGCGGGCTCTCGCGCAAGCACGTGATGGAGCAGTGCCACGCGAGCCTCAAGCGCTTGCGGACGGATTATCTCGATCTGTACCAGTGCCATCGCTTCGATGAGAACACGCCGCTGGAGGAGACGATCCGTGCGATGGATGATCTGATCCGTCAGGGCAAGATCCTTTATTGGGGCTTTTCGAACTGGCCGGTCGAGCAGGTGGAGAAATGTCTGCAGATCTGCGGCGATCGGTACGACCGGCCCAAGAGCAGCCAGCCGCGCTACAACCTGATCGCGCGGGAGGTCGAGCGGACGCTGTTCCCGTTCTGCAGGCAGGCGGGGATCGGGCAGGTGTGCTATTCGCCGCTGGCGCAGGGAATTTTGAGCGGCAAGTACAAGCCGGACGCGCCGCCGCCGGCGGGGACCCGGCTGAGCGATGATCGACAGAATCAGTTCATCCGGCGATTGCTCGAGGACCCCAAGCTGCTGCCCAAGGTGCAGAAGCTCGCGCCGATCGCGGCGGAACACAAGCTGACGATGACGCAGCTCGCGCTGGCGTGGAACCTGCGGCGGAGCGAAGTCACGAGCTGCATCATCGGCGCGACGCGGCCGGAGCAGATCGAAGAAAACGCCGCCGCCGGCGGGGTGAAGCTGGATGCGGAGACGATCGGGCGGATCGAAGAGATCATGGCCTGACGGGAGGGCGCGGCTCCTGCCGAGCCGGCAGGGTTTGTCGTCGCGTCCGCGGCCCGGCCGGCGCCGCGCCCTCCCGATTAGACACGGCGATCGTCTTTCAAGGGGTCGAACCGGCACGGCGGTGGTACGTTTCATTGCTATGAGTGCCA
>JAICTV010000115.1 GCA_025936175.1 Phycisphaerae bacterium
CTATTTCACGACCGGCAGCGACAGCCCCTTTTCCTTCTGAATCTTCTCCCACCCGCTCCCCAGTTCGCCGAGCGGGTCGGGCGGGATGACGTCCACCTTCTTCTCGCCGAGCTTCGCTTCGCCGCGCTCGACTTTGGCCTGGAAGAGGCGGCACTCTTTCAGCAGCGCTTCGAGGATGTCTTCTTCGGGGACGTTGGCGACTTTTTCGCCCTGCACGTAGATGATGCCGCGGCGGTCGCCGGCAAAGATGGCGATGTCGGCGCCTTCGCATTCGCCCGGACCGTTCACCACGCAGCCCATCACCGCCACCTTGATCGGCAGTTGGATTTCTTCCGCGAGCTTTTTTCGGACGTCCTGCACCAGCTTGAAAAGATCGACCTGGATTCGGCCGCAGGTGGGGCAGGCGATCAGTTCCGCGCCGATGCGGTTGCGCAGGCCAAGCACGTAGCACAGCTCCAGCCCGTCCTGCACTTCGTACACCGGATCGTTCGCGTAGCTGATGCGGATGGTGTCGCCGATGCCGCTGCACAGCAGGTGCGCCAGCGGCGCGACGCTGCGGATCGTCCCGGTTTCCTTCGGCCCGGCGTGCGTGACGCCGAGGTGCAGCGGGTAATCGAACCGCTCGCTGATCGCCTTGTACGCATCGATTACCAGCAGCGGATCGATCGACTTGGCGCTGATGACGATGTCGTGGAAATCCTCGGCGTGGAAGATGTCGAGGTACTCCTCGAGCTTGGTCACCATGATCGCCAGCAGGTGCCCGTGTTTTTGATCGGAGAAAACGCCGCCGAGCTCCTTGAGGCGTTTCTGCTTGTCCCTGCGTTCGACGATGGAGCCTTCGTTCACGCCGACGCGGATCGGCAATTTCTTCGCCTTGCACGCCTGGATGACGTCGCGAACCTGCGCGCGGTCGTTGATGTTGCCGGGATTGAGGCGGATCTTGTGCACACCCGCTTCGATCGCTTCCAAGGCGCGCTGGAAGTGGAAGTGCACGTCCGCGACGATCGGCACCGTCACCTGCGGCAGGATTTCTTTGAGCGCCGCCGTGTCCTTCTTCTCCGGAACCGCGACGCGGACGAGATCCGCGCCGGCGGCGGCGAGCTTCTGGATCTCGGCGACGCACTGATCGATCTCGAAGGTGTATCCCGCCGTCATCGATTGAACGGAAACAGGCGCGTCGCCGCCGATCCTGACAAAACCATGCGCGGCGTCGCCGACGGTCACCTGGCGGGTTTTACGGCGTGGGATCATGCTGGAAGCGGCTCCGTCAGACAGATAACGATGGAATCGACCGGGAGTTACGCGAACGACGCGGGGAATGGTAAGAATTGCAGTGGGTTAAATCAAACTTACGATGAGGGATAGAGGCTCTGCACAGGGCTTGCCGCTTAAGTGGCAAGCCCATTGATGCTAACGAGCGGACGCGAGAGTTGTCTAAACCTTCGCCCCGTCAACCCTTTACGCAGGGCGATGTAGGAACTGCAATGCGGTCGTATTCGCTTGGCATCCTGGCGCTGGCGCTGCTCGGTCTGACGGTGACCGCGCGCGCTCAGGACGCGCGCGGCCAACGCCGCGAGCAGATCGACGCCGCCACCGCACGTGCCGTCGACGGACTGCATCGCCAGATCAGCCAGGAATCGCTCGGCCGCAACATCACCGTCGGCGACCTGCTCGATCGCACCAGCTCCCACGATGAACTCGATAAGACATTGCAGCGCGCCCAGATGATCGGCGGGCCGCGCTGGATCGACGATCAGACCTGCCAGGTGCGCCTCGAGATCTCCGGGCCGCGCGTCGCGAGCGCGCTCGTGTCGATCGCCTCGACCAGGCCGAAGAAATCCCCGATCGCGCCGGAGGTGTTGACGGCCCGTCTGAAGGACTGGGACCGCCGCACCTTCTCGGCCACCGGCACGAGCACCGCCGGCGCGGCGGCGGGAATGGTCAAGCCCACCGAAGACGGCGTCGCCTGGTCGCGCGTCAACGATGCCAGCCGGCAGCAGGCGATCAATGCCGCCAAGCAGGATGCGGCTCATCGCGTCATCGAGACGACCAAATCCATCCCGTGGGGCGCCGGGGGAAAGACGGTCGCGGATGCCCTGGCGGATAAAGACGTCCGCGACGCGGTCGATCAATGGCTCGCGACCCGTCCGGTCAACCAGGTGGAATTCCGCGAGGACCTCCAGGTCCGCGTAGCGCTGGCGACGCCGGCGGGAGAGTTGTTCGACGTCCTGCACGATGCGGCGGCGAAAAGCGCGGAGCTGTCGCGATCGATGGACGATGCCGCGTGGACAAAGCTGCGGAGCGACCTGGCCGATCGCGTCAGCGCGACGACGCGCGGGAGTGGACGCGTCGGGGCGTCGCCGATGTCAGTCACGCGCATGTCCATCGGCGCGCCGGATACACCGCCGTGGGTGAACGATCAGGCCGACGCCATCGGCAGCGCCACATCGGCCAAAACTCCGCTCAAAAATGCCCGCGCCGCCGAAGCCGACGCGCAGGCCAAACTCCGGCAAAAACTGGAGTTATTGCCGCTCTCGGACGGCGTGACGTTGGGGGACGTCGCCCGGCAGAACCCGCGCATCTCCGACGCCGTCGGCCGATCTCTTTCACGTGCCCGACCCACAAAAGTCGATTATTTATCTGACGGCGGAGCGCGCGTCCGCCTGACGCTGGAGCTGCGCGACCTCTGGGACGAACTGCAGCCGGCGTTGTGATGGGCATGCCGCACCGCAAATCACCGCCGCCGTCGCGAAACAAATCGACGATTCGTGCGTTATCGGATGAACAAGGGATTCGTTTAGGATTGATTCCACACCATCTGGCTTCTTCAACAGAAAGGATCAAGCCATGTCTCGTTCTCTGAAGTGGGCGATGCCCGTGCTCGCCCTGGGTCTGCTGATCTCCTTCACCGCCTCCCGCGCCATCGCGGAGGACAAGGCCGAGAAGAAGGACACCGGCACCGTGAGCGGCACCGTCACCGGCATCGACGGCAAGCCCGCGGCCAAATGCCTCGTCCGCCTCTTCCACCCCATGGACCGCGCCAACGCCCACTCCGCCGCCAAGAGCTCTAACTCGGACAAGTCCGAGTCCAAGGCCGCCGGCGATGAGAAGCCGGCCAAGGGCGATAAGCCGATCCCGGTCGCCAACGCCACCACCGGCGACGACGGGAAGTTCACCATGAAGGACGTCCCGATCGGCAAGTACGAGATCATCGCCCAGGTGAAGGGCGCCGGCCGCGCCCACGACACGATTGAGGTCAAGTCCGGCGAAGACACCAGCGTGGACCTCAAGCTCGAGCGCCACGAAGGCGGCAAGTCCGGCGGCGACAAGACCGAAAAGCCGGCGAAGTCCGAATGAGCTTTTCGACTGAGTCAGTCGGCTGAAGATTCACAAGGGCCCGCACATGCGAATGTGCGGGCCTTTTTTGTCCGTCGCGTTTTCGGCCTATAAGGCCACTCCCTGTGCAGGGAAATTGGAATCGATGATGAAGTAATCGTCCGCGTTGATCACGCCGTCGTAGTTGAAGTCGCCGTTGAGCCAGCCGAACAAGACCGTTTGCGGATACGCGGAGTCGATCTGGGCGTAATCGTCGCCGTTGACAACACCGTCGAGGGTCGCGTCGCCGCCCCAGGTGTACTTGATCAGGGTGTCGCCGACATCGACGGTGACGTTGAGCCCCGCTCCCTGTCCCCACAGAGCGGTCTGCGATCCTGAGATCCCGAACAAGTCCGCCGCCGACGCGATGCCGATGGTATTCAGGCTGCTTGCACCGGTTGCGCCCGACATCGACGTGATGATCCCGGGGCGGTCCCAGAAGTTGCTGTTCTCGGAGTCATAGCTGTACTGGAGAATCCCGGTGAGGCCATCGTACTGCCCGCCGCTCGCCGTCCCAAGGTCGCCGTTCTTCACGATCAGATCGTTGTCCTTGATGTCGAGCGTTCCGTCGGGATTTCCTCCGTCATCGCCGAGGTAGAGCGAAGAGGTAACGGTCAGCAAGCTCGCCATCGCGGTGGCGTACGAGCCGGATCGGGCGACGAGCGTCGCGCGCGAGCCGGTGGTGAGATCGAACGTGCCGATGGTCGATGTTCTGGCGATCGTCATCGTCACGTTGTCGTGAACGTTGACCGCGCCGCTGCCGGCGTCGAACGCGCCGACCGCGATCACGCCGCCGTCCTCGACTTCGATCGTTCCGGTGGCGGTCGCGGTGCCGCTGATCGAGACGTCGGACTTGTACGTCGTGCTCGTGCCGCTGTCGAAGAAGGTCGTCAGGTCGAAAATCGCGTGGCCGATGACGTCCGCATCGCCAATCGCCAGCACCGCCCGCGCACCGACGTTCAACGTCGCGTCGCCGCCGCCCACATTCAGCGCCGTCACGTCCGTGTCGGAAAAGTTGTTGAAGTTGGCGGTGCCGAGGAGGTTGAAGGTCGTGACGTGCGAACTCGCGGAGCCGCCGGCGAAGGTGATCGTCGGGGTCTGCGTCATCGTGATCGTGTCGATCGTGCAGTCGGCCGGCACCGACGTGGAGCCGGAGAACGACATATGCATTTCGCCGATCGTCGATGCGGCGGCAATGGTGGCGGTGCAACGGTCGGGGATGTAGAGGTCAGCGATATCCGAGGCGTGATCGACGATGAGGTCACCGGCGAGCACGCCCGCCGCGGTATCGCTCGCAAACAGGTTGACCGTGTCTACGTGGAGTGTGTGGTTGCTCGCGGTGTGCTGCTCCAACGTGGCGGTGCCGCCGGAGTCGACGTTGAGCACGTTTCCAGTCCCTGTGCCGAAATCGATCGTCGCGCTGCATGCGCCGTCGGTGTCCGGATCGCCGTCAAGGGCGGTAACAGTGACCGTGTCGTAACCCGCTCCCGTCACGACAACGACGCCCGCGGCGGTCTGATCGTCGCCGCTGCCAATCTTGTGCTGCGTACTGCCGGTATCGATCTTAAGCGAAGTTCCCGTCGCAAGGCTGACGGAATGAATGTCCGCGTTCTGGAGTAGCGTCGAGTGGTTATCCGCCGCCACGTCCACTTCGGTGCCGGAAGTTGCAGTCGTAAGCATGATCAGATGCTTGACCGCGGCGTCATAGCTGTCAGTGCCGACGATGTCGGTGCTGGGGTCATAGGTCGCGATCAACCCACCGGCGGAACTGCTTCTCGTGAGCGCCATCATTCCGTCTGCGGCTCCGGCTGTCACCTGGAGCGTGTTATCTGAGTAGCCGACCACAAGGATCCCGCCCGTCGGCTTGAAGTCGGCTGGCACCTCATCGGAAATGAACTGCGTAGCGGTTCCCGCCACGATCTTGTCGGTGTCAGATGTTCCAGTGAAAGTGTATGCTGCAGTTGAGGCGTTATCGAGCCAAACCTCGACTTGGCCCAGCGAGAGATTCTTCCTCAGATGAACAACCGAGGCCGTCGTTGGGGCGTCATATTCGACGACGGCAAAAAGGAGGCGGGCCGGCAGCGCCTCAATGCACGGCAATGGTGCTTCTCCGCGCGAGTGATGCGATGCAGCATTCTCGCGCAATTTACTTTCTCTCATCGTCGAGCTCCTTCGAGACGGCGCAGGCGCACCAAGAGCCGCCGGCTTTGGACATTTCAAAGCCGTGACGGCGCGGAAGTGCCGCACCTGCGCGTTGTCAATTGTGTTAATTCCGGATCAGAAAACAGATGGGCTCAATCAGCGTTCGGCCGCCCCTGGTCCGGGTTCATCGTCTGATCCTCGTTTACACTATCGGCGTGTGCGTCTAAGAACGCCGCGCTAACATTTGCTCCCATTGAGTGGCCTGGCGGGTAAACGGTATTGCCGTGCGAGTACGCCTTTCCGTGACGGCGAGCGATATCGACACTCCAGTGCCAGGCGGGACCCGTGTTGTATTTCTCCAGCATTTCCACAAGCATTACCTTTCGCGAGGAGGCGCGCCACTGTGTGAGCTTTCCACGGAGGCTAGAACCAACAGGTGCGCTGTTCCGCCCTAAGCAGTCGTTCATTGCGTAGCTGTACAAGTACGGTCCTTGTCCTGCCGCGATTCCCGGTGCGGCCTTCCGACCATCGAACACGTCCGACGGGCACCGCAGGAGGGCCTGAAACTTCCCAACCCCGCCCGTTGCCGCCACGTATCGTGCGATCGCGGAGTCTGTCAGCCTTCGATTCGCCTGCCAATGAATCCAATCATCAGGGTACGGAACATCACTAGCGCCATCATCGGGATATGCGCAAGTCGGGAAGTACCCGTGGTTCTCATTGCAGTACGAAATGATCGCGATGCCGAGCTGGCGGATGTTGCTGAGGCAGACGGTCTTGTTTGCCGCCGCGCGCGCCTTGCTCAGCACCGGCAGAAGCACGCCAATCAGAATTGCAATGATCCCCACGACGACGAGGAGCTCGATGAGGGTGAACCCCATCCCTTCCCTCGTCCCGCCCTTTTGTTTACGGCCGTCCATAGCGGCTCGCTTTCGCAGGTGAAACTGCTGTGGCCGGCACAATAGCGACATCGAGGGGGGGGATCGCAAGCAGAAAGCCGACAAAGCGCGAAGTCCACGCAAATTCTTTTGATCGGCGGTCCGTGCTTCTCGCTAGATCCCCAGCACCTGATGCACGTACGGATTTGCCAGTCGTTCTTCTTCCAGCGTGGTGATCTCGCCGTGGCCCGGAAGCAGACGCGTGTCTTCGGGGAGCTGCATGATCCGGCGGATGGATTCTTCTATTTGAGCGGGATCGGAATCAGGTAAGTCGGTTCGGCCGACGGAGTTCATGATGATCAGGTCTCCGCCGACGAGCACCTTCTGCTCCGGCAGGTGGTACATCACGTGCCCGGGCGAGTGGCCGGGCGTGTGGATCACCTCCACGCGCAGCTTGCCGATGTGCAGGACCTGGCCGTCTTCGACGTTCGCGTCGGCGCTGCGCGGCGGGATAATGAAGGGGAGGACGAACGAGCTGCTGTCTGGTTTCTGAAGCTTCGGCTCATCGAGCTTGTGTATCAGCACCTTGGCGCGCGGATAACGCCTGGTCACTTCCGCATGATCCGCGACGTGATCGAAGTGGCCGTGCGTGTGCCACAGGCCGATCACGTCGAGACCGCGCTTCTGTGCCTCGTCGAGCAGCGCGGCGACGGTGTGATCGGGGGCGTCGAAGATGACGGCTTGCCTGGACTCTTCGTCTCCCAACAGGTATGCGTTGGTGGAAGCGATCCCCCCCGTGGTCATTACGGTGATCACGGCTCATTCCTTCGATAGCTAAAACATCAGCCCGATCTGTCGGCGGATCTCATCGAGCACCGCCATGTTGCCGAGTGTATCGGCTTCGCTCAAGGCCGGGGGACGGCCGTCGAGGACGGCGGAGGCGAAGTCGTCCGCCTCCAGTGCGTACAGCTCCTTGCCGGCGTCGACGTGACGCGTCTCGCGCGGCGGGGGCGGTTTCTGTCCCGCCGCCAGGTCCATCTTCGGCGGCGTCGAACGCGCGACGGTATACGCCGCCTTCTGCACCGGCGGCTTCCACGGGACGGGGACTTCGATGTACCCCTCGTCGCCGCAGATCGACGCCGTGTTGTCCGCGTGGACCGTCATGCCGGCGGTGAAGCTGGCGACGATGCCGTGGGGGAAGTGCAACGTCGCCGTGACACAATCGTCCACGCCGCGCTCGTGCATGTGTGCCGAGGCGGCGATCTTGTCCGGCTCTTCGCCGGCGAAGAGACGCGAGAAGTTGACGCAATAGCAGCCGATGTCCATCAGGCTTCCGCCGCCGAGCGTGCGGTCAAAGCGGACGTTTCCGTCGACGCGGCTGGTCTTGTAACAGAAGCTCGTGCGGATCAGTTTCACCTGTCCGATCTCCCCGGCGCGGACGGCGTCGATGACAGCGTGCGTCAACGGATGTGAGCGGTACATGAAGGCTTCGATAAGGACGAGTTTTTGTTTCTTCGCGGCTTCGAACATCTCCTGCGCCTGCGTCCTGGTCAGCGCGAACGGCTTCTCGCACAGCACGTGCTTGCCGGCCCGCAGCGCCTTGATCGTCCACTCGTGATGCAGGTTGTTCGGCAGTGAGTTGTAGATCGCCTGGACGTTGGTGTCGTCGAGCAGTTGCTGATAGGTCGCATACGACGAGGCGACGCCGTTCGTGTCCGCAAAGCCCTTGGCGGTTTCGGCCGCGCGCGATCCGACCGCCGCGAGTTCGCTGCGGGTCGCCGACGCCTTGATGCCCGCGGCGAACTGTCGGGCGATGTTGCCGGTGCCGAGAATCCCCCAGCGCAAACGGTCGCTCATGCGGGGCGTCACGATACAGATCGCGCCATTAAATTGACATACCGCTTTTGGCCGATACCATCCTTGAGCGATGAACCCGATCTCGGCCATTCGAATTATTCGGACTCAACCGACATAGCCGCGGCCGGGAATTTGTATGCACACCAAACCCTGAAGCCTCGGCTTCGGGGTTTTTCTTTTTGACCGACAGCGTGTGTGCGTTCGTGGGATTCGATGACTGAATCGACAACAAAACTTGAAACAGAAGAGCAGCGGGCGCTGGTGGAGCTGCTGCGCCTGGCCGGGCCGACGGTGGCGCAGATGGCGTCGTACACGTTGATGCAGTTTCTCGACACGTGGATGCTCAGCCACGTCGGCGACCGCATCACCGCGCCCACCGCCGCCGCCAACAGCGGCATCCTCGCCTTCTCCATCATCAGCCTGGGCATGGGCGTGCTGTGGGTCGTCAACACGCTGGTGAGCCAGTGTTACGGGCGGCGCGATTTCGCCGGGTGCGGCAGATATCTGTGGCAGGGCGTCTGGTTCTCGCTCGTGTTCGCGGTCCTCGCGGTGCCGGCGCTCCCGCTGGCGCCCGCGATGTTCTCGCACCTCGGCCACGAGCCGGAGCTGGCGCGGCAGGAATCGCTCTACCTGCAGATCCTCGTGATGTTCGCGGCGGTGAAGCTCGTCGGCACGACGTTCCAACAGTTCCTCCTCGCCGTCGATCGCGCCAAGTTCGTCATGTACGCGACGATCGCCGGCGTGAGCGTCAACGCGGTCGCGGCGTGGCTGCTGATCTTCCACTACAAGCTCGGCGTGGTCGGAGCGGCGTGGGGACAGAACATCGGCGTGACGGTCGAGTCGCTGCTGGCTCTCGCGTTCGTGCTGCTCGCACCGGCGGTCCGCGCGAAGTATCACGTGTTCGACTGGCGCGCGCGGGCGGAAGCGATGCGCACGCTGCTGAGGGTCGGAATTCCCTCGGGATTTCAGGTCGTCACCGACGTCCTCGCGTGGGGCGTCTGGGGCAATCTCGTCTTCGCCTTTTTCGGCACGAAGGGAATGGCGGCGAACAACTACGTCTTCCGCTACATGGCGGTGAGCTTCATGCCCGCGTTCGGCATCAGCACGGCGGTCACGGCGCTGGTCGGTCGCTACATCGGTCGCGGCCGGCCGGATCTGGCCGTCCATCGCGCGCACCTGGGATTCGGCGTCGCGGTCACGTACATGCTGGCGTGCGCGGCGCTGTTCGTCGTCGCGCGTCGCCCGCTCATCGGGTTGTTCACGATCGATGAGGAAGTGATGCGCACCGGCGTGACGCTCCTTGTCTTCGCGGCGGCGTATCAACTGTTCGACGCGGTCTACATCGTCTACTACGGCGCGCTGCGCGGCGCGGGCGATACCTTCGTCCCCGCCGTCGCAACCGCCGTCCTTTGCTGGAGCATCACCGTGCTCGGCGGCTACGTCGTCGCGCGCTACGCGACACGCTTCGGTCCCTCGGGGCCGTGGTACGTGGCCTCCGCGTACGGGGCGATTCTCGGCGCGTTCATGTACCTGCGTTTCGTGCGCGGCGGCTGGCGGAACATCCATCTCGATCACGCCGGCGCCGTCGCCTCGAAAGAGAAATCCGCATCGACTACATTACCGGCGTTACAAACATGACTACGAACCCGGCGGAAAAGAAGAACTACAAGCAGACGCTGAACCTGCCGCAGACGCAGTTTCCCATGGAAGCCAAGCTCGTGCAGAACGAGCCGGCGCGACTGAAGACGTGGCAGGAAGAGCATCTCTACAAACGGCTGCTCACCGCCCGCGCGCAATCGCCCAAGGGCAAGTGGGTGCTGCACGATGGCCCGCCCTTCGCCAACGGCGACATCCACATGGGGCATGTGATCAACAAGGTGCTCAAGGATGTCATCATTCGATTCCGCACGATGCAGGGGCACCAGACGCCGTACGTCCCGGGCTGGGACTGTCACGGCCTGCCCATCGAGCACAAGATCCAGCAGGAACTGGGCCCGAAGCTGCGCGAGATGAGCGTGGTCGATGTGCGCAAGCGCTGCTTCGAATACGCGGCGAAGTACGTGAAGGTGCAGTCGGAGCAGTTCCAACGTCTCGGCATCCTCGGCGAGTGGGGAAACCCGTACCTCACGATGAAGCCGGAGTACGAGGCCGACACGCTCGAGGTCTTCGCCAGGTTCGTCGAGGCCGGGCTGGTCTACAAGCAGCTCAAGCCGGTGCCGTGGAGCGTGTCGAATCAGACGGCGCTCGCCGACGCGGAACTGGAATATCAGGACGTCACCGACACGAGCATCTACGTCGAGTTCCCGGCGAGCGGTCTGGAGCGCGTCGGCACGCCGTTCGGACTTGGGCCGGGCGACAATCTCGTCTTCGTCGTCTGGACGACCACGCCCTGGACGCTGCCGGCGAACCTCGCGATCGCGGTGAACCCGGACGTGCAGTACGCGCTGGTGCGCTATCATCGCGACGGCGTCGATCGCGTCGGCGTCGTCGCCGCCGATCTGATCGAGCGCGTCTTCAAAGATCGCGTGAGCAAGTTCGAGACGATCAAGACCTTCGAAGGCGCGCAGCTCGTCGAGGCGGTGTACCAGCATCCCTTCGTCGATCGGAGAGGAAAGATCGTCGCCGCCGACTACGTGACGACGACCGATGGCACGGGATTGGTGCACACCGCGCCCGGTCACGGCGAGGAAGACTACGAGACCGGCGTGCGCGTCGGGCTCGACGTCTACAGCCCCGTCCGCGCCGACGGAAAATTCGACGACACCGTCTCGGAGTGGCTGCGCGGCAAGACCGTCTGGGAAGCGAATCCGATCATCACCAATCGCCTCCGCGAAAAGGGCGTGCTGCTGGGCGAGGAAAAGATCACCCACAGCTACCCGCACGACTGGCGCAGCAAAAAGCCCATCATCTTCCGCGCGACCGAGCAATGGTTCGTCGCGATGAACAAACCATTTAGCGCCGGGTCGAAAGTTAGCGGCGGAGCAACGCTCCGCGGGTTAGCTAAACAAGCGGTCGAACAAACCGACTTCGTCCCCGACTGGGGCAAACACCGCATCGGCGGAATGCTCGACTCGCGCCCCGACTGGTGCATCTCGCGCCAGCGCGCGTGGGGTCTCCCCATCCCCGTCTTCTACAACGAAGCCGGCGAGGCGCTATTAACTCCGCAGTCGGTCCGCGCCGTCGCGCGCCACTTCCGCGAGCGCGGCGCGGACAGTTGGTTCACCGACGAACCCGATGAGCTGCTTGGCGCGGATTTCCGATACCCGCCGGGCTTCTCCGCGGGGAAACTCCGAAAGGAGAAGGACATCTTCGACGTCTGGTTTGAGTCCGGCAGCTCCTGGCACGCGGTCCTGCAGTGCCGCAGCTATCTCAAGTTCCCGGCGGATCTGTATCTCGAAGGTTCCGATCAGCATCGCGGATGGTTCCAGCTCTCGTTGCTGCCGGCGCTGGGCGCGACGGGTCAAGCGCCGTTCAAGCAGGTGCTCACGCACGGCTTCGTCGTCAAGCCCGATGGCAAGAAGGTCTCCAAGAGCGACCCGGAGTACGTGACCGCGACCAAGGAGATCGAAACACACGGCGCGGACCTCTTGCGCCTGTGGACGTGCAGCGTCGATTTCGAAGGCGACATCCCGACCTCGCCCAAGGTCATCAAGGAGTTCGGCGACAAGTACCGCAAGATCCGCAACACGCTGCGCTACCTGCTGAGCAACCTGTACGACTTCAACCCGGCGACCGATGCGCAGGAGATCCCGCCGAACAGTCTCGACGGATGGGCATTGCACCAGTTGGACGCGCTCGTGCGCGATGTGACCGAGGCATACGACAAGTATGTCCTGCACCGCGCGTTCCGCCTGCTGCACGATTTCTGTGCCGTGCAGATCAGCGCGGTCTACGGCAACGCGATGAAGGACCGGCTTTACTGCGAAGTCCCCAACGCCCCGCTGCGCCGGCGGTCTCAGACGGTGATGCACAAGACGGTCGTCGCGCTGGTGAAATTGCTCGCGCCGATGCTCGTCTTCACCGCCGACGAGGCGTGGGAGCACATCCGGCACAAGCCGGCGGACGATCGCGAGCTCCAGACCGTTCACATGGCGCTGTTGCCGACGGCGTCCGATTCGTCGCCGACGGATGATCAGCTTCAGGAGTGGAAGCTGCTGATGGAGCTGCGCGATTCGGCGCTGGCGCAGCTCGACGCGCTGAAGAAGGAAGTCGGCCTGAACAAGGCGCTCGATGCGGAGGTGATCTATCAGGTCGAGGACGATGCGCTGCGCCGCAAGCTCGAAGCGTACGGCGTAGACCTTGCGGACCTGGTCGGCGCCGGCTTCCACAGCTTCGCCGAGAAGTCGGACAAGGCGGGACCGGCCGTCACGGTAAAAGTCGTCGATCGTCGCACGACCTACCAGGCCTGCGCCCGAAGCTGGAAGCGCCGGCCGGACGTCGGCACCGATGCGGAATATCCCGATCTCACCGCCCGCGACGCGCAGGCGGTTCGGTCGCTGAAATAGACGGACTTTCCCGTGGCACGGGCGCCTCGCCCGTGTCTTTTTTGAAGCACGGGCGAGGCGCCCGTGCCACGGATGGAACGAACACCTATCAATCTCGCCGTACTCGTCAGCGGTTCCGGCACAACCCTTCAGAACCTGATCGAGAAGATCGCGAGCGGCGACCTCAATGCGCGGATCGCGTTGGTCATCGGATCGAAGCCCGACCTGCTCGGCCTCAAGCGCGCGGCGGATGCGAAGCTGATGAACTTCGTTGTCGACCGCCGCGACTTCGCCGATCCGCTGGCCTTCAGCAGGCAGGTCTTCTCACTCTGCGACGATGCCGGCGTGGATCTGGTCTGCCTGTGCGGGTGGCTGTGTCTCCTGGAAGTCCCGGACAAGTACGCCGGCAAGGTGATGAACATCCATCCCGCGCTGCTGCCGTGCTTCGGCGGCAAGGGGATGTACGGCCCGCGCGTGCACGAGGCGGTGCTCGCGCACGGGTGCAAAGTGAGCGGCTGCACGGTCCACTTCGTTGACAACGACTACGACGCCGGGCCGATCATCGTGCAGCGGACGTGCGAAGTGCGCGAGGACGACACGCCACAGGCGCTGGCCGCACGCGTGTTCGAAGAGGAGAAGCTCGCTTATCCGGCCGCAATCTCGCTATTCGCGGCAAACGCGCTGCGAATCGAAGGGCGCTGCGTGCGGATTACTTCGCCGGCGCCGGTCGAGGCGGTACGACCTTGAAATTGGAGAACATGACCAGCCCCCGCACCCGGCAGCCGAGCGCGCGCAGCCAGCGGGCGGTGACGTGATTGCAGTTGTGCAGCACGAAATATGATTCATCATCCGCAACGAACCAGAGGTCGGACGCCGGGTTGTAGGTGATCGTGTCGATGCGTGACTGAAACCTGGCGTCGAGCTTTTCGAGCAGCGCATCGACCTTCTCGCGCGGCACCGGGATACGCGAGACGCTCCCCGCACCGGTCGCTTGGCAGATCGCGTCGATGTCGTCGCTCAGCTTGAGCTGCCGCCGGCCCAGCGCCGATCCGGCGGAAAAGAGCATCGCCTCCAGCGCGTCACCCGATGAATTGTGATTGACGGCGAACCAGTTCCAGTCGCCGAACGCGAATTCCACGTAATGGTCCTCGCGCGCCGGCAGGAGCAGGCTGGAATGCCGGCCGTAGTTGGTGAGGTAGACCGCGGCGGGATTGGCCGGAGACGGCGGAGGGACGACCTGCGCCGCACAGCCGGCCAGACACAGGGCCGTGATGGCGGCAAATAGCTCATTCACGGCGCGCGGCGCTCGCGGCGAGTGACGATCATCTTGTCCGCGCTGATCCGTCCGGGCCCGACGAAGTTCACGCCGATCAGCATGCCCAGGATCAGCACGTTCGTGTCGAACGGTGCGCCGCCGCCTTTCAGCTTCGTCACCGCGATGATGAAGCTCACCACCATCAGCAAGCCGATCAACGTGACCCACCGTGTCGCAAAGCCCAGGATGATCCCGATGCCGACCAGCATCTCGGCGAACGGGAGGCAGTGCAGGTACGCGCTGGCCAGGCCGTGCGGAAGCGGCGCTTTCTCGATGTTGCCGTTGACGAACGCGCCGACGCCGCTGAGCGTCTTGTTCACGCCGGCGACAAGAAAGTACGCTCCCAGCGGCAAGCGCAACAGCAGCAGGCCGAGGTCGGCCATCGTCTTTTGCTTCGGCGTGGCCAGGTCGTAGTCGAGGATCATTTATTTACCAAGCTCCTTCCCCCGTCTCTCGGCCGCCTTGATCGCGTCGATCGTGATCTGCGGCCAGTTGTTCTGTGTCATGTGATTGATCGCGGCTTCGGTCGTCCCGCCGGGGCTGGTGACCTTGCGCCGAAGCTCCTTCGGCTCGTCGCTCGAGGTTGCGAGCATTTTCGCCGCGCCCGCCGCGGTCCTGGTGGCGAGTTTGCGCGCATGCTCATCGCTGAGGCCGAGCTGCGTGGCGGCGCCGATCATCTGCTCGACGAGGAAAAAGAAGTACGCCGGCCCCGAGCCGCTGACCGCCGTCACCGCGTCGATCATCGCTTCGGGCACTTCGATCACCTCGGCGGCGGATTCGAAGAGTTTTCGCGCCGCCGACATTTCCAGCTCGCCCGCCTTCCCGCCGCGCGCGATTGCGACCATGCCTTCGCCGACGAGCATCGGCGTGTTGGGCATGGCGCGCACGATCCGCCACCCGCCGTACTTTGCCGCCGGCAGGCGCTGCTCGATGAAGCTCGTGCTGATGCCGGCCGCGATCGAGAGGATCATCGAGTAGTCGGTGATGTTGGCGGAGAGGTTCTCGAGCGCGGCGGCCATGTGCTGCGGCTTGACGCTCAACACGACGGTTGCGGCGTCGGCGACCCCTGACGAATCCGGCGGCACGCAGCGGATCTTCAACTCGCGCTCGAAGTACGCGCGGCGTTCGGGCGAAACGTCCGCGGCCATCATGTCGGCGGCGTCGATCGTCTTCGCCGAGAGCACCCCGCGCGCGATCGCCTCCGCCATATTGCCCGCGCCGATGAAGCTGACCTCGTACTTCATGCCGCCGGGCAGTGTATCCGCCCGACGCGGCGGGGAGAAACGCGGGACGCCGTCGACGGGTCGCGGCGCCGGAAGATGCAATCTTCCCGCCCGTCCGCATAATCGGTCCCCCGCTCGTCAATGCATCAGCGCATCCCGATCTTTTGTGCCGCCGTGGTCTTCGCCGCGCTCTCCATCTGGGCGGCGGGGGTCTCGCCGGGATTCTTGGAAGCCGATTCGTGTACCCATTACCAGTACGCCCGTTTCGCGCTGGCGGAGCCGCACTACCTGGTGAACGTCTGGGGCCGGCCGTTCGTGACCGCGCTGTATGCGATCCCCGCGACGCTCGCCGGCCGCGCCGGCGTACGCGCGACGAGCCTCGTCGTCGCGCTGCTCATCGCGTCGATCACTTATGCAATCGCGAAAGATCAGAAGTATCGCCTGCCGGCGCTGGCGTTCGTGTTCGTCCTCGCGCAGCCGCTGGTGTTTCTGCACTCCTTCAGTGAGCTCACCGAGCTTCCGTTCGCCTTGCTGCTTTCGCTGGCGTTCTGGTGCTATCGGCGGCGTGAATGGTTCGTCATGACCCTGCTCGTGTCGCTGCTGCCGACCGCGCGGCCGGAGGGGTTCGGATTTCTTCTCCTCGCCGCCCTGGCGCTCGTGCCGCATCGACGATGGTGGTGGCTGATCGTCCTTCCGCTGCCGCTGCTGATCTGGACCTACGCGGGCTGGCGACTCTACGGCCGGCCGCAGTACTTCGATCCGCTGGCGATGAAGCTGCCGGCGACGTGGCACTGGATGCTCTGGCTGCGCCACGAGTGGCCGTACGCGCAGGTGTCCGCGTACGCGTCCGGACCGCTGCTGCACTTCGTCATGCTTCTGCCGGCGGTGGTGGGGCCGCTCCTCATGCCGTTCTTAATCGTCGGGATCTGGCGATCAATTGCCCCGCGCGGGGAGGGCGAGGCTCCTGCC